>CAZCXP010000018.1:0-25509 GCA_964502665.1 uncultured Dehalococcoidia bacterium | reverse complement strand
GAGCTGCAAACGGACCTGCCGCTCGGCCAAAGGCCCTTTGATGAGCTAGCCGGCCATCTGGGCATCGGCACCGATGAGCTACTGCGGCTGGCGGAGTCTCTCCAAGCCCGGGGAATCATGCGCCGCTACGGGGCTGCGCTCAACCATCAAAAAGCAGGATTCTTGGGCAACGCCATGTCCTGCTGGTCGGTGCCCCCAGACATGATAGAGCAGGCCGGGAATAAGATGGCCTCATGCCAGGCAGTGAGCCATTGCTACCAGAGACAGACAAATGCAAACTGGCCCTACAACCTGTTTGCCATGATCCACAGCCGTAGCAAGGACGAATGTGAGGCAGTAGCGAAACAAATCTCCAACGATACTAAGGTATCAAATTACGTCTTGTTGTATACTGCTAAGGAGTACAAAAAGGAAAAGGTCCGGTACTTCACCGAACTCAATTGAGACACAGTTTATGTCAACATATTATCCCATTTTCTTGAACGTCCAGGGAAGGAAATGCGTTGTTGTGGGGGGCGGCGAGGTGGCTGAGCGCAAAGCGAGAGCACTTGTGGAGCAAGGAGCGTCGGTCACCGTGATAAGCGCCCGTGTTTGCGACGGATTGGCCCAACTGGCGGAACAGGGAACGATCCAGATATCACCGCGAGATTATCAGCCTGGAGACCTTGAGGATGCCCTGATTGCCATAGCAGCCACAGACGACCCTAAGGTCAACATGAAGGTGGCCCGCGAGGGGCGAGAAAGAGGAGTCTTGACCAATGTAGCCGATGCGCCGGAGCACTCAGATTTCATAGTCCCGTCGCTGCTTCGCCGCGGCGACGTCAGTATCGCAGTCTCCACCGGCGGGAGAAGCCCAGCATTAGCGAGGAAGATTCGCACAGAGCTAGAGCAAGGTTTTGCTTCAGAATATGCGTCGCTGGCACTCCTGCTCTCGGAAGTACGCCAGGAGCTCAAAAGAGATGGCATACATGTAGACAGCGACGCGTGGCAGAGAAGCCTTGACTTAGAGCCGTTGCTCGATATGCTAAGAATAGGTGAATTCGAACAAGCCAAGGAGAAGCTTCTCTCCAAGCTTCTACGCAAATGAAATAGTCTAACCCAAGCCTGGGAGCAAACCCTCGTGGGCGGGTGTCGAACAACGAATGATGAACATGAGCGGGCTAGATACCGTTCGTGGTGAGCTTGTCGAACCATGAACGGCCCCCCGCGTACGCGGGGGCTCAGGGTGAACGGAATAAATCTATTTTCGGAATAAAGATAAATGAATGTTCTGGTTGTAGGGCTAAATCATGACACAGCCCCTGTCGAAGTTCGAGAGAAGCTAGCCCTGGGTAGCTGGCAGCTAAAGGGGGCTTTGATCTCACTATTTGATCATGTGCCGGAAGGAATAATCCTGTCCACCTGCAACCGCACCGAGGTATATACACTGGCAGACGAGCATTACTCCGAAAGGACGGGGGTGGAGGACTTTCTGAGCGAACTTGGAGATATGTCGATATCCGAGCTCTCTCCTTATCTCTATGCGTTTCAAGAGGAGATGGCGGTGAGCCACCTTTTCAGAATCGCCTGCGGTCTGGAATCCATGATACTGGGAGAATTCGAAGTCCTGGGACAGGTGCGGGAAGCTCTACAGGACGCTGAGAGCACTGGGCTCGTCAGTCTGCCTCTTCTGAATCTGTTCCGGCAGGCGGTGAGGGTTGGTCGGCAGGCTCGCCTTGAAACAGGTATCAGCAGAAACTCGGTTTCCGTCAGCTCCGTTGCCATAGACCTGGCCAAGAAAACCTTTGGCGATCTCTCAAATTGTAAGGTATTGGTTGTCAGCGCCGGAGAGTCAGGCAAACTAGCAGTAAAGGCACTGGTCAAGCACGGAATATCTCACCTGACAGTCGCCAGCCGCTCCTATGAGAAAGCGCTGGCTCTAGCATCTGCGCACGGGGGCAAGGCTGTACCCTTTCACCACTTGCAAGAGCCCTTAATTGAAGCTGACATACTCATCAGTTGCAGTGGAGCACCGCATTTCATCCTGGAGCCTCCGGTTGTGGCAGAGGCAATGCGAAGTCGCCCCTCTCGCCCGTTGGTGCTGATTGATATCGCTGTGCCGCGTGACATAGATCCCCGGGTAAAGGATATCGAAAACGTCCACCTTTACGACATCGATGACCTGGAAACTGTCTCTGGATCGAACCATCGACAAAGAGCGAAGGAAAAGGAGAAGGTCACGACCATCATTGATGCCGAGGTGGCGAAGTTTATGTCCTGGTGGCACTCACTGGAGGCAGTGCCAACGATTACAGCTCTGGTGAGCAAGGCCGAAAATATACGCCGTACCCAGCTCACAAGAACTCTAGGCAGAGTGCAAATGTCTGATGAAGACCGTGCTGCAATAGATGCTATGACACAGGCAATTGTAAAGAAGATACTGCACGACCCCATTCGTTCTCTCAGGAACGGTGGGCAGGGCGATAATCACATTCGAGCAGTGCAGGAACTCTTTGACCTGGACACCAAGGCTTAACTCCTGCTTTATCCAGTTCTGTATGGATGGCTTGTGGGTAAGAGCAGCATCATTGTAGGCTCCCGCGGAAGCAAGCTGGCTTTACTCCAGACAGAGCTTGTTGTGCAGCGATTGCGTGAGAGCTATCACGACCTGCAATTCCATGTCAAGCGTATAAAGACAAGCGGTGATCGCGATCGTACAACATCCCTGGCTCAAATAGGAGGACAAGGGATATTTACCAAGGAGCTGGAAGAGGCATTGCTTTCCGGGGAGATAGATATGGCTGTGCACAGCCTGAAGGATGTGCCCACCGAGCTTAGCCCCGAGTTCAAGTTGGCCGCTGTGGGAATGAGGATTG
Organism: uncultured Dehalococcoidia bacterium; assembly: GCA_964502665.1. Classification (GTDB taxonomy): domain Bacteria; phylum Chloroflexota; class Dehalococcoidia; order SZUA-161; family SZUA-161; genus SOKG01. Next base: position 22,654 of record CAZCXP010000018.1, on the reverse strand, counting down.
ATGCCAGGGATGCCTTCCTTTCCAGGTCAGGAAAGCCCCTTTCCGAGCTACCACAAGGAGCTTGTGTGGGCACCGGGAGCCAACGACGAGCCGTTCAACTCAAAGCTTTCCGCCCCGACATTCAGATTCGCTCCTTGAGGGGCAATATAGACACCCGCCTGAGCAAGCTATACTCAGGCGAGCTTGAGGGTATAATAGTGGCTGCTGCAGCCATGCTGCGGATGGGGTGGGAGCACAGAATAACGGAATACTTACCGGTGGAGCTTTTTCTCCCGTCGGCGGGGCAAGGCGCGCTCGCAGTTGAGATAAGGGCCTTGGACCAAGAACTGTCTACCCTGCTGTCTGTGGTAAACGACGAGCCAACCTGGCAGAGTGTCCAGGCGGAGCGAGCTTTCCTCAGCGCCCTTGGCGGGGGTTGCCGTGCCCCCATTGCAGCGCTGGGCACAGTGACTGACAACAGCTTGCATTTGGAGGGAATGGTGGCCAGTACCGACGGCAGCAGGACTCTACGCGCTGCTGAAGATGGCTCCCCTGCTGAGCCTGAGAAGATAGGCAAGCTCCTGGCTGAGAGGCTTCTGTCATTGGGCGCTCAGGAGCTTATCGCTGAGAGAGGTAGATGAAGGGAACCGCTAAGGGAAAAGTCTATCTGGTAGGGGCCGGTCCCGGCGATCCGCAGCTCATTACTGTGAAAGGGCTGAAGTGCATCGAGGAAGCCGATGTCATAGTGTACGACCGCCTGGTCAATGACAGATTGCTCGAAGCAGCTCACCCTGACGTGAAAAAGATATATGTTGGCAAGTCATCCGGTGGCCATACGATGAGCCAGGCGGAGATAAATGACCTGCTCGTCAGCAAAGCCAAAGAGGGAAAAACGGTAGTGCGTCTCAAAGGTGGCGACCCGTTTGTCTTCGGGCGTGGCGGCGAGGAGGCCGAAGCTCTAGCAGACCAGGGCATTCCCTTCGAGATAGTCCCCGGTGTCACCTCGGCAATGGCAGTTCCAGCCTATGCCGGAATACCGGTTACGCACCGTGGTCTTGCTTCGTCAATGGCCATAGTCACTGGCCACGAGGACCCTGCAAAAGGAGAATCAAGCATCGCATGGGAAAAGCTAGCCACCTGCGCTGACACCCTGGTCTTCCTTATGGGCATGGAACACCTTCCTAAAATAGTCGAGCAACTGCTCGCAAATGGCACGCCTCCGACAACCCCAGTGGCCTTAATTAGTGAAGGCACTGGGCCTCGACAGCAGACCATAATTGGCACCTTGGCTGATATCGCAGCAGAAGCGGCCAAGAACAACTTCACACCGCCAGCGGTGGTCGTAGTCGGAAACGTCGTTTCTCTGCGCGATAAGCTACGTTGGTTCGACAACCAGCCTCTCTTCGGTAAGCGCGTGTTGGTGACCAGATCCAGACACCAGGCCAGCAGGCTCAGCAAGCTACTAGCCCAGCAGGGTGCAGACCCCATTGAGATGCCCACCATTGCAATTAAGCCAATGCCCGACTACCAAGAGCTTGATAATGCTCTGGCCAGATTGTCCCACTATGCTTGGGTGATGTTCACCAGTGCCAACGGTGTCGACGCCTTCCTGGACCGCCTGCTGAGGCAAGGTCTGGATGCCAGGGAGCTAAAAGGCATCAAGATATGTGCCATAGGACCAGCAACCGCCAGAGCCTTGGCACAGCATGGCCTCGCAGTTGACTATGTGCCCAACAAATATACCTCCGACAACATCATAGAAGGTCTTGCAGATAAAAATATACCGGGCAAGCGTATTCTGCTACCGCGTGCAGAGGAAGCCCGCCCCGAGCTTGTGGAAGGGCTTGGTCGCCTCGGAGCGCTGGTGGACGAGATACCCGTGTATAGGACTGTACAGCCCCAGGAAACGCTCTCCCGAGGGAAGCAGATGCTCATGGACGGAGAGATAGACGTCACCACGTTCACCAGCTCCTCTACGGTGCGTAACCTCATCTCTTTGCTAGGTAGAGACTGGCAATCTGTAAATAATACTACGGTGGCCTGCATCGGGCCGGTTACGGCCGCCGCTGCCGTTGATTCAGGGCTGACGGTGGATGTGGTGGCCAGAGAACACACAATCCCTGGTCTGGTGCAAGCCATCATCGAACGATATGAAGGGGTTGGGAGGGCCTGACATGTCACCTTTTCCTCAACTACGTCTACGCCGTCTTCGCCGCACAGAGCCCCTGCGAAGGATGGTCCGCGAGACAAGGATCAATATAGACGACTTGATCCATCCGCTCTTCGTTGTCCCTGGCCAGCGGGTCAGGAAAGAGATCGAGTCAATGCCGGGTAGTTTTCATCTATCAGTCGATCAACTACCCCAAGAAGCCGGGGGAATTTTGGGACTGGGAATCCCGGCAATCATACTTTTTGGCCTGCCGGAAACCAAAGATGAGCTGGGGTCTGCTGCCTATGCCTCCAACGGTATTATTCAGAAGGCGGTGCGCGAGATTAAGAGAGCAGTGCCCGAACTCATAGTGATCACAGATGTCTGTTTATGCCAATATACAAGTCATGGACACTGCGGCGTGATAGATAATGATTACGTTGATAATGACAAGACGATCGAGCTCATAGCTAGAACGGCGCTCTCTCACGCCGAAGCGGGTGCAGACATAGTAGCTCCCTCTGACATGATGGACGGGCGTGTTGCGGCAATCCGCGCCGCCTTAGAAGATAGCGGGTTTCACAACACCGTCATTATGGCCTATGCCGCGAAGTACGCCTCCGCCTTTTACGGGCCTTTTCGCGAGGCTGCAGAATCCGCTCCACAGTTTGGAGACCGGCGCTCCTACCAGATGGACCCTGCAAATGCGCGCGAAGCCTTGAGAGAGGTGGAACTGGATATCGCTGAGGGAGCAGATATTGTGATGGTCAAGCCCGCCCTCGCCTATCTCGATGTAATCAGAAGGGTGCGCGATGCCTTCAATCACCCGCTGGCTGCCTACAGCGTAAGTGGCGAGTTCTCGATGGTCAAGGCCGCAGCACGAAATGGTTGGTTGGATGAGAAACAGACGGCCCTGGAGATCATCACCGCTATAAAAAGGGCCGGGGCTGATATGATCGTGACTTACTACGCCAAAGAGGCAGCTCGCTGGCTGGCATCCGACTAAGAAAGCTGAAAGCATGCCTTTGGTGCGGAGGATATCGACTTGGCAATACCTGGGAAGCGATCTCGGGAGCTTTTCGAGGAAGCCCAGAAGTACCTGCCCGGGGGAGTAAACAGCCCCGTTAGAGCATTCAAGGCGGTCGACGGGCAGCCGCTGTTCATAAAGCGGGCACAGGGAGCCAGGCTATACGACGAAGATGGTAATGAATTCCTGGATTACGTTTGCTCCTGGGGTGCAATAATACTTGGACATTCTCACCCAGAGGTCGCCTCCGCTCTCAAGCAGGCAGTAGAAGGCGGCACCAGCTTCGGTGCCCCTACCGAGCAGGAAACCACCCTCGCTAAATTGATAACATCGGCTGTGCCCTCCATAGAGATGGTGCGCTTCGTCAACTCAGGCACCGAGGCCACGATGAGCGCACTGCGTCTGGCACGAGCATTCACTGGAAGAGACAAAATCGTGAAGTTTGCCGGCTGCTACCACGGCCACTCCGATGGACTGCTGGCGAGAGCGGGGTCGGGCGTAACAACCCTGGGATTGCCCGACAGCCCGGGGGTGCCTGCGGCCTACACTCAGAATACGCTGGTTGCCCCATATAACGATCTGAAGGCAGTGGAGCAGCTCTTCACCGCTTTCGGCAGGGAGATAGCAGCCGTTATTGTCGAGCCTGTTGCAGCCAATATGGGAGTGGTAGCACCGCGCTCTGGATTTCTTCAAGGCCTGCGTGAGATGACTGGCAGCAGCGGTGCCCTTCTCATCTTTGACGAGGTAATAACCGGCTTCAGGGTGGCTTACGGCGGCGCTCAAGCCCTCTACGGGGTCACGCCCGATCTCACCTGTTTGGGCAAGATCATTGGTGGAGGCTTGCCGGTCGGAGCATACGGCGGCAAGAGAGAGATAATGGAAATGATTGCTCCTCTTGGCCCGGTGTATCAAGCGGGGACTCTATCGGGCAATCCGCTGGCAATGACAGCCGGCATAGAGACGCTAAGGGTTCTAGGCCAGCCCGGAATCTATGAGCGATTAGAAGAGAGGGCGAGTGCCTTGGAAAATGGGCTGACCGGTTTGGCTGCCCAATCACGGGTACCTGTATTCGCATCCAGGGTAGGCTCTATCCTGACCCTGTTCTTTGCCAACCGGGAGGTGACGGATTATGAGTCGGCTCTCGCCTCGGACACCAAATCGTATGGCCGTTTCTTCCATCACATGTTAGAACGTGGGATCTACCTCGCGCCGTCGCAGTTTGAAGCAGCCTTTGTCTCCCTGGCACACAGCGAAGAAGACATTGAGACCACCATCAGGGCGGCGGAAGAAGCTTTTCCTCATATCTCTTGATGGAATAAAGGACAATCGGCTTGACTAAGTCCAGTCGAGGTGATATATTCAGCTTCGCCAGCGCCTGGCGCTGTTTATATAATCTGCTCAATTCATACAAATACTAAGAGAAGGAGGTCTTAATGAGCGCTCAGCAGTTCAGGTACCTGTTCACCCCGATACAAATCGGCCCGTTCACGGTGAAGAACAGGATAATGTGCGGACCCCACAGCCCTCTGATGGCAGAGCTCGGCTTGCCCACCGAGGAGTGGATCTACTACATGATCGAGAAGGCAAAGGGTGGAGCAGGATGGGTATCCATGTCCGTGGGATACACCGAGCCTCGTGATATTATCTTCATGAGGGCGAATGGGGGGCACTACGACAGGCACTTCTGGCTGTGGAAGAAGGAGATAATACCCGGTTTCAAGAGGGTTGCTGAAGGTATTCATGAATACGGCGCCAGGTGCAGCTTCCAGGTTTACTCGATAACCCTGGGGAACAAGCGCGGGCCATCACTGGTTCCGGATTGCAACTTTGCCGATCAAATGTGGGAGCCGATGACCAAAGATGACATCAAGCGAAATCTTGAATACCACGCCATCTGCTGCCAGAATATCATGGACGCCGGATTCGATGGCATTGACATCCACGACCATTCTGGAGTTGCGTGCGATTTCCTCTCGGCCACCATGAACAAGCGCACCGATGAATACGGAGGCTCCCTGGAGAACCGGGCCAGACTGGCCATGGAGTTGATCGACGTCACCAGGCAGGTCGTCGGGGACAAGATGGCCATAGGCTACACTCTGACCGTCGATGACCTGCTGCCAGGCTCAATTGTCCCCGAGGAAGCGGTACAGCTTGCCAAGTGGCTGGACGCGGACAAGAAGGTCGACTACATGTTTTGCGGTATCGCCAGGGAAACTCAGACAATGCACATGTACTTCGGCCCACTGTATCTCCCCCCTGCCTATCAGCTTTATGCCGTGGAGCAGGTCAAGGAGGTAGTGAAGAATATCCCCATAATCGCTGTAGGCAGGATTAACGACCCCCTGATAGCGGAGAGCACCCTCGCTGACGGCAAGGCCGACATGGTGGCGATGGCCAGGCCCCTGATCGCCGACCCCGAGCTACCCAACAAGGCCCGGGAGGGAAGGCTGGACGATATCCGCCCCTGCCACGGATGCAACCAGAACTGCGTAAAATACATGATGGACGGCCAGCCCATAAGGTGCATCGTGAACGCCACTGTGGGCATGGAGCAGTGGGGCTGGGGAATCGACAGCATCAAGCCTGCGCCCACGAAGAAAAAGGTGGTGGTAGTTGGAGGAGGACCGGCGGGAATGGAGGCCGCCAGAGTGGCCGCCCTGAAGGGCCATGACGTCACCCTCTATGAGAAGGCAGACGAACTGGGAGGACAGGCCCTGCTGGCAGAGAAGCTGCCGGGCAGGGAGGAGGTGGGAGGCCTCATCAGGTGGCAGAAGATACAGCTCCCGCAGGCAGGTGTGAAGGTGGTTACCGGCACCGAGGTGACGGCACAGATGGTCCTGGACATGAAGCCCGATGCGGTGGTGGTAGCCACCGGCGCCACCTGGATGCGCAACGGCTACACCGGCATGAGCCACATGGAAACCATGGGCTGGCAAGAGAAGAATGTCTGTACCGCCGACGAGATAGTCAGGAGAATAGCCAGCGGGGACACAAACTTCGGCAAGAAAGCCTTCATCTTTGACGGTAGATGCGATATTACGGCCATCGGCGTCGCCGAGATGCTGGCAGATCAGGGCTGCGAGGTGAGGCTGATAACGCCTATTCCTATGATAGGCGGAATAGACCAGATAAAGGACCAGACCAGCATGCACACAATTCCCAGGCTGCTCAATAAAGGGGTTGTGCTCAGCGCCAGCACATTCATTGTGATGATAGCGGGCAAGACTGTCACGGAGATCAACACCTACACCATGCAGATGCAGGAAATTACAGATGTGGATACAGTAGTGCTGATAACCGGAAAAACACCGAATGACGAGCTCTACAACAAGCTTGAAGGTAAGGTCAAGGAGCTTTACAAGGTAGGGGACGCCCGAAACCCCCACGACATGGGCAGTGCCAACCGTGATGGACACTTTGTGGGGAGGCTCATCTAAGATACGGAGGTGGCACAGAATACGTAGATGATGTAAAATCAGAATATGAAGTCACCGAACAGGGGCAGTCCTTCTACAACGGTTGGCATTAGTGAAACCCTCGGTTGTTAGATGGCCGTTTGTGAGGTTGTCCCTGTCGTATTGTCCACTCCGGCAGTGAGATACCATTGTCGATACGGCTACGGACATGTCGCAAAATGAGCAGACTATAACCCGGGAAAAGGATGGCAAAGGAGTCTGGTTCTTCGCCGAACACAAGGAAGGCAAGGTAGAGGAGGGCTGTCTCAAGCTTGCCGCTGAGGGCAGAAACCTCGCCGATAAGCTTGGCGAAGAGGCATGCGCAGTAATCATTGGCCATCAAGTCAAATGCCTCGCTGAGTACTTCGGTCCCTACGGAACAGACAAAGCCCTTGTTGTCCAAGATAAGCCTTTGGAAGCGTACGGCGGTGAGGCTTATGTCAATGTTCTGGCACAACTGGTTGAGTCGGACAGGCCATCTATCATTCTGTTAGCAGCAACCACTATAGGTAACGATCTCGCGCCCAGGCTTGCCGCAAGGCTCAAAGCGGCTTTGGTAGCTCGCTATACTGAAATAGAAGTGGATAGAGAGGGGAAGCTAACTGCGCGCAGAAGCCTACACGGCGGAAATGCTCAAGCTACGGTCGCCCCGCTCAGAAAGCCGCTCATAGCCACTATCGATACACAGGCGCTAAGTCTGCAAAAGGCCAAAGAGGCGAAGAATACCCGCATTGTTGAAGCCAGGATACGAATAGATCCCAGGACTAGCAGAACCAGGGTAGTCGATTATCTGAAAGCCGATCCCTGTGCTGTCTGCGTCAGCGAAGCTGAAATAGTCATCGGTGTTGGCAAAGGGCTGGGCAGTGCCCAAAACCTCAGCGCAGTGGAGGAACTGGCCCGCGTTCTGGGTGCCTCGATCGGCGGAAGCAGGCGTGCCACCGATGAACGCTGGATAGCCGACGAAAGGAGAATCGGGTTAACGGGGAAAACCATATGCCCCAGACTTTACCTTATGTGTGGGATCTCAGGCGCTTTCCATCACACTCTTAGCATAAAGGGCTCACAGTTCATGGTATCAATCAACACCGATCGAAACGCCCCAATAGCTAAGATGGCTGACCTGATGGTTGTTGCAGATATGCAGGAAGTAATACCGGAGCTGACAAAGCAGTTGCGCGAGATAATCAAGCCGACTGGTTGAAACTGCCGTAATCCCCCTCAATCCGCCTTTAGGAAAGGGGGACTTCCCCTTCCCCGTTTTTGTAGGGGTGGTAGAGAGGGTTCCAACCTCCCCCTTTTGTAAAGGGGGCAGGGGGGATTAGACTCGAGCAGGAAAATGAGAACCGTTGTTTGCGTCAAACAGGTTCCAGACTCGACAATTGTTAGATTCGACATACGAACCAATAGTCTTGAGAACATCCGCTACATAATGGACCCCATAGATGAGGTAGCCGTTAGCGAAGCAATTGAAATCAGGGAGAAGAGCGGGGGAGAAGTCACAGCGATTACGCTGGGCCCGCCCAGGGCAGAAGAGGTATTAAGAAGTTGCTTGAAAATGGGAGTCGATCAAGCAGTACATCTGTGTGACCAGGCCTTCGATAACCTGGATGTGCATTCAACCTCCGTTATCCTGGCAAAGCAGATCGCTAGAGTCCAGTATGACCTCGTTTTGTGTGGCAACGAGTCGACGGATGAGGGCAATGGTTTTGTCGGAGCAGGCATAGCGGAAACCTTGAACTTACCCCTGGTAACAGGCGTTACCAGAATAGATATCTTTGCTGACACAAATACTGCCATCGTTCATCGGCGTCTCAAGGGTGGTGACAGAGAAATTGTGGAGAGCCCCTTGCCAGCAGTGTTCACGGTTGAAACCGTTTTATGCAAACCTATCTATCCACCGCTTCGAACCATATTAGCTGGCCTCAAGAAAGAGATAACCAAACTTGATGCCAGGGCAATAGGAATAGATGTGAGAGATATCGAGCCAACGGTTGTCCCTCTGGGCATTTCTCAGCCAAAACCCAGGCTGAAGAAAACCGCCGCGATCGACATCAGCCTACCCCCAGCGGAAAGAATAAAGCTCATCATTTCAGGCGGCGTCCAGCAGAAGAGTTCAAAGATAATACAGAAGCTACCACACGCTGCTGCTGCCGAAATCATACAGTTTCTGATTGATAACGGGATCATATCAACAGAGAGACAGTCGATGTAACAGATGCCGCCTGCCGGCGCCAACATAAATCGACGATATTCGCCAATTGCCCTAACGCGGTAGGCGCCTCCAAGGGCTAAACCCACGTTAATAGGGAATATCAAAGCCAGCAGGTTAAAGGCAGAAGAGAACAGGAGCTAGAAGGCCACGGTAAGCTGCTAATTGCTGTCAATAGCCGTAGATAGCTCTCAGTAGACTTGCGCTTCTGGCATTCCTACGTTATCTTAGAGTAAATGAGCACTCTCAAATGGAGAGTGCTAATTACAGGTTCACAATAGGAAGAGAAACATTGAGAGAAGGAGCGTGGAGATGGCAACAAACCTGAAACCCCTGGCTGATCGGGTCATTGTAAAGCCCATCGTCAGGGAGGAAGTCACCAAGGGTGGCATTGTCTTGCCTGATACTGCCAAGGAGAAGCCACAGGAGGGCGAGATTGTGGCAGTGGGGCCCGGCAAGCTGGGAGAGGACGGCAAGCGGATCGAGATGGAGGTGAAAAAGGGCGACAAGGTAATCTACGCCAAGTATGCGGGCACCGAGTGGAAAGAGAAAGGCGTGGAATATCTAATCCTACGCGAAAGCGATATACTGGCTAAGACGAGCAAGTGAGGAGACAGTCCTACATTAATCAGAGAGAGGAGAGAATAAATGGCCAAACAGATATCATATGACGAAGATGCCAGGCGCTCACTGAAAAAGGGGATCGATGCCCTGGCACAGGCAGTGAAGATAACCCTGGGACCCAAGGGGCGCAATGTAGTCCTTGACAAGAAATGGGGACCACCCACCATTACAAACGATGGGGTTACCATTGCTAAGGAGATCGATCTGGAGGAACCTTTCGAGAACATCGGCGCGCAGTTGATAAAGGAGGTGGCCACCAAGACCAATGACATCGCTGGAGATGGCACCACAACAGCGGTGGTACTTGCCCAGGCTATGCTGCATGAAGGCATGAAGAATGTGGCAGCAGGGGCAAACCCCATGGCCTTGAAAAGAGGCATTGAAAAAGCCGTGGCCGTAGCCGTAGAGGAGATCAAAAAACTATCAACCCCAGTTGCAGGGAAGGAGCAGATATCTCAGATAGCGGCTATCTCCGCAGCCGATAAGGAGATCGGAGACCTCATCGCCGATGTCATGGAGAAGGTGGGCAAGGATGGTGTAATCACGGTGGAGGAGTCCAAAGGCATAAAGTTTGAGGAAGAGTACGTAGAGGGGATGCAATTCGATCGTGGGTATGTAAGCGCCTACTTCATCACCAACGCCGAACGTATGGAAGCTGCCCTTGAGGACCCCTACATCCTGATCACCGATAAGAAGATCTCCGCTGTTTCCGATATACTGCCCGTGTTGGAGAAGGTGCTTCAGGTGACGAAGACCCTCATGATTATCGCTGAGGATATAGATGGAGAAGCTCTGGCCACGTTGGTGGTCAATAAACTCAGAGGGACGATAAGCTGCCTCGCAGTCAAGGCACCAGGTTTCGGCGATAGGCGCAAGGCTATGCTTGAAGACATCGCCATCCTCACTGGGGGCAGGGTGATCAGCGAGGAGATAGGCAGGAAACTCGATTCAGCTACCATTGATGACCTGGGTCGCGCCCGCAAGGTGACCTCGAATAAGGATGATACCACCATTATCGAGGGCAAGGGTTCGGATGAGGACATCCAGGGGCGAATCAAGCAGATCAAGGCCCAGGTCGATGAGACAACCTCAGATTTCGACCGCGAGAAGCTACAAGAGAGGTTGGCTCGGCTGGCAGGTGGAGTAGCAGTTATTAAGGTCGGTGCCGCTACCGAGGTCGAACTCAAGGAGAAGAAGCATCGCGTAGAGGATGCCCTTTCCGCTACTCGTGCCGCCGTGGAAGAGGGTATAGTGCCCGGCGGCGGAGTCGCCCTGGTAAGCATCATCCCCGCCCTTGACAAAATCAAACTCACCGGTGATGAGGCAACTGGCGTAAACATCGTGAAGCACGCCCTTGAGGAGCCGCTGCGCCAGATTGCAGCAAACGCTGGCAAGGAGGGATCGGTGGCAGTAGACTTCGTCAAGAAGAGCAAGAAGGGGATCGGCTACGACGCTGAGAGGGATGACTACGCCAACATGGTGCAGCGCGGGATCATCGACCCGGCCAAGGTAACTCGCGCCGGATTGGAGAACGCTGCCAGCATCGCCGCCATGGTCCTGACAACAGAATCGCTGATCACCGATATACCGGAGAAAGAGAAAATGCCGCCAATGCCAGGTGGTGGCATGGAAGGGATGTACTAGCAGGGATCAAGAATTCCAAACTGGCACAACCGCAAAGTGCTATTGGTGCCCATGTCAGGGAATCGTAGCTGCGGCAGCAGCCGCAGCTACGACTCTTTGTCGTAATAGACCAAGTGCCGAATGGGTTCTGCCGCGAGGGAGGGCAGAGTGGACCAACTTGTGCTCAAAGAGAACGAGCTCGTGCTGGTCAGCGATGAGTTGGGGGACATGCCCGAGGGACGGCGCCGGCTTGGCCTGTACTATCGCGATACGCGTTACCTCTCGATCTTCGACCTGACCATCAACAGTCAGAAGCCGCGACTCATGGCCTCCTCAAGCCAGCAGAACTATGCCTGCGATATTCAACTCGCTAGCCCCACCATAGAGCTCCCCGATGGCGACGCTGCTCGGGCGCGGACGATCAGCATCCACCGCAGCCGCTTCCTCAAAGATGGGCTGCAGGAGCGCATCACCCTGCATAACTACAATCCATTCCCAGTGCCCTTGGAGCTGACATTGGTCTTCGGCAGTGATTTCCGGGACATCTTCGAGGTCAGAGGCCTTGAGCGAGAGAAACGAGGCACCATTACCCAACCTGTGTTTGCCGATTCCCGCCTGGAGTTTGGCTATTCGGGTCTCGATGGGCTGAAGCGGAGCACTGAGATCGTCTTTGACACCATACCCTCTCAGGTGGAAGTAGAAGGAGCTACCCGCCTCTTGCTGCAGAGACCCAGCACCTTCCTTCCTGAGGCCACAGATGTTATCAAGATGACTCTTCTTCGCCCTCCAAGTGCTACAGTGACGTGGAATCTGAATCTGGAACCGATGACGCCTCTCCCTCTCACCTTCCATATCCTCGTCGCCGAGGGCGAGCCTGTCACCGAGGTTAGCCCCTTCGAACCCGGGCTTGCGGGATTACACCAGTCTTATCAAGATTGGCTCGGCCAGTGTACCAAGATAGAGACCGACAACCAGTGTTTCAACCGCCTTCTGGAACGCAGCATACTCGACCTGCGCCTGCTCCTGGAGCAAACCCCTGAAGGCCAGGTGCCTGCTGCCGGGATACCATGGTTTTGCTGTGTCTTTGGCCCCGATAGCTTAATCACCTCTTTGCAAACACTAATGCTCAATCCCAATATAGCAATCCATACCCTGCGCCATCTGGCAAAACATCAGGGGACCAAAGTCGAACCCTGGCGCGACGAGGAGCCTGGAAAGATTGTTTACGAGATGCGTAAGGGAGAGCTGGCGAGAACAGGTGAGATACCACACTCCGCCTACTACGGCAGCGTTGATGCAACCCCCCTGTTCCTCATCCTCTTCGCCGAGAGTATGAAGTGGCTTGATGACGATAACCTGTTCCGCGAGATACTCCCCGCAGCCAAGCTCGCCCTGGAATGGATGAATCGCTACGGCGACATCGACGGAGATGGCTATCTGGAATACCTCAGCCGCTCAACGGGGGGAATCAGGGATCAGGGGTGGAAGGACAGCCGGGGAGCAATATCCTACCCCGATGGCACACCGGTAGCTCCACCGATAGCCCTGGTTGAGGTTCAGGGATATGCCTATAGAGCGATGAAGGAGATGGCAGAGCTGCTCAAGAGGAAAGGGGAAACGGAACTTGCCCGCAGCTTGACCCAGCGGGCACGAGCCTTGAAAGCGGGCTTCAACCGCGACTTCTGGCTGAAAGAGCAGCGCTACTTCGCCCATGCGCTCGATTCCCAGAAAAAAGCCGTGGAAACCCTGAGCTCAAATGTAGGGCATTGCCTTTTTTGCAACATTATCGATGAGGAGAAGGCAAAATACGTGGTCACCCGCCTCACCAGCGCCGAGATGGCCTGCGGCTGGGGCATCCGCACCTTGAGCAGCAGAGACCTCATGTTCAACCCGATGAGCTACCGCGATGGGAGTGTATGGCCCCATGATAACTCGCTCATCGTTGCCGGCATGAAACGCTATGGTTACCATTGGGAGGTCGAGGACATAACCTCCCAACTCTTCGACGCCAGCGCATTCTTCAGCTACAACCGCCTCCCCGAGTTGTTGGGGGGATTCCATCGCGACAGAGAGGCATACTCCATTCCTGCAGTGTACCCGGCTAGTTGCAGCCCCCAGGCCTCGGCGGCAGGCAGTGTCTTTCTACTGTTCCAATCGATGCTCGGCCTTCAAGTGGATGCCGCTGCCAAACGCATTTACCTGAGCCCCAGGCTGCCCAACTGGCTCCAGCACGCCTCGGTGCAAAACCTTCGCATAGGCAACAAGACGCTGAACCTTCACTTTGACCGCCGCACCCCTGAAGAGGACACTCGATTCGAGATAAGCCACAATGTGGCTGGAGTCGAGGTCGTAATTCCACCGCGTTGAATTCAGCCGAAGCTCGTCGACTGAGGGTTACTCTCCCCGACAGCCCTAAAGCTTGAGCAGCCTTTGCAAACGTCTCTCTTTGAAAGAAGGCCCAACCAAAGCAAGACAAAGCTTATTGGCAACAAACAGCTCTCGTGCTACCCGCTGCAAGTCGCTAGCGGTAACAGCATCTAATATGGAAATTACCTCATCCACAGTGCGGATATGTCCCATAAGCAGCTCCTGCCCCCCCATCCACCCAGCTACGTTGCGTGTATCCTCCATGCGTAGCATGAGGCGCCCCTTGCCCAGTTCCCTAGCCTTAGTAATCTCAGTCTCTGACACCTGGTCTTCTCTTAGCTTCACCAACTCCATCAGGATAGCTTCGATAGTATCCTCAACCCTCTTCGGGTCGACCCCGGCACATATATTGACCGAGCCCGAATCATGGAAATGGCTGACATTGCTATGGATGTCGTAAGCAAGTCCCCGTCGCTCACGGATTTCCAGGAAAAGACGACTGCTCATCCCCTCGCCCAGGACCAAGTTCAAGAGATCGAGTATAAAGCGATCGGGATGCATATGCGATATTCCACGCACTGCCAGGCAGAGCTGCACTTGCTCCGTTTTCCGTGGCTCGACTACAAGGCGGGACGCGTCCTGACCGTTATCCGCAGGAAACCAGGAACCAGGCACTCCATCAGGCCAGTCACCAAGAACCGCCATTACCGAGTCAACTACCTCATCATGACTGATGTCCCCAGCTACGCCGACCACAGTGTTACCGGGGAGGTAGTGGGTGGATAGGTAGTCGAGGATCATGTTACGATCGATGGCGGTAACCGTTTCCTTGGTCCCGGCAACATCACGTCCCAGGGCTTGGGCTGGCCATATCACCTCGTCGATCAGCATATCCACACGGCTCTGGGGGGAATCCATGGACATGTTGAGTTCCTCGATAATGATCTTACGTTCGTTCTCCATATCCACAGGATCGAATTTGGAGTTACGAAGCATGTCCACCAGCAAATCCAAAGTTAGCAGGAAGTGCGGGCGAGCGACTTTGGCCCAGTAGACCGTCAACTCTTTGTCCGTTCCCCCGTTGAGGACGCCTCCAACGCCTTCGATCGTCTCTGACAGCTCCTTTGCCGTAGGCCGTCGCTCTGTTCCTTTGAAGCAAAGGTGCTCCACGAAATGGGATAATCCCGCTTGCTCTGCCACCTCATACCTTGACCCGGTCCCGAGGAAGATGCAGATACAGACCGATAGGGTATGAGGCATAGCGCTAGAGACTATTCGCAACTTGTTATCCAGGACCGTCTTCTGATACACAGGTTCCCTCGCTTCTTATGTACGACGCCATAGATGCCTGCACCCGGCGTCCCACCCTTCTGTCAAACCATCCCATAAGATTGTTCAGCGTTCTAAAAACGTAGAATAAATTTTGTCATCGCCCGAACAGTCTTGCCTAGAGTCTTATGCCTTAGAGCTCTCAGGACGGACTCTCCGTGCCAATCGAAAGAGAAATCCGGAGACTGGAGCAACTCCTCATGTATATTGTTTGACTGGACAAGATCGAATATGTGCTCGATTTGGCTGTCGCTCAGCTTCTCATATAATCTTCGGGCGAAGTACCCTATCTGCAGCTCCCTGGCCAGCATTCTTTTCCAATTCCGCTCATAGCGAGCCAATCTTTTTGCTGAGAGATCACCCGCGCGTAGCGCCTCATGGACAGCATCAGCAGCCATTTCAGCACCCAGCAGCCCGTAGTAGATCCCACCGCCCGTAGTAGGCTTAACATGGCCCGCCGCATCGCCAACAACCACCAGCCGCTCTCCATAGGTCCTGGGCAGCGGTGTCAGTGGAATGCCCCCGTAAGAGAACTCAGCCTCAGGCGAAGCTATCTTGCCCTCAACAAAGAGCCTTGCAAGAAGATTCTTCAAATACGGTCCTGGGCTGCGCCGTGTAAGCAGGCCCGCCAGCGCCTTGCCCGGTGAAGTAGGAACAAGCCAGCCAAAAAAGCCTGGAGCTATACTCTGACCAAAATAGACCTCGACTTCGTCCACACCCGTAGCATCCACCTCTGCCTGGGCCCCTAGAGCGAAGTCACTGATGTCCCCTAACCCTAACCTCTTGGGCAGTGAGACTCCAAATCCACTGCTAATAACTACGACTTTGGCGTCGAAACTGGTCATCCTCCCACCATACTCAACCCCTGCCCTAACACAGCCATCCGCCGAAGCAATATCATCCACTCGAGCTGACAGGAGGTAATCTGCCCCCTCATCTTGCGCTCGGCGAGCCAGAGCATCATCAAAAGCAGCACGATCGACCACATAGGCTTGGACTGTTTCCTTGCGCAGGCTGATCATCTTTCCCGAGGGAGAAAAGAACTTAGCAGAACTTGCCTGACTCAAAATAGCATTATTGGCAATGGGGAACCGATCGAAGCACTCCTTACCCACAATGCCGGTGCAACAAACCGCGTCGCCTATCTTTGGGCGTCGCTCAAAGACGATCACCCGATATCCCAGTTTAGCAAGCCTGTAGGCAAAGTAACTGCCTGCGGGCCCTGCTCCTGCTACCATTGCATCGTATAACTCAGCCAACCCTTACATATCCCATCTTATTATCAAAGCCTTAGTTTATGCTAGCACCAAAGAAGTTCCGATTCAAGGGAGCGTCCAAGGCTTGTGTTTATCGCCGAAGCTGGTTATACTTTGTACCAGTTATAAGTGGAGGGAGCTTAAGCGAAGGTTTTTGCGAGATATTAATGAGTTTGGAGGAGTAGACCGATGCCGCCTTACGCCTTTTTCCAGAATCAGTTCGTTCCCCTCTCAAAAGCAAAGATAGGCATCATGACCCACGCCCTTCATTACGGGACCGCCTGCTTTGAAGGAATTCGAGGGAACTGGAACCCTGAGGAGGAGCAGATATATATCTTCCGCTGCCCAGAACACTACCAGAGGCTGCTCAACAGTTGCAAGCTGCTTAAGATCAACCTTCCTTACTCCATAGATGAACTCTGCCAGTTAACCATCGAGCTTGTCCAGAATTCAGGATATCGAGAGGATGTCTATATACGCCCACTGGCCTACAAGAGCTCGGAAGCTCTGGGAGTCAGACTGCATGACCTCGAAGACGACTTCCTGATAATGGTTACAACATTCGGGCCCTACTTGGATGCTGCCAAGGGCATCAAATGCTCTGTTTCATCCTGGCGAAGGATCGACGACAACATGATACCCCCACGGGGAAAGATCACTGGACTTTATGTAAATAACGCTCTTGCAAAAACCGAGGCTATCGAAAATGGCTTCGACGAGGCCATCATGCTCACCTCAGATGGGCATGTGTCCGAGGGCAGCGGCGAGAACATCTTCCTGGTCATTGATGGACAGTTGGTTACACCCTCCTGCCACGATAGAATCCTTATGGGAATCACCAGGGACACCGTTATACAACTGGCCAGGAATGAGCTGAGCACAGAGACCATAGAAAGGCATGTTGACCGCAGTGAGCTATATTTGGCGGAGGAGTGTTTCTTAACAGGCACGGCGGCTCATATAACGCCAGTGGTTGAGATCGACCACCGCAAGGTGGGGGAAGGCACCATAGGAAAGCTGACCAAAGAGCTGCAGAAGCTCTATTTCGACGTGGAGTGCGGCAAGAACAAGAAGTATCTCCACTGGTGCACCCCAGCCTACGCCAAGATGGTCAGAGCCTGAAAGACCCATCGAGGGCAGTATTGATTAGCTGCGTTCGCATCTCAAGCCAGCTATTTCCTCACTGCCGGGCGTCTGCTTCAGGAATTTGAGAATGGCACAGCAGAGCGCGTCAAACCCTTCGGCGAACTCAGGACCGGCCGTTGAACTCTCACTAATAGCGCCCACCTATAACGAGAAGGAGAACATAACGCCTCTGGTGGAGAGAGTACATCAAGCTCTATCGAAATACAGCTATGAGCTCATCGTGGTCGACGACAACAGCCCCGATGGCACCTCAGGGGTAGCGCAGAGCCTCTCCTCCCAATACCCGCTCAAAGTGATTGTGCGCACGCGCCAGCGTGGTCTGGCTTCGGCAGCGGTTGCAGGATTTGACCAGGCGAGGGGGCAAGTCCTAGGGGTGATAGATGCCGACCTGCAGCACCCGCCGGAGGCAATTCCCGCTCTGTTGGAAGCTATAAGAGGAGGAGCGGATGTAGCGATCGCAAGTCGCTACATTGAAGGCGGCAGCATCGAAGGCTGGAGCACGAAGAGAGAAGTGATTTCCAAAGGCGCAAGGCTGCTCGCAA
Source organism: uncultured Dehalococcoidia bacterium (assembly GCA_964502665.1). GTDB lineage: Bacteria > Chloroflexota > Dehalococcoidia > SZUA-161 > SZUA-161 > SOKG01. Next base: position 4,945 of record CAZCXP010000018.1, on the reverse strand, counting down.
CCATTCTGCTCCCCTCAACCAGAGAGATTAAGGACCCCATTGCAGGCTTTTTCCTGTTCAAGAGGAAGGTCATAGACGGCGCGGTGCTCACCCCCACCGGATACAAAATTCTGTTAGAGGTGCTGGTCAGAGGAAATGCCAGTCAGATAGCGGAAGTCCCTTACACCTTCAAAGAGAGGGAAAGAGGGAAGAGCAATCTAACCTTCAGGGAGCAGCTGAACTTCGTCAAGCACCTTTGCCGCTTGGCGTGGTTCGAAGGCGATATCAAGAGATTTGTGAAATTCGGCATGGTCGGGGCCAGCGGAGCTGGGGTCAACCTGGGATTGCTGGCGCTTTTTGTGCAGGTCGCTGGCATGGATGAAATCGTGTCAGTGGCGCTCAGTTATGAGATCTCGATTCTGACCAATTTTATGCTGAACGAAATCTGGACTTTCAGAGATCGACGCGTCCCGGGCCGGAAGTCTTTACTGATCCGGGCAGTCAAGTTCAACATGGTCAGTTTGGTCGGCTGGGCTATCAATTTGGCTGTGTTTTCTATGGTATTCAAGATTGCGGGTATCCATTACATAGTTTCCGAGATCATTGCCATAGGAGCCGCTACGCTTTGGAATTTCTTCGCCAACGTGAAATGGACTTGGAGGCCGAGGGCTTAGACATGGACATTCAAGCAAGACGAGTGAATAATGGCTAGTGCTTTCGGGGACTACTTGTGGCAATATTTGCCGCTTGTCTTTTTCTCCTCCCTGGGCGTACTGCAGATAGCAGCGGCGCGCGCCGACCTGAGGGGGCTAACATTCTTTAAGAAACCATCCCTCTGCTATCTTTTCGGCGCACTCGCGATAGTAGGAGCCTTTGTCTGGTTCTATGCCACCGGCGACCGCAATGCCGAGCCCCTCGTCAGAACCGTTGGCGAAGTCAAGGTCTTCTTCGGAGAGACAGAATCCTTTGCCACCTTCATGGCCGGTGCCATCGGCGCTCTCGTCGCTACACTCTTGGTGTCTTCAGTGGTGAACGCCGGGATCTGTGGCTCCACTGACAAAGGAAACCCTCGTGGGCTCGACGCTCTTAAGGAAATGACCTTCTTTCAGGCGATCACACGTAGCCTTGGGAAAGGGGTTAGCCATTTCAGCACTCATATCCGCGGACGAAGCCGTATTTGACTGGCTCAACGGGCTGGTTGGTAAGGTGCCAGTCTTTGACAGGTTCATGCGCCTGATGGTGGACGACTGGTTTGTGCTTACATGCCTGTCTCTGAGCATGATCATCATCTGGCTTGGTGCCCGAAGTTTGAGCCAAAGGGAGCGCAACCAAAGAGCGGTATGGACCGCTGCCTGGGGAGTAGGTATTAGCTGTCTATGGTTCCATCTTTTTAGAATCAATGATCTCTTCGACCGCGCGCGTCCATTGCAGGAGGGCGCTGGAACTCTGATCTCGTATATGCGCACCGACCAATCATTTCCCAGCGAGGCCGCCGCGGTCGGCTTCGCCTTCGCCACCGCCATTTGGATTGGCAACCGCAGGGCGGGGATAGCCCTTGGATTCCTGGCCTTCCTCTGGGCTTTCTCGCGGGTTTATTGTGGCGTTCATTACCCTTCGGATGTGGTTGCCGGTGCGCTCATCGGGATTCTCACCTCTTTCCTTATGTACTTTATATGGCTAATCCTCAAGTTCGCGCCCAATTCTTTTATCAAGTTGCTGCAATGGATACATCTTGCATAATACATGCAAAATATGACAAACTACGAAGCGGCAGGTACACCTTTTGACGAACCTATCCAACCGGCGTAGCACATGCCCATTTCTCTAGGTAATACGGCGATCGAGTCGGAATTGATCAAGAACTGGGGAGCAGCATGGGCACTACCGCTCTAGAATACTTCTTGCTGGTAGCTGCTGGCTGTCTGGGGACTATACAGATTGCAGCCGCTTGTGCCGGGCTCAAGGGGTTGTCCTTCTTCAGGAAGCGGCTGGCGGGCTACATTTTTGGTGCCTTAGTTATCATCGGAGCCTTCTGGTGGTTCTTCGCCCTCGGAAACCGAAACACTCCCTCTAAAATAGAAGGGGGCCAACAGCTAGGACTATTCCTCGCCGGTGCCATAGCAGCATACATAATTACCGTGGTTATCTCTTCCCTCCTTAAATACCGTCTCTCCCTTCAGGCAACAGCCTCTCGCTCTCGTGAACAGACCAATCCAGGAAAACGCACCAATCCGGGAATGGAGTTGCTGAAGGAGACCACACTACTGGGTGCCATCAGGAGCATTCTGAAGAGAAAGCAGGAGGATCGGTAACGATGCCTTTTGGCGGTCAAATGTCAGAGTGGGTAACCCAATTTGTGGGCAGTGTACCAGCCTTTGATGATTTCATGGGGCTCATGGCAAACGACTTCCTCATTCCAGTGACCATGTGCCTCATCATGCTCGGCCTCTGGGTGGGGCACCCCGACCCCACGCGTCGAGAGCATCTCCAGAGAACTGTAATAAATGCTGCCATAGCCATCGGGGTATCCAGCCTTGTTTTGTACCTATTCAATCTCTATGACTTCTGGCCCCGGCCGTATGAATTGCTGGACAGCGCCAATCAAGCCATGCAGACACTTCACTACCGCTCCGGCGATCCCTCGTTCCCAAGCAATGTCGCCATCATCTCCTTCGCCGCTGCCACAGGAGTCTGGTTAGGGCACCGCAAGGCGGGGATCGTCCTTTACGTCCTGGCCTCCGTATGGACTCTATCCCGGTTCTACGCAGGGATGCACTTCTTCGTCGACATCGCTGGTGGCGCTGCCATCGGCGTACTCACAAGCTTCATCATTACCAAGGTGCTCATGCCCAGGACCGAGCCCATTCCCACACTGGCCCTGAGGCTGGCAAGATTTCTATATGCCGCGTGATGCAGGTTATTCCCCAGCCGCTCGCGGCCGTTCCGGCTTAGAGGCAGCGATTAGCTCCTTGTACTTCTTCCGGCACTTGTCCTGCCTTTGCTGGAGCCCGCAGAGGTTGCAGTTTCCGCTGCTGCAATTGGGGGTCCCCTGCCCCAGCCGGGTGCGCTCATACTCCCTCTTGAGGAAGCCAACGTCGATCCCGCTATCTATATGAGCCCACGGTAATACCTCCTCCAGAGGGCGCTCCCTGCAGGCATAGTGATAAGGATCGAGACCATGTTCAGCAAAAGCGTTCTGCCATTTCTCGTAGCTGTAATGCTCGCTCCAGGCATCGAACCGGCATCCCAGCTGCCACGCGCTTTGGATCGCCCGAGCCAGGCGCCGATCGCCACGCGATAACACCCCTTCAAGCAGACTCACCTCGGGGTCCTGCCAGGACAGATGAACCCCTACTTTTCTCAACCCGGCCCTGAGCACCTGCTGTCTCGCAGCCAGCTCCTCCTGAGAGGCCTGAGCCACCCACTGAAAGGGAGTATGAGGCTTGGGGGCAAAGGTGGAGGCGTTGACCCTTACGTTAATCCTCCCCTTGCCAATATTCTTTATTTTGCGCACTAGAGAGACTATACCCTCTATGTCACTGATGGTCTCAGTTGGCAGACCGATCATGAAGTAAAGCTTGATGTTTCTCCAACCCCGCTCCCAGGCAGTCTCAATAGATTGCAGAATACCCTCCTCGGAAATAGCCTTGTTAATCGCACGGCGCAGGACCTCCGTCCCCGCCTCTGGGGCAAAGGTGAAACCCGACTTCTTTCCATCCTGAAAGGAATCGGCCAGTTCCACCGAAAACGTATCGAGACGCAGGCTGGGCAGCGACAATACCAGGTTGCCTCCCCTGTGCCTCCGCGACAGTGTACTGACCAGATTTGAGATGCCCGGGTAGTCGCTGGTGCTCAAGGAAAGCAGTGAGACCTCGTCATAGCCGCAGTTTCTCACCAGCTCGTCCACCGCCTTAACCACCTCCTCCTGAGTTCGCTCCCTCACCGGGCGGTAGATCATACCTGCCTGACAGAAGCGGCACCCCTGATGGCAGCCGCGCTGGATCTCGATCGCAGCCCGGTCGTGGATCACTTGAAGGTAGGGCACAATAGGTCGAGTCAGCGTCGGGGGCAGCTTATCCACAATACGCCGCTCGATGACAGGCTTCGCCTCGGCAACAATCGGTTTTACTGAAGCCACAGTGCCATCAGACTGATAGTCGACCTTGTAGAAGCTGGGTACATAGATGCCCGGTATTTGGGCCGCTTCTCGCAATAGCTCCTGCTTCCTCCCTGACCCCTCCCTCTTCCACCTCCGAAACACCTCCAGAAGCTCCGTAACCACCTCTTCGCCCTCACCGACAACGAACAGGTCAATGAACTCCGCCATCGGCTCGGGATTAAGGGCGCAACTCCCACCAGCGATCACCAGTGGCAACGAGTCGCCTCTTTCAGCAGCCTGAACCGGTATCCCTGCCAGGTCAAGCAGATTGAGCACATTGCTATAGGTTAGCTCATAGCCCAGTGAGAAGCCGAAGATATCGAAGTCCTTGACCGGCCGCTTCGATTCCAGGCTGAAAAGAGGGATGCCCTCACGGCGCATCTCAGCCTCCATATCCACCCAGGGAGCGAAGGCCCGCTCGGCAAGCACATCGGGCTGCTGATTGAGCAGGTCATAGATGATGGCCAGCCCCAGATTGGACATGCCAATCTCGTAGAGGTCGGGATAGGAGATAACGACCCGTATCTCAGTCGACTCCCAGTCCTTGACCACGCTGTTCCATTCCCCGCCGGTGTAACGGGCGGGCTTGGTCACCCTGGAGAGAACACTATCGATATCTGCCATTCTTAGCCTCAAAAGGACAGCATAACATTATAGCTTTGTCTCACTACTAGCGCAAATTGGGGCCACGGCAGATGCCCAGCTATGAGCACTCAGCAGTCAGCTTTGGAAATGTTCTACGTTCTAAGTTCTACGTTCTAGGTTAACCTTGAACCTAGAACCGTAAAAACTCGAACAGGGTCGCAG
>CAZCXP010000017.1:22164-25725 GCA_964502665.1 uncultured Dehalococcoidia bacterium | reverse complement strand
TTTTGCATTTTGATATTTGAATTTGTTTAGAGCTTAGCAATTAGTGTTTAGAATTTCTTGAGCTTAACGCAGGCAGTGGGCTGCTATCGGAGAGAAAGGCGGTGGCTATGGGCTGGATTTGGACCTGGGGCGGAGCGTGCTTCGGGTATCGAGACGGAGACAAGCTCTGGGATCACGAGGGCCGCCATGTAGGCATATTCCGGGGGGATGAGGTCTACGGTCTGGATGGCCGCTACCTTGGCGAGATAAGGGACAACCTGTTGATCATCGATCAACCCAAGAAGTCACCCTGGCGCACAGTGTCCACGCTGCACGCAAGACGCGCTGACAAGTCGAAACCCCTCTGATCGCGCCGTATCAGCCAATGGCGCTGGCTATGAAGATTTCCCCATACTCGAAGTCGACAACATAGTGCCGCTTGGTACGACGGCGAGCCTTCGCTTCCCTCATCACTGCAGGCCTGCTAGCGCCAGATTATAACAGGCTCGTTCCGTAGAGGTATGCGACGAAACCTATGCCTGGGATACCCGATCATCATAGCCCCCAGGCACGTGTGACCCTCAGGGAGCTGCAGTGACTCCATCATGCGCGGATAAAACATGGTACCCAAATGGAAGAACCCGGCCCAGCATGCGCCCAGACCCTGAGAGTAGGCGGCCAACTCCAGGGTGGTCAGGGCAATAGCGCTAGACTGCGGAGCCATAACATCATTCCGAGGCGCATGGGCTACGATGGTATGAGGTGCACCGCGCATTATCCTGTCTATTCCGCTGTCCCAGTCGGCCACGATGAGATCGAAGCGCAAGTAATCAGCCAGCCCCGGCATTTCCTTGATTGCCAGGCGCATCCAATCCACGACCATCCCGGCGAGGCGCTTGACGTCCTTCTTGTCCTGGATAACAAGCCACTGCACCGGCTGCGCGTTGTGCCCGGACGGCGCATAACGGGCGATATCGATTAGCCTGGCCAGCACCTCCCGCGGCACTGGTTTCTTCTTATAGGCACGGATGGAGCGCCGCGACCGCAGGAGATGCTCCACCTGCTCCGGAGCAGGAAGCAGCTCCTTCCTCACCGGGGCGCAGTCCTCCGGCTTCATAGTATCCAGCGTAATGGCATCACGTGGGCAGACGGCAACACAATGGCCGCAGATGATACATCGCTCCTCGCAGCCCTCAACATGACAAGCCACTGCCTCGGGCTCCACAAGTTCAATGATGCCCCGAGGACACTCCAGCACACATATACCACAAGAATTGCATTTGTCACGGTCAACGGCTAATACGCTCATTGTCCCTCCTTAGCAGCTTTGGTGTCGCCGGGTCAGTCCTGGCTGATGTCAGAAAAAGTCTATTCTCGGTGCCAGATAGACAATGACGGCGGCACCTAGCCCCAGTGTCCACAGGTTTATCAGTAGTTCGAACTTCATCTCTCTTGAGGTTGTAATAAGGGGATAGAGGTTGTTCTGTATGTTGAAGGTAATGTCCATAAGGGCCAGGAACAACAGTGAGCCTGCCGCGAGCAATGCAAACACCAAACCATAGGGCTGTTCGGTCAGAAGTCCGACAGCGCCTATGAGAGCGCAGGCTGACATCCACAGATCGGCGGGCGTAAAGGCCCTCTCGAATCTTAGGTACCAATCCTCCTTGATGACGTGGACTCCGCCTCTGATGTAGAAATCAGCCCAATAGCAGATTGTACCAACTGCGGTTACTATCAATAGCGCGGATAGAGCTGTAATGGTGGGGTACCTCCTTTCATCGCTTGGCATTCATCCTGGATTTCCCGCAGGAGCCAGTGCGGCTATGTTAAGACCGCCGCTCGCTGGCTGTCAAGGCCAGTAGACTGAAGGCGCTGGAGGGTCGTTTAGGGTGCGCCGGGCCCCAGTCGTGTCCACGGCGCTATGACTACGCAGTCGGAGGGATTGCCGGGGTCGAAGGTCTCAGAGATGAAGCTCACAAGCCCCTCGGTCACCTTGCGAAGTCTTTATCTGCGCTTACTTGCCCATCTCGGCCTCAAACTCCGCCTGCCTTTCGGCGGCAGACTTAATCTTAGCCATTTCGATTATTTGGTCTTTGATCGACTGGGGCATTTGTTTAACTGGTGACAGGACTATACCTTGCGAAGCAAGAGCAGAGGCCACTTTTTGTTTTTGTGGAACAGTTAGAGGCTCTACCTTCTCAGAGCCATTCCCCAATGCATCAGAGCATATCTTATCAGTCAGTCTCCTACAAGCCTCATTGAGCGCATTGATATGCCAAAGTGGTATTGAAGCCATGTCAGACTCTAGTGCCTTGACCTCGAAATCTTCAACAATGCGCTCCAAAATTATGTCTCCTGTAGCATCATCTATATACCTTATAGCTATTCCCATTTCTCCCCCTATCCAATCTTGAATGCATATAAGAATGTGTATAATGAGCCACTACGAACTGTACTATTACTGCCCCTGTAATGTACGGAACGAAGCTGTAGATAATCATTAGCAGCCAACTCTACGACTTGGGCAAAGAAACAGCTTAGACCATAATTTGCTGCGGCGGCGTGCAAACAAGCCCCAGTAAGCATTGCACCATTCTTATTCAAAATCCCCCAATGATTCTTATCTGCCGATACAGTTGACCAAAGGTAATGAACACAACCCGAAATAACGTATTTTCCTGCTACACTAGCTGTATACTTACAATGATAAAGCTTGTAACCCTCGCCATTTACCATTATGTTAGCATCAAGTGTTAGCTCGCCACTATCCACAAATGCAGTAACAAGGGCATAAGTATTGTCAGTAGTGTTCCAGACCTGTGCCCCAACGTCGGAAGCAGCGAATCCGCCATCAGCATCATGTAGCTTATTAGCCTCAGTTGCATCAGCAGTCCCCGTCTTCACGGTACTATTAAATTCGCTCTGAACATCAAATGCCTCTGTATTTATGCAGACGTATGCCCCATTATTGCCAGCACAATCAGGCACAGGTTGGTTTGTGGAGGGATAGGCACCAAAACCAGCTTGTTTTGCTAGAGTTAGGATACCATTAGCATCTAAATGAAAAGCTTCAACCCCCGCCACGTCCATCCTAATCATGTCTTCATCAGGCGACTCTTCGACCTGAACCTTAGTATCCGCATCAGAATCCTTAATCTCAGCCCCACTACCTCCCCCTGCATTATCATCTACATACTTCTTGGTAGCGGCATCCTGGTCATCTACAGGGTCTACAATAGAAGTAATCTTATGGGTGTTCATTGAGAAATCAGCAGCAGCTTGACCGCTGAGAATCGCCAAGACTTCAGCAGGAGTTTTCTCCGCCAGTGTCCCCCCACCAGTGCCCCAAAGCGAGCCATTCTCTGCGGTGAACTCTGACTCCTTGACATAGCCAGTGTGGGGATCTGCGGCGGCATAATGGCCTTCAAGCTCGTCGCGTACAGCGTTCTTCGATGGGGCTACATCTGTCACGCCATTCCAACCTGTTCCATCATAAGGGGTATCGGACACGCAGGCAGCCTTGGCCTCAGCATCAGTATACTTGGCATGGTGGTCTGATGCCCCTATGCCGTCCAAGTCGGC
>CAZCXP010000017.1:4322-22064 GCA_964502665.1 uncultured Dehalococcoidia bacterium | reverse complement strand
TCCAAGTCGGCATGGTCGGCCACCGCCACCTTCACCCAACTTGCCTCATTATCCCGATAAAGAATATGCTCATCCGTGGTCCAATAGAACCTTCCCTCAACGCCAGCGGCTGGTCTAGCAGCGAGTGTGCCAGCCAACATAGGATAAGCTCTAGGATCAAGAGCCGAGTCTATTTCGTCGGAGGCACCATCAGTGTGGGTATTCTCATGCGCGCCTGGGGCTGGCGGTTCTTGGGGCACACCCCATAGCCCCACTAGAATACAGTCATCAGGATTGCTTGGATCAAGCGATAGAAGCACTATTGAGCGACCAACAACCAGATCAGCACTATTAAGTGCAGCAGATACTGCTACATTATCAAGCCACACGCTCAGGCTGCCAATGACCTGGACACTTGCTTTGTACGTGTTGCTGTCGAAGGCTTTGAGTATGCCCTTTCGAATCATCACACCCTCCCCAGGATGGCAGTTAAGGAGTAGATGCCTTTAGCTGGCACATAACGGTGGTTAAGACCCAGGATCCTTCGCCTGGCCGAGCTTAGCCCCGCACGTGAATCTGTGATTTCGACGACGTCATATAGCTCCTGGCCGCAGTTTAGCGGCACTATGATATACCCTGAAGTTGCTCTGATGGCCGCCTCCCTCAGCATGGCATCGCCTCTTTGATGAGCCTTGGTTGTCGTATCAAGGTTCATGTCATGCGCTTGGGCAAGTTTGTCCAAGACCAACTCAATCTCATCCCAGTCCCAGTCCTCGGTGAATACGCTATCTCCAAAGGCCTGGGCCCTATTAACCTGCTTCACATACTGCCTGTAGACCGCTTCGTGGATTACATGATCCGTGCCATACGTATAATCGGTGCTATCTGAGGTTTGCGGATGTTTAAGATACCCGTAATGCCCCCTGAAGAATAAGACATCCTCAACCATTGCCACAAGCCTGAGCACCGCCGTCCTGCCGCTTTCTCTGGGGTAGATTGCAAATGTTGGGTACTGGGCTGTAATCGCCGAGCTGCTGCTGAAGGATGAGAACTCAAGTCCCGCCCGGGCAAAGATGAAGTTTAGCAGTTGGAATATGTTTCTATCCCCAGATGCCCATGAGAACTGTCGCCTAGCCTTCCACTCTTCAAGCAATCCCCAACCATCCACGGCATGAACAATGAACTCGGCATGACCACCGTATGCTGTGTATTCCCAGCCTGTTATCCAGTGAGCAAGCCCTGTTGAGTGTTCAGGCGATGATTCCGCCTTCGTGTGATACCCTGGTGAGAATCTAATCTCTGAGCCAAGCTTTATTGCTTCGTAGGTATCACCTGACTGGCCAATATTGGCAAAGCGCCCATCATCGTTCCTGAGGACGATGGTAATGCGTCCTGACGTTTCGTCGGTCTCGGCTTCTATTTGCAGAACGCTATCGGTAATCTCAACGCTCCCCGCCGGTATTGAAGCTCGCCACACGCCATCAGGCCGTGTTAGCCAGATGTGGGGGCTCTTGTGGCACATAGCCAGGCCGTAGTTACTGGATAGGTTGAAGGGGACGGGCTCACGCCACAGGTTGTCGACGAAGTCGGCGGTTGCCAGGCTGTGTGTCCAGTAAGGGCGGCTGTAGGACTCGCTGCCGGAGTAGGCCTCGACGAAGAAGGCCCTGAAGACATCGGGCATATCAAGGGTGGGAAACTCGAAGGCGATATCGCTGTCTGACTCTGCGATCATGAGTTCTCTTAAGGATGACCAGTTCCCCACGGCTGCGCAGTAGCCATCCCCCAGGACGCAGGTACAGACGATGGGCTTCAGGGTAGTGGCTTGTGTGCCTGTGAGTACGATGTTCCAGTCGCCCATGTAGGTGACTGCCAGGCCGGTGATTGAGTTCATCGAGTTTGTCCAGGCAGCCGCTGCTTCCCAGGTATTGTCCTGCTCAAAATCGAAATCGTGAATCCTTACATGCCGTAATGCGTCAACTGGCTTCAGCCGAACCCTGGCCTTGGTTACCGTTTGGCTCGGTGTTACAGCGTGTTCTGTATACGCACCCTGTGCGGCATTGCCCTCGTAGACATCATGCCATGCCCCGCCATAATAAACATCTATATCGATCTGCGCCCCAGCTCCAATGTTGGAGGCATAATAACGAACCTTAGAGCAAAGCAATGCAGCATGAGTAAACTCAATGAAGGAAGACCACGTATTCTTTGCCACATTTGCATCATAGCCAAACGTACCTGTGTTATCATCGTAGGTTTGCGCCTCATCAATCCATTGGCCATCCGGGTCATTATGCCCCGCTGGACTTATCCACTGAGGAGAAGCAGCGGGATCATACCGACGGCGGTTGATGTTCGACCCATCCCAATACAGGACTATCGCTTCGCTGGCATTCTTGAAACAGGCAGCCAGGCGGAAGCCCGCTGTCCCGCCGATCTCGCCCATATTCTGCCAGCTACCAAAACTTGCCCCGTTGTCACTACTCACAGATAAGTACAATATCCCATCTGTGCCTATTCTCCATGCATGTACGGTTGCACCATAGCAGCATACCGCCAGCGCATATGCCGTTGCCCCCCAATCCGTCCACTGGGAGTAGTCAGAGTTCTCGTCAGGACTGGTAACCCGCTGGCGGTAGAGGTTGTTGGAGGCGTCGGTTCTCACTCGGATGAGAGAGCCGTCGCCGGCCATGCAGCAGGCGTGGAATTTCTCGTCCTCGCTGCCTTCATAGAGCCGAGTCCAAGATAGGCGGGTGATGCCGCCTATCTTCTCAAAGACCTCGACCTTCGGATGAGGGCGGGCTGAGGTGGACTTCTGCGCTGCGGTTAGGGTGGATGACAGTGTCCTCATCTAGAGCTTCTGGGCCCCGACATGTCGGGGTCCCTACCTCCTTACCAGAAGATGTGGCCTAGAATAATGCCGATCGCCTGGGCTATGAGCAGCCATACAAGGGGATGGTTGTGCTCGCTGTCTCGGATGATGTATGTCCAGGGACGGCCTCCTATTCTCGACCACAGGGCCCGGTATAGTCGTTCGATCATTTCTCCTCTGTCAGTCCTTCCAGGGCGAGGACATTGCCTCGCCCCTACGGGCCGGTAACGATTGATTTGGAGACCGGCGTTGTGGCGGGAGTATAGAGTTGCCTTACTCTGACCCTATTGGTGCGCCCCAGGCGCCTGAGTTCCTTGCGAAATCGATCCAGTAGCTGGCTGCCTTGCTCTTGGTATGCTCCGTCGGTGTCAGCTCCACCAACATTGACTCGGTTGATGGCGTAGTTGGCCCACTCCAGCAGGGCGTAGGCCGCTGCTCCCAGCGCGATCAGTTCTTCGTGCTGCGTGGGTATGGTGGAACTGGAGGCGTCCAGGGTATGGAGCTTGCCGTAGTAGATCCGCGCATCGCTGCCGTCTGGGACAATATCCGAGAGGATGGTGAGGGTATCCTGCCAGAGAGCGAAGCGCTGATACGTCGGTGGATAGCTGCCGATGGGATACTCCGCGGCCTCGATCATCACTCTGCTGGAAAGCTGGGAGACGTCAACCTCACGGCTGCCGGCGGTGGTCGCGATGTCTGCCGTGTCCTCCGCGGGCAGTGCCTGGGAGAACTGGCTGGCGGCGTGGGCGATATGGCGGTCGAGCTCGTCATTTGTCCAGCGATAGTTAGTGGCGTCCTCGTCGTGGAGGTCTCTTCGAACGATTGCTCGCATTTCTGATAGGTTCATGATGGCTCCTTTCCGCTCTCAGGGCACGGTGTGCGGTGCCGCTAAGGTGGTTAGGGTTTCCGGGACAGGCTTATCCGCCTTTCGGTAGTGGCTGGCAAGGTGCCCGGCTGCGCCGGCGATCTGTTCCTCGGTGGCATCGACCCTCTGGCCCCGGTAGCCGCCTGGCGATAGCGCGGCTACGGCGGCGGGCATGCGATCCCAGTCAACTGTCTTCTCTATATCGAGCTTGCCTTCAAGGGCTCTGAATATGGCCCTGGTGTGGTGGGGAAGCTTCCATGTTTCGGGGTCGAGGGGATCCCCCACGATGGCGAATGCCTCTTGGGGCAAGCCCTCTTTGGTTTGGGGCAGGCCTTGTTTTACCTTGCCATTGCTCATTGTTGCCTCCTTACGTTGCGTGGGTGGAAGAGAGGGCTCGTCTCCCCACCCACGCTCGTGGCTGGGCGTCCCCAAGCAGCGCCCACCGGCTTACCTCTAACCGGCTCACTCTAGATCTCGGTCTTGCCGAGCTGGAGGTAGACGACAATGGAGATGTTGTCGATGGCAGTGGGCGTGGCGCTGGTGTCCTTAACGGATACCCCGATCTTATCGTCCTTGCTCACTGACATCGTGCCTTTGTCAAATCTCTCCGCCTTCTCCGCGTCTGTGCCCATGGTGACTTTGGCATTTCCCTCGGTGCCGCTGATGGTGACTGCGACCTCTGCGCTTTCCGCGGCTGCCGTCTCAAAGGTGACGTCGATGCCTCTGATCTCGCCATCCTGGATGGCGTTGTAGGACGTGAGAGCGTCCAGCCCTGCGACTACGATGTCATTGAGGGCATCCTTGGTATAGGCGCCTGTGGCGTCGACGGCGAAGTGAAGGGCAACGATTCCTGACATTTCGACTGCCATGTTTGGGGCCTCCTTTCATTCGATTAGGGCCTGGCGGTGCCAAGCCCCTGCTTAGTCACGGACGCCGATGAGCTCGGCGAGCTTCAGGCTGTTGAACAGGGCAAGTGAGCAATACCACTTTACCCGCGTCCTGGTGGCGTCCTTGCTCTCCAGGCTGCCGACTCTCTCCACCTGCAATCCACCGGGGCCGGTCAGTCCGCAGACTGCGCCTTCCCCAAACTGCAGGACGTAGATCGATGAGCAGTCGGTGGAGCTGCCCACCGTCTGTTCATCCGAGATCCAGTCGTTTACGCCGATGGGGATGCCGTCGTAGAGGCCGACGAAGTTGCCGAACTGGTCCTGCGTCATCTCTATCGAGCCAAGGTTTCGCTGCAGGGATGTGAGCTTGCGCCGGCTGCGCCTGCTCATCAGGAGCATGTTGGGCTTGCCGCCTTTAACCAGGTCAATGAGCTCGTCCAGCTTGGTCAGGGTGAGAGTCCCGCCGTTTGCGCCCATGCTGATTTGCTGGTTCCCGCTGCACAGCTTGGCCAGTCCGTCGAAGGACTTGGCATCGGCGGAGGTGTCGCCGTTGATGAAGGTGTCATCGAACTTGTGCTGCAGCGCCTTTCCCTTGAGCTGGATCACCGCGGCCTCCAGGTCCTGGATGTTGCTGCGGGTGGCTGCCAGAAAGTTGTCCACGTCTGCGTCCCCGCCGAGGATCTTCAGCGCGGCGGTTACCTGGGTGAAGGTGGGCGTTGACTCCTGCCAGGTGTCGCCCACATCGTAGAAGTTGACTGTGGCCGCTTCGTTCTCCTGGTTGTAGGTGATGCCATTGCCCACGATCTCGACAAACGGCAGTTGCTGGAGCACCGGGCTGTCGTGGATTATGGTTTCAATGACTCCCTGCAGCAGAATGTCGTTGGATAGTTTGGATGCCTCTGCTAGTGTAAGTGCCATCTTCTTTTCTCCTTAAGTTCTATTGATTTGTTGTTGCTGCCGCTCTATGTCACTCGAGGCGCGAAGTTATGTTTGCTGCCTCGCCAGGGCGTAGGCGATCTTCTCCCCTGGGGGGAGCGCTGACAGGTCGGGCAGCGTCCGCGGCGGCGCCCCTGCGGGCACGCTCCTTGCCGCCACATCGCTCTCAAACTGCTGCCTGACCCTCGCTACTATGCCCTGCGCCAGTTCCAGGGAGGCGTCGATTTCTTCCACTGTCTCCCCTTTGAGCAGCTCCTCGGGGACCTCAGGCGTCGAGGCCATGACTGCGGCGCGGTATTTAGCTACTGCGCCTGCCAGTGAGTCCTTGAGGGCAGTCAGTTCACTATCCCTGGAGGCGATGCCCTCCTCGAGCTGCTCTACTCTCCCTCGCAGCTCTTCGTTCGCCGCTTTCCAGTCTATCTCTGTCTCCTCGTTACCCGGGACCTCTACCTCTCTCTCCGCGTCCTTGGTTTCCTCGGTCATGTTTCACCTCCTTTCGCTTCAGCCTTTCACGGCAATGCGGTGCAATAGTAGAACATTAGTTCTTCCACTGTCAATAGGAAAATGTCGCAAGCGGAAGTGCTGCCTTGGACTAGGCATATTGGCCTCGTCTCCTCCTGTTAAGGGCGGGCACAAATGCTCCCATAAGGGGCTGGAAATGAGGTGTTTTTGGAAGCTGTGAACAGGCATTACAGCGGAAGTCAGGATTGCCTGTATCGTGCTAAGCTGATGGTGGATGGGGAGAAGACCCCTCCAAAATCAAGAAAAGGAGGTGCGAGATGGAGTGGCAGGTAATTCTGGTGCTGGTGGTGGGAATACCCATAATCCTCTTCCCGGCGGCATATGTATGGTATCTGAACATTGGTGGCATCTATGCAGCCATTAGGGAGAAGAGGAAGGCTACCCGCAGGGTTGCGGTGGAACACGCTGTTGCGAAGTAGACGGTGTGGAAGGGTTCAGCAGTTAACGAAAGGAGGCACTGAAAAATAGGAATCGCAGATGACATAGGCGGATAGGAAAGCCTTGACCGGTTGTCTTCGAGGTTGAAGCAGGTTAAGGCTTTCTTCGTATCAGGTTGAACAAACTTGACAAATGAGTATTTATTACTTAGAGTACACATTGTGTTAGCGAGTACGGTGTTGCTCTTTGTGAAGCGACGTAAATGACATTCGTACTTCTGGCGTTGATTGGCTATTTGATCGGGAGCATCCCCTGCTCCTATCTCTCCATGCGCTACTTCTTCGGCACCGATATCCGTACACTGGGTACGGGCAACGCCACGGTGACGGCTGTGCTGATGCACGGGGGGAGGCGCCCCGCCTCAGTGGCCCTGGTGGGCGAGATGGCTAAGGGCGCACTTTGTATTCTCATCGCCTATATCATGGTGGGCGAGGTTTGGGCCAGCTTCGTTATCCTGGTCGCTGCCGTCTTCGGCTGCAGTTGGAGCATCTGGCTGAAGGGTGGTGGTGGCCAAGGGCTGACCATCGCGATGTCAGGCTTGGTCCTGCTCGAGGTTCTGGCCGTGCTAATCATGGCGGCCTTCTATCTTCTGCCGCTGGCAGCCACAAAGCGTCATTTGCTGAGCAATCGGATGTTCCGTGTATCTGTCCCTGTAGTGCTGGGGTTATGGTACGGCTCCTGGGAATATGGTCTCGCCGGAGGCTTACTCGTGTTGCCATCCTTCATCAAGCAGTGGGCTACGGGCGATGATGTGCTCGAGGCGAGAAAGGCAGGCGGCGTGGGACAAAGCAGCGGAGCTTCGTAGATGCTTTACCAGCAGTTAATCTCTTTCTTGCTGGTCGGTGTTCTGTTCAATCTCCTGCTGAACCTCAGGGCCCTTAGGAAAGCTAGGGCTGACGGTGAACTGCCTGATCCCCCACCCCTAATCTCCGTGCTCATCCCAGCGAGGAACGAGGAGGCCAACATCGGGACCTGCCTTGAGTCTTTACGAGGGCAGGACTATCCCAATGTTGAGATACTCGTGCTGGATGATGCGTCGACCGATGGTACCGCTGACATCGTATCTGGGGTCGTTGCCGAAGACCGCCGGGTGAGGCTGCTGCGAGGGCAACCGCTGCCCTCAGGGTGGGCAGGCAAGCCCTTTGCCTGTCACCAGCTAGCCCAGGAAGCTCGAGGCTCCTGGCTGCTGTTTACCGATGCCGATACGGTGCATGCCCCCTCGGTTCTACGCCGCGTTTTGTGTGCTGCCCTTGGCTCCGGGGCTGCGTTTATCTCTGGCTTTCCCCATCAGCGAACCACCTCGATGTGGCAGAAGATGGCTATCCCTATTCTTTTCTACTTCATGCTTCTATGCTGGATGCCACTGTGGTGGCTGCAGCGCTCGCGGCGCACCCTGCCATCGGTGGCCATCGGGCAGTTCATGTTCTTCTCGGCCCGGGAGTATCGAAGCATCGGCGGGCATGAGGCCGTGAAGTCGCGCCTATTAGAGGACGTCTGGCTGGGGAGGGAGGTGGCGCGGCACCACTACCGCCAGCTGACGCTGGACCTGTCACCGTTAGTCTCCTGCCAGATGTACCGGGAGTTCGGCACCATGTGGGATGGCATCGCCAGATGGCTCTATGTGGTGGCTTCGCTATCCATCTTCGCTTTGTTCGGGATAATGGGCGTGGTGCTGCTCCTGTTTCTGCTGCCCTTCTTCTGGTTGGCCAACGGCTTGCTGCTGGCGCAGCCTGACTTGGGCTGGCAGGTGCTGGTCACGCTCCAGGTAGCTATTCTATATCTGGCGCGGTTTCTGGCGGGCCGCCGCTTCTCTCAGCCCAAGTCATCTGTCATTCTGCATCCCATCGGTATGAGCTTCCTGCTGCTGATTGGCTTCTATGCCAGCTACCGGCATCTGAGGGGCGCTGGCATCAGATGGAAGGGGCGGGTGTACGGTGCCGAGTCTCAGGTAAGCTAGCGGAATCCTATTCCTGGTGAACGTCAGCTATTTTTATCTGGCCGAAGAGCCCCATATGGTCATCTTTTATGACTGCTACTCCCCTCAGGCCCTGTATACCCCGGGCAAACTCCAGTGCCTTCGGGATATCGCTTGCTGAGCTAACCCGGTTGCCTATTGCTGTCGCTGCGGCGTCCGCCAGGGAGGTCGATGGGGAAAACACGATGACCGCATCAGCTACGCCGAAACTGAGGGAATGCCCCACCACCCCCGACGAGGTACAAATGCCCAGGGGGGTTTCCTCGGGCTGGATGGCGAAGGCAATTCTTCCGGTGAGGGTGGATTCTCCAGCGTAGACCCCTATAAACCTTTCCTTTGTGGTCTTCAGGAAGATATCTCCCCCATTTTCCACAATGACCTCGTCGGAAAAAGAGAGGAGCTCTCTCCCTACCCTTTCAGCTATGGCGCCGGCCACTGCTGCCATAGGCCCTACGCTCGCCTGCTGGGCAGCATCGGCCATTTCTCTCACCAGGGACGGGGCATCTCTCCCGACCCGTAGAGGTTCAAGGGAGATGGCAAAATGGGGATGTGATATGATGTATTGCTCCAGCTCAGCGCGGCATTTCTGGGTGGCCGCCAGCGCCTTGGCCTTGAGGTCACGCCCGGCTCTGATGAGCAGATCGGTTTCCTTAACTTCTACTGAAAAGGAAACGAGGTCCTTATCACTGACCCAGTGTCTATAGGTTCTCGGCTCATACATTCCTAGAGACGCACTTCCATAGCCCTGACGGGACATGGCTTGATACAGAGCCCGCAGGCTATGCACTTGGTGTGCTGGAAGTCGATCCGCCTGGTTAGAGGGTCGACAACAAAGGCGCCGACGGGACAAATGGTGACACAGGCGCCGCAATGGGTGCACCTGTCCTCATTGCGAAACACGTCCTGGGCCAATGATTGCAGTTCTACTCCCGCCTCGGTCAGAAAGCGAACCGCTTCATCATAATCCTTCTTCTTGCCGCTGAGCTCCAGCACCATGAGGCCCTCCTCCTTGGGGGTGACCGAGGCCTTCAGAATATTGAACTGGAGGTCATAGTCCTTGACAAGTCGATATATTATCGGTTTATCGACAAGCCCGTGTGGG
The DNA here is from genome assembly GCA_964502665.1 of uncultured Dehalococcoidia bacterium. Taxonomy (GTDB): domain Bacteria; phylum Chloroflexota; class Dehalococcoidia; order SZUA-161; family SZUA-161; genus SOKG01. The sequence goes on along the minus strand of CAZCXP010000017.1, from coordinate 12,491 downwards.
AATCGTAGCACAACCTTTCTTGCCTTAGTCACGTCATAACTCCTTGCGCTCAGCCTTATCTAGCTGGGTAGGTCGCCCGACGTCGGGCGACCTACCCTTGGTCAAATACACGCACTATTTTCATGATTCTTTGGTGGGCAACCGACGATGCTGGTTTGCTCAGCCTTCTTTCTCAAAGGGGCGTTCCTCCATAGGCTTGAAGACTATCCCCGACTCGACGCCGGGCAGCGGTGCCACAGGCTCGGTGAGGTAGAATTCCCCCTTCTGAATCCAATCCTTGAGGGTGTTGGCGATTTCAACCGCTCTGGAATAGCTCGAAAGCGAGGCGGTGGGCACCTCCTTCCGCTGAACTCTGATCTTGCCGCTCTTGAGCTGAGCGTAGTTTGCCTCTCCCAGAATATCTGGCGTTCGTTGAGGGTAAGCCCCGAAGTAGTCCACGATGGGGGCGAAGATCTCCTCGTCGCTAACCGCGGTGTAGCTGAGTATCTCCTCAGACAGTATGGGTATAGGGACGCCGATACCAACGGTAAGATTGACCCCGTAGCCGATGAAGCTTGTCCCAACAAGCCAGCGCGGGTTCATCTGCTTCAAGTCCCCTATCACCGCTAACGTTCCTGCGCCCCGCCGGGGCACACCTTTGTCGGTGCGCAGAACATCGGGGTTGTGCTGTGTGCCGTGCCAGGCTACGTAACCAGTGCCTCCCCCGAGGAAGATCCTGGTGCCGATGCCGGTAGTCTTATAATACGGGTCGTTGAACAGCGGCGAGAGTTGACCTGCGGTGGAGTAGTTCGCATTCCCCAGGTGGGGCTTGAGCACCCCCATATATGTATAGATCGTTCGATCTCCAAGGTTAACCGCTACGTTGTAGTTTTGGTAAGCGTTCCTGATATCAAAGAGTATGGCCTCATTCATGCTTTCCAGGTTGATCCAGGTTTCGACTTTTCGCCTGGGGTAGCAATCGGTTCCATAGGCGTTGATCACCAGCCTGACGTCCTTGCCAGCTACCAAGTCCTCGATTGCGTGACCGCCGCCGTAGTTGAATTCGCCGGGATGAACCCTGTTTCTGGGGTCATCATCGGGAATGGCCGTTGCCCCGAGGAAGATATCCACCGCCGCGATGCCGGTGTAGGCTGGCACGTCGTTCAGGTAGACCTGGCCTCCGCCGACCTTTATCCGCGGCTGGGAATGCCCCAGATTGAAGAAAGCGCCCGATGAGCACATGGGGCCGAATGTGCCGGTGGTCACCACATCAACCTCTTTGGCGGCCCTGGCTACTCCCTTCTTTTTGACCAGGTCGATGACCTCTTCAGCGGTAACTACCACTGCCTGGCCCTTGGCGATCCTCTCGTTGATTTCGGCGATGCTTTTCGTCATCATGCGCTCCGCTGTCGGAAGATCCAGGGGGGTGATGTCGGACGCTATGCATATTGCGTCAAATGTGGAAGCTTGTCAAGCCCATTCAAGGCGAGCCGCTGGCGCCTTTCTCGCTTTGAAACGCCAGGCGCTAGTCCACTCTAATTATGGCGGCATCGGCCTGGCCCAAGCCTCCACAGATAGCGCCCAGGGCATAGCCGCCACCTCTCCTCCTCAGCTCATACATCAAGTTCATGATGATTCTGGCGCCACTGGCTGTGTTGGGGTGTCCAATAGCTATAGCACTGCCGTTGATGTTCATCCCGTTCCTTATCTGTTGTAGCTTCTTCTTGTCATCCCCGGCAATCACCATGGTGGATACCAGCGGCACGCAGGCGAAAGCCTCATTTATCTCCATAACAGCCATATCATCGGTACTCAGGCCTGCCTTCTTCAAGACCTTCTGTATCGCGTACCCCGGGCCTTCGGGCATGCGGCTGGCATTAATGGCAATTGATACCTGGGCAACCACTGTCGCCAATGGCGTAAGGCCAAGCTCCTCAGCCTTGCTGCGTCTCATCACCAGGATTGCCGCAGCTCCGTCGTTCATACCGGGAGCGTTCCCGGCAGTAATCGCCCGGGTGTTGTATACTGTCTGCAGCGCGGAGAGCCTTTCCAGGCTGGTATCGGGCCGATACTGCTCATCGATATCCAGCGTCTTTGGCTCGCCCTTCGGTTGTGGTATGGTGAGCGTCATTATCTCGTCTTTGAACTTGCCTGCATTCCAGGCATCGCCGTAATTTGCGTGGCTACGCAGTGCCCATTCATCCTGCTCTTGCCTGTCTATCCCGTATTCGGCAGCGACATTGTCGGCGTCAACGGCTACCGGATTGAAATCCTTGTAGCCAAGTTCAAATAGGGGATCTTCCATCTTTACATCGCCCAGCCGGTAACCGCTGAATCTCAGTCCTCTCACGACAAGGGGCTCTTGACTGAAGGAAGTGGCGCCACCAGCTATAGCCGCGTCTATCTCCCCAAGAGCTATGGTCATAGCTGCCAGCTTAACCGCATGCATCGCCGACACACATGCCATGTCAAAAGAGATCGACGGCGTTTCGTGGGGAAGACCCGCCCTGATAAGCGATTGTCTGGCGGCAACAGGTGTGTAAGGGTCTTTGCACGCAGAGGTATCGCCTACTCCCCAGAACACCTCTCCCACGGCATCCGGGCTGAGGCCGACCCGGCTAAGCACTTCTTTCATCGGGACGGCGCCAAGCTCATAATAATCAAGGTCTCTCAGCGACCCGCCGTATCTCCCAAAAGGCGTCCTTACCGCGCTTACGATTACCACATCATTACCAGCAGTCATCATCTTCTCCTTCCTTTCGTTCCTCTGCTGTTTCCTGGCCTCTCAGTGGTTCGCTGGGCACCGGTGCTGGCGATTCCTTCGCTTGCAGTAATAAAGGCACCAACCCGTGTTTCGCCAAGGTCACCGTACCAAACCATGTCCCCTGGCATTGCTGCCGGCTGCAATCGCTCGCCAAGACTTTGGAGCCTTTGCCGCTCGCGATATGTCCCAGCGACATTCATACTACCATAATAGGTCTGAATGACAACATTCTGGCTCTCCTGTCAACAGAGCCAAGGGAACCGGCCAGAGCCGGGCTATTGGCCAGTTGCTCCTTCCAGGGACAGGCCAGCCTGTAGTGGATGGCTGTCGCCGGCGACGGCCAGGCGATTGCGCTCCTTGACGTTTCATCCTGGGTGTTGAGCTTTCTTCAGTTTACCTTACCTATCCTCCAAATCTTGGTACGAAAGTACTGCTCCAGTCTTGACATCTGTTGACGAAAGTTCTAATAATAGGGTTGCAGGGATAGTACGAAGGTAATAGCCCGGTGCATCGGTAGGCTAGTACTAAAGTAATCACAAGCTTCCGTTTGGGTATCAAGGGTGCTGAGGGGTTGGTGACATTATGAGGGCACTGCTGTCAAGGGTGCGACTGGAAGCTAAATCTGACGATTTTCAAGCTAGCATCGTATTCTGGCTTGTTCTGTACTTGTGCCTGAATGTTGCAGATGCTTTCTTAACAAACAGAGCCTGCGCCATGCTGGAGTCAGCAGGACTCGAGGGGAGAATGGCTGAGGCTAACCCAATCCTGCAACCTCTGGCTGGATCGTGGATACTCATGGCGAAAGGTTTTCTTGCTCTGGTTCTCATGGTGGCAGCCAACAGATTCGCCAAGATACCCATGAGGAGAATGCTTATCTGGTCTTGCCTGGCATTGACGCTAGTCTGTATCTGGAATGCTGGATCAATAGGGCTGATATAGGCGACAGGAGAGCATTTGCTCATCTGACCGCAGCCATATCAATTTCGGGGCTACTAGTCCAATAGTGAATTGCCTTCCATATCTGCAGGTTGAGATATTTGGAAGCAGCGGAGTACGGTGGGTGCGATGTCTGTCACCCTGGGATGGGGAGCAGCCACACTTCGATTGGCAAGGAAGATTCCCGGGACGCACGCTGCGTCGACTATGTGATCTCCACTCCATCTTTTCTGATTATCCTCTAGGATTCTCGGTGGTGCCCCGCCGATGGCCGTTTGCCAGGAGGCTCGATAGCCGGGTTCAAATCCAACGACTAAATCAGGTGCGTCGTCCGCATATGGGCCATGGAACAAGTCCTCTCTTGGGTAGACATTCCTGACAACATGTCCCCCTGTCTTCGGATCGGTTAAGCCGGTTAGAGCACTGGCAATCCTCCTTTTCAATTGCCCCGCCTCATCACCGGGAGCGACAGCCCCTCTTGCTTCTCTTCCGCGAAGATTCAGGTAGATGCTGGAAAAACCTACGGCGTATGCCCTTGTTCTTTCCCAAAGCACGTTCTTGAACAACGGGTCTCCCTGGTCGTCTCGCGCAGGCTTTCTCAAGACCATCAATCCGTTCTCAACGAGCCAGGAATTCAGGTGTACCGCTCTCCTAAAGGACGTGAACCCGTGATCTGAGACGATAAGAATGACCGTCTGTTCATCGACCGATTCGAGCACCCTCCGCAAAATGGTATCAACACGTCTATAGTAATCTTCAATGACGTTCTGGTACTTCCTGGCGTACTCCTGGTCGTAGGCCGGGTGCTCGGGGTCTCTCGTTCTCCAGTAGATATGCTGGATTCTGTCGGTGGTGTCAAACACAAAAGCCAGTAGCCCGTCCTTAAAGCGTTCAAGCTCATACCAGAGCATCTTTTCTCTTTCTATCATTATGTTGTCGCACAGGCTCAAAAAGGCGTCATCATCAAGACAACCGTCGCTTAGAGCATTGGTATCCTCGGGTATGCCCAGGGTGCTGTAGCCGCCGATACTGTGCGCCAAATCGGTCGCATATTCCTCCGGATATGAAATGGGGAAAGCGGGCTTTTCAGGGTCCACTTGAATGGGCGATAGATAGAGTCCCAGTTCAGGCTTTATTGAATCAAGGTGAAGCCTGCAACTGCCTGATACACGCCTGAGGGGCCCGAGGCCAAATCTCAGCGGTATCCAATCACTCCATTCTCTTTCCTTAATAGTGTAGCTGTCGCCATCAATTGTTATTGTGGCTGCGGGAGCTTCCTCAGCAACGCTGATTTCCATAGGGACCTGGGACTTGTCGGGCCCTTGAATCATCGTCCTGATCCTGTCGCCGCTAAGGGAGACAGGGATGACATCTCCCTTCCTGTCGGCATCCTCCGGGAGCGAAGCGGTGGTATAGAAGGTATACCTTCCCAGGCTCCCCTTCAAATCAAATACCCCCAAACCGGAAAGCATACGACCGCAAATCTGCTCTGGAGGGAAGGTAACAGGCCATCGGACAACGGTTGTGGGGATACGTGAGCGAGAGGCGATTTCCCAGAAGGCGGTGCCTTTGCGCACTCGGAGGAAGGTTGAGGCGCGGCGGCGGAGGATGTTCCTCGGGTTTGCTTTCACTATCGAGTGTATGGGAAGATAGGTCTCGCGGCTTGCGGTGATGTAATCGAAAATGCCGTGGTAACCGGGGTTGCTCCCTGTGGCGATGGTCGACCAAACCACCGGGCTTTGTGAGGGGTTAACTGTAGCTAACCGCCTGTAGGCGCCTTTTAGCTTGATGCTGGAGAAGGCGGGCAACTCTCCAGCATCCATCAGCTTCTCCAGGATATTGGGGTCGAGGCCATCCACACCGAGTACGATTACTCTATTTGCTCCCGAGATGGCCACTCGTGTCCTCTCCGCTCCCGTCGCCCTCCGGCGAATAACCTGACGCTGCTTGCTCATCGGCTGCAATGGATCCAGTCCCGGACCATCCTAGAAGCTTACCGATCAGGGACCTGAAGAACATCCTCACGGGTCGTATCATTAAGCCAAGGAAGGCGACGCCCATGGCAACAAAGGGGGCGATCACGGCCCAGATAGCGCCAGAGGAGCCAGCGGCAGCAGCGGGAATATCGATATACGCGTGGGCTGGGTAGGGGACGAATAACGTCACTAGTATGGTCAGGGCCAGTATCCTCAACAACATGTGTTGTCGCATAACAGCACTACCTCCTTTGATCTTGCCCAACCTTACCATTGTATTTTCTGGGCAGCCCAGGTGGCTAAGGTTCAAATCCGCCCAACTGCTCACTCAGTAGAGCCCTCAGTTGGCTCGCTTTTTCAGGCTCGCTTTCAATAATATTGTTCAGTTCCCCCGGGTCATCGCGTATGTTGTAAAGCTCGTCTCGACCGTCGGAGGACCAGATATACTTGAAGTCCCCATCCCGGACAGATTTGAGCCTGCGAGCATACTTTGAAGTATCAAACCCAGGACTTACCTTCCTCAAATTCTCGAGAACAGTGGCGAAAATCTCGTATTCCGCGAATGCAGGCGGTGACTCGGGATTCTTGAGAAGGCTGAGCAGACTATGCCCGCGAATCGGCTGTTCGCCATAGCGGTAGAAACGGATGATATCCGTTATGGTGGGAAACAGATCAGCCAGTTGCACCTGCTCATCAACCCGCAATCCGGCCTTAAACTTATCGGGGTATCTGATTATCAAGGGGACGTGCAATAGTGTATCGTAGATGGATAGCTGGTGGCCTATCAGGTTGTGGTCCCCGATATTCTCACCGTGATCGGCACAGATTATCAGGACTGTGTCATCCAGGATATCCATCTCTTTAAGATAGTCAAACAACTGTCCTATCCTGTAGTCAAGATATGCTATTTCCCCATCATACAGAGCGTTAAGGATTGCAAAATCTTCCTCGCTCATGTACACCGCTTCGGCTGCGTAGGTTGCGGAGTCTTGATTGACCGCCTGTGCCCTGGACAAACTCACGTTAGGGGGCAAGTAGGGGTCGGAATACTGTCGAGGGGCATGATAGGGGGAGTGTGCCTCCATATAGTTTATGAAGACGAAGAATGGTTTCTCTGACTGATTAGCATCCGCTATCCACTCCTTGACCACCTCGTTGGTTTTCTGTGCCCCGTCATCCATAACTATTTCACGCGTGGCCCCTTCACTTTCATGAAAAAGTCGGTCAATGTATTGCTCCAATCTCAGGAACTCCGCCAGCTCTGTGTCCGTTTCGCTATCTCCCTCTGCCTGGCCAAAAGGTGTGATTGTGAAGGTGTCAAAACCCTGGTCCAAATTGGTTTCTGGAGCGACGAAGGGGTTGTTGCTGTATCCAAAGGTCTGATAGCCAAGGTAACGTAGCAGCTCCGCGATGGTCTCAAAATCATCTTCCAGCCACCGGTGTTCTGCGGTCGTGCCGTGGTCAGTGGGAAAGGTACTGGTGAACATCGAAGCATGTGAGGGAAGGGTCCACGGAGCTTCAGCAAAGGCGTTCTCGAACAGAATCCCCTCGCTGGCTATCCTATCGAGGTTCGGTGTGGTGTTGCGCTGGTAGCCATAACAGGAGAGGTGGTCAGCCCGCACGGTATCCATGACGATCAGGAGAATGTTTGGCATCCCCTCCAGCGGCGTTGTGCTCGCCGTCGTTTCGTTCCCACTGGTATGTGAAGCTGCCTCTGCTTCGTTCTCCGTGCCAATATCGAGGTTGAAAGGCCCAACCAGCGAAATGGCGATAGCAGCAGCAGCCACAACCGCAACCAGCGTCCAACCTGCCTGCCTCGTCCTCAGGCGCTCATACTTCTGCAATATGAAACGGGATAAGCGGTACAGGCCAATGGCAAGGAGGCTCACGACGAGCAGTAGGCCCAATGTGGAGAGCAAGCTCGTAGGTTTCCAGAACCGTTCTCCAGACAATACAGTCGAATTGACCCATAACGCACCGTAGAGTAAGACGGATACCCAGACTACCAATGAGATACAGGCGGCAGCCAGGGTGTCATTCCCTATTCCTCTCTTGAGAACGTGCACACTTAGGCCGCCGAGCGCCAGCCCGCTGAACATGCTGATTACGGTGAACTCAAGAATCTGAACCCAGTTGTCGCCCTCTGGGAGAAATACGTATACCGCTAACGCGACAAAGATGGCGACGAATATCCCCGACAGTAGCGGTCTCTCCACGCGATATTTCCCCACGTAGATGAGGCCTATTCCGACGGCTGCTATGGCCGCCATGAGTACAAATCCTGTTGCACCATACAACGCCAGCGAGTACAGAGAAAGGTAGAAGATGTCAGAAGGTGGAAGTGGGTGAGGTCCGTGCCAGAGGATGACGGCAAAACCATCCCAGGCACCGGCGAAGATTCCGCCTACTAGTCCCACTAGGCCGGCTACAGCAATGGCCAATCCGACTCCCCGTTTCTCCTGATAGTCGGATTATGCCACCATTGTGGCTCCGCGGTCAAGGGCCACTGTCCTG
>CAZCXP010000017.1:0-4222 GCA_964502665.1 uncultured Dehalococcoidia bacterium | reverse complement strand
CCACCGTTTTTCTCTAAGGGAAGGTGGGTTCCATTTCATTTCACCCACCCTACGCCACTGTGGCAACGAATTCTTCGTCGTGACAGGAGTCACGACGCTACGCTATCCATTTTGGATTTTGCCCTGCAAGTTTCCCTTTTCCATTCTGACATCTGGATTTGTTCAGCTTTCGTCTGCTTTGGTTCGAGGGAGGGATATTTTCTCTTCCTCCTGCAACCAGCGTTCAAACTCGGCCTCGGGGTTCTCGATGCCCAGCTCGTCCATCGCCCTTCGTCGCGAATGGACTCCGCTGCCGATCAGTATCTCCTCATCCCGCACCAGGCGCTCTCTATCCTGCGGCAGTACCGGCCCCCAGATGATCCGGGAGCGGTAGTCGCTGAAGCTTTCCCCTGTCATCCGCTGCAGGACGCTGAGGATCAGCTCGTTGCGACGCCTGTACACTGCCGTCCTGATCAATCGCTTGCGCCTGACCTTCTGTAGCAGGGGATGAAGCTCCATCTCCAGAGCGATCCCGGAGAGGCCGCGCTGGTTATCGCCGAAGGCGGTCCGCGGCGACTCGGAGAGGTCGTGCAGCGTGCGGTAGAGCAGGTCTATGTAGTCCACGTGTAGCTTCACCCCTCCTCCCTGAAGCAGGTCCAGCAGGTATGCCCTTGCCTGCTCCGGGATCTCCCACACCGCTCCCGGCTGCACCGCTATGTCCTGGGCGCTCTCGATGTTCTCCAGGACAGCGATGGGGTTTCCCGAAAGCTCGAGAATCGAGGAAAGTTGCGACAGCGCCCGGTTTAGTTCCCGCGCCGGCTCCTTAAGCGCCGGGATGTCGGAGACCCCCCAGAACTTCTTCGGCTCCCTGATGTTGGGGAAGATGACGAAGGGAATGAAACCATAGGGATTGGCCTTTCGTTCGAACAGCAGGTCATCGATCCAGAGTTCGAACTTGCTGTCTGTCCACACCTCGATGATGGTTGATTGGGGTTTGCTGGCGGTAGAGGCGACCCGTCGGGTTGCCCCTACGTTGTAGAGGAGGGGGATCTCATCGGCTGAGAGCCGGTAACGGCTGGCAACTCGCCATACCCGGCTGACGTCGTCCCCCAGCCACCAGACGAATATCCCCTGCACATCGGGCGCTGATACCCGAACCCGCTTCTCCTGGGAATCCCAGGTTACCTTGAAGCAGCCGTCCCCCAGTATTGCGGCATCGATCTCGGTATCGAAGTCCAGCTGGTCCAGGTTGTTTGTTTCGTATACCTTATATATAGTGTCCTCTGCCTTACGTGCCTTCTCCTTGTCCTCGGCGGAGACCGGGTCGATGGCGAAGCTGAGCCCGCTCATCAGGTAGCTCGTCACCTTGTCAACAAAGACTCTGGCGTAGTTGAAGGTGAGCCGGCGCTGCCTGGGCCGGGGATGACCGGGCCACTGTACCCCGTTATAGAAATCGAGATTCTCGCGGTAGGCCTTGAGGCGGTCGGGATCCATGCGGCCTATCTGCTGGGGCAGGGTGAGGCTGGCGGTCGCCGATGCGGGTTGAGAGATGTTGTTCACTGGATGTCCTCCTTTCGATCTGAGCTCAAGCTCGATGCCCTGATGACTCGTTGCACGGTGCGTTTGCTCACGCCGAAGCTTCTCGCCAGCTCGGCCACGCTTTTGCCAGCCGGCCCTCTTTGCCTTAGAAGCTCCTTATCTCGCAATCTCGTGGCTGCCCGTTTCCCTCCTGTCTGCTCGTCGTAGCGGCAGCGGGGCAGGGGGCAGTGGAGGCAGGATGGAAAAAGGTCGCAGCCTTGGTCGCAGTAGTCGAAATAGTCGGGCAGCCGATCGGCGATTGGCTCAACGTCTTCTCCCTCAGAATGACAGGCTTTATTACTCATGGCTGCTCCCCTCTCAGGCGTCCGTGGGCCGATCGGGGTGTATAGCGTGCCGCCTCCACCAGCAGGGCGAGGCTTGCCAGAAAGTCATCGTGGCCGACGGCTGGGTCAACATAGAAGTTCATCGTCTGATTGGGCCTGAAGTTGCTCCTGGCTTTCGCCATCTGAAACCAGAACTCGCGGCACTCCTCCGACCCATCATGGGCATACATCTTGACCCGCCCTGAGTTTATCGCTGCCAGGAGGTCGAAACCCAGTTTGGATTTGGACGCCTGGGTGAAGGTAAAGGGGTTCACCACCGACTTTCCCAGGGCATTGCAGAGAAAGCTGGCAACTCCCGCGCCCACCCCGGTGGCGTCCACCACCGCCCTCCTCACCCGCCACACGTTCTTGAGCAGGTCGACAAGCTGGGGGTAGAGGGTGGGGTGGGGCTTGCCCGTCCACCAGTAGTGCTCTACGATTCTTATCCCTGGGTAAGGCGGACCGACGTCGGGCTCCCTATCACGGCTGAAGTCAAGCTCTCCTATGGTGACCACCGTGGAGTCCTGCCTGGGCTTGAGGGCGCGCAGCGCTGCGTCCTCCGCCTCCTCTGCCTCCCCGGCCAGGTCTATCCCGGCGACATAGACCCCTGTCCCGTCAGGATGGCGGCGTCGGCTGTGCCTCCCCTGTAGCTGAGCCATCTGCCCCGGGTTCAAGAACCCGCCGCCACCATGTATCGGCTTGAGACAGTACTGCGTCTGAAACAGGGGATGGCTTTCCCCTAGCCGCTCCCTCTCCCCCTCGACGTAGTGAAGGTACTCCGCGTTGTGCCTGGCCACCTCCTCCCAGTCGTAGCGGAAATGCCGTTTGATCCCGTCCTTCCTCTCCAGTTCCAGATTGAGCTGCTTCACCTCTTCCAGCAGCGTGGAATCATCCCAGGTAGTGCCGTAGTGAACCGTGGTCACGTTGGTCGCCGCCCCCATCGGCCTGAATTCCTTAGCGTACTTCTCTTTGGACACATCCTGCGACTCGTCCACCTCCAGGAGTATGTGTGCTGTATTCCCCACCACATTCGCCGACTCGTCGGCGGAGAGGAAAATCTGCCTGGCGTTGCCCAGCCTGACGATATAGTTCATCTCCGTTCTCCACACACCTGCATAGCCCCAGTCGTTCAGTCTCTCCTTGAGGCGCATCATGGAGATAACCGTCTGCGGCTTGAAGGTTGGGGAGCATTTTATCGCGTTGCCTCCCCGGGCGATAAACAGGGTGAGCATCAGCACCTCGAGCTGTGCTGAAAGCTCGTTCTTGCCCCCCTGCCGCGCGATCTCCACCGAAAAGGTCAAACCCTTTCGGTTGAGTACGCTATCGGCAACGGCCTTCGCCACTTCCAATTGATACGGCCTCAGAGCTATCATAGTTCAAATTTCAAATTGCAAATTTTGCATTTTGCAATTTGAAATTCCGGCCTCATGGCAGGTACTTGATGCCCAGGGGTATCGCCAGGCCCCGTAGAACATTGCCTATGGCATTGCTCAGGGCGTTTTTCTGATCGGCGCTGATCTTATAGCGGGTCGTCACCAGGCGGGCCAGGGCCTTGGTTGCCTCCATGATCAGCTTCACGTTCTCCGGGTCGTTTTCCAGGAGGGACTTGATCTTTACCCTGAGCAGGGCGATCTCGTCGTCAATGCCCTCGACCCCGTGGGCCAGCTCGAAATCCAGCAGCTCGGCCTCATCCAGCGCCCTGGAGTAGAAGCCTCGTTTAGCGCTGTTTTTCCTGGCTTTGGGGTCGCCTTTTGCCTTTTTTGCCACCGGGCTTGCCATATTCTTTCTGCCTCGCTGCAATCGCTCCCAGAATCAAGGCATGGGCTGCCAGTTCCCACTTCTGGGTTTCAACGGCCAGTCTCAAAAGCCTCACGGGCCCCCTCCCAGTATCTAGAGACCTCTCGGGATATTGGGATATTAGTACATATGTTCTACTATGTCAAGGGGGTTTTGTCGCAATGTAGGGGCGGTTCGCGAACCGCCCCTACATCCCGCCAGGGGAGGGAGGATTGCTGATTCCTCTCCCTTGAGGGGAGAGGCTAGGAGAGGGTGAATGCCCGCCAGGCCCTTGTCCTTTGTCATTCCCGCGCAGCTTGCGCCTGCGAAAGCAGGTGGCGGGAATCCACATCCATCCCTGTTTGGATTCCTGCTTCTGCAGGAATGACAGAGCGGTGTTGACCTGGGTTCGGGAAGGTGGGTTCCATTTTACCCGCACTACGCTGTCCTGAGCTTGTCGAAGCGGTAGGGTGGGTGCAGCGTAGCGAAACCCACCGTTTGGATCCGGGTTTGGCAAGGTGGGTTCCACTTCATGTCACGCACCGTACGTCGCTCAGATAGCGATG
>CAZCXP010000016.1:23562-26146 GCA_964502665.1 uncultured Dehalococcoidia bacterium | reverse complement strand
CAGCATCCTGCCCGGTGGAGCTCGGACTTTCCTCCCTCCCTGGCATTGGGCCAAAAGAGCGCGATCACCCAGCTTACTTGGCCAAGGATATCTTACCACAAAGACCACCGCTGTACAATCGGCGCTCGAAAACCTGTGCCCGCTCCCCTCGGACCGTTCGCTGTTAATCCATGTACAGGATCCGCCCACAGTTGCTACATGTTACTAACCTGTGCCCAGTCCGAGCTCTCTGCTGATCAGACATCGGTAGGCTGATGCGGCATCCCTGGCACCTACCTTGCACTACTTTGGCTACCGCCAGGCCCTGCTTTGCCTGGCGCAACTCCTCATAGATCTCAAGGCTAGCTGAGTCTGTCTGCCCGCCAAGAGACTCTCTCTTCTGTTCCAGCATCGTCAGATCAGCCTCAAGGTCTGTTTGCTCTCTCGATAGCCGCTCTTGGTTTGCCTGCCAGTCTCTCTCCATCACCTCCAGCTCACTGCGTTTCAGAGCAACAGCCTGCTGCTTAGCGTCCACTTCCATCATTATGGCAAGGAGTTGTTCCTCTTGCTCCCTGTGTCTCTCCTTGAGCAGGTCAATCTCGTGCTGCAGATTCATGAGCTCTCGAGGATTCTTCAATGAGCCGTCGTAGAGCTTCTTCTCCTCGACAGCTATCTTCTTCCCCAGGTCGTCAACGCCCCACTCCGCTGTGTGCTGTTGATGCTCCAGATCAGCCAGATGTTTGCGCGCTGTATCGAGGGCAGTTCGCACCGATACCAGGTCATCATCCTTGCCTAGCTGGCTCCTTAACTGTGTTAGAGTTTCAGTTCTGCGCTCGATACCGAGGTCGATCTCTTGGAGTTCGTAGAGTTGTTTCGCCTTACTCATCGCTCTTCTGATATAACACAAAAAGCGGTTCTCGGCAACCTCTTTCCCCTGGGCTTCGCAGTTGTCGGGAAACCCTATGACCTCGAGATTAATCCTGGTCAACCTGTGAGAAGAAATGTGCCACAATGTGCATCCCTGGGTATCGCTGGAGACATCTGCTTGCGGGAGCTTGTGAGGTGACTCGATTGTAAGGGGTGATCTAGCTTTTTCTTATTGACATATTGACTTCTGGCTATACATAAGGTGCTCAGTGGAACATAGCCGTGGTTTTGTTAATTGCTATGACCTTGCTGGTGGGGCAGCTAATCAGTTGTTCTAAATCGTAGCTCTAGCTTTGAGGGTTCAGTGCATGGCCCCTGAAATGCTGCTCTTGGATGTAACTTCCCCAGCCCAGTGGCAGAAACGAAGCGGTTACGCAGGTTACCTATGGTGAAGTAAAGCAGGTCTTCAAATAGCTCGTTTGCCATCAACCAGACATAGCCGATCCGACTTGCTGATGCTCTCACTCTAATCATCTCCTTTCGCTGGGTGCTATCGCTTGCTCTCAACCAACATTGTCATCTGAGTGAGAGGGGCTAACAATCCCAATTAGGTACTTCTTTAGATGATACTTTAGTACCATTTGGGGGGAAATAAGCCGAGGCAGGTGCCAACCGGCTATCCCAGCGGAGGTGGGCAAGTAATCTGTGGAAATCCTGTCTTCGGATCGCTATTGCGCGCAGCTCTCAGCGGTAACTCTTGAGATCAGGGTTATTCTTGTGGGCGACCGAAGAATTTCCATGCAAAGTACACTAGCAGTCCTACGAGCACTGCATCAACCACGCCGAATATAGCCAGTCCGATAACTCGCCCCGCGCTCAAGGAGGTCTTCGTCTCCTGAGGCGTAGGCGTTGGTGTTGGTCCCAGTGCAGGCGTGGGCGTGGGTGTAGGTAAGGGCGGAAGTGTTATCGCAGGTGTGGGTGTGGCTGCCGGCGCAACTGTTGGCGTAGGCGTTGGCGCAAGCGGGGGTGTGGGTGTAGGTGACGGCGTCGGAGCAGTGGAGGCAGTGAGATTCAGCTCCATGTTGCCCCCACCTTCCCAGGTTGCCGTCTCTACCGCATCATAGTTGCCTATCTTGAAGCTTATCTGCATACCTTCGTTATAGACCGTGCCCGTCGGAGGTCTTATCTTCAGGGCATATGTTGAATTGCCGTACACTGTTTTTGCCGTAGTAGTGGTGTATGTATCCCCTTTTATTATGGCTGTTATTACGGTGCCGTCCCGGACGGGGGCACCATCTAATCGCACTGTGCCGTGGAAGCGGCAGGGTAGCTGCTGAGCCGAAGCCATAGCAGGCAAGAGGATGAGGACAGCCACCGCTATCGAGACGAGAATCCTCAGGCCTGACATTCTTATTGCTCCTCTGTCTTTTCCCCTTCTGCCTTCTTCCTCTTGAACAATGATATGATCGACATAAATACCTTGGTCTCCCACATCAGCACTTTGATGACAATAGGGTTGCTGAATATCTTGATCACCACCCTGTTGCTCATCATCTTCAGCATCAACCTGTCTTGCCACCTCATCACCACCTCCTCCCCCTCGCTCTTTTCTCCCTCTGCTTTCTCCTCCTCTGTCTTTTCCCCTTCTGCTTTCTTCCTCTTGAACACTGATATAATCGACACAAATACCTTGGTCTCCCACATCAGCACTTTGATGACAATAGGGTTGCTGAATATC
>CAZCXP010000016.1:0-23462 GCA_964502665.1 uncultured Dehalococcoidia bacterium | reverse complement strand
CCTCTGCCTTTTTCGCCGCTTTGCCACGGCGAATGCGGTATTTCCACACCAAGTATGCTGCAAACATGGCACAGACAATCAGCACGCATATGCACAAGGCCATAATAGTAGTGTTCCATACATTTGTAGTTTCTTCTGGATTCAATGGAATTGGGGTGGGCGTTGGACTTGGTGCAAGAGTTGGTGAAGTCACAGGTGTTGGCGTGGGCGCAGGTATTGGCGGAGGCGTGGGAGTAGGTGAGACCGTAGGTAGGGGTGCAGGTGATGGTGTAGGGGAAGGAGTGGGTGGAGGCGGGGTCGAGGCGGAAAGATCCAGCTCTATGTTGTCCCCCGTTTCCCAGATTCCTGGCTGTTCTGCAGTGTAGTTTCCCACCTTGAAGGTCACTTGCGTTCCGTCATCGTAAGACGTACCCTCCGGTGGCACGATCGTTATGGCATAGGTTGAGGGGCCGTATACTGCAGGAGTGATAACAGTATATGTAGCATTGCCTACTGTGGCTGTTATTACCGTCTCGTCAGCCACGGGGGCACCATCTAACTGCACCGCGCCATGGAAGCGGCAGGGTAGCTGCGGGGGGCCCTGGGCTGAAGCCATGTGAGGTAAGAACAGAAGCGCAACCAGTGCCAATAAAACGACAGGGAACCTCACCCAGGCCATGTTCTTCTTCCCTCGCCAGTCTCGTATGAGATATATATTTCGCATGAGATATATATAAATTATACCACACCAGTTCTCCAGCAAGACTCCCAGCGGTGATACTACTGACTGACGGTATGCAGGAGGGAATATCAGGTTTGAGGAGAGATGCTGGCTTTGAGGCGTAAGTGCCTTTGGGAGATACCTGGCACAACAAGAATGGCGGGCTCGGGACGTGGAAGATACACTCTGCCAACCGCTGTGAATCGCCTAACCATTCACTCCGCCGCCCAGTCCTTCATATACATCGAGAAGCTTCTTGGACTCGTTCTCCCAGTTGAATATCTTCGCTGCCTCCAGCGCATTGCTTCTCATCTCTCCGTATCTATCCTCATCGGATAAGATGCAGCCTATGGCATCAGCTATATCTTTGGGATTGTCAGGATTGCAGGTGACCCCCAACTTGTATCCTTCAATGTATCTTTTTAGATCAGGGAAGTTGCTCCCTACTACCGGCAGGCCAGCTGCCATGCACTCGAAAAGCTTGTTGGGAGAAACGTAATAGTAGTTCAGGCCGACGTTCTTGTGCAGAACCAAACCCACATCCGCGGACATCGCATATCTCGTAACCTCGTCGAATGGCACTGCATCGAAGAAATGGACCCTATCGGCAAGCCCCTCATCTTTGATAAGCTCCTTCAGGCCAGCTATATAATCATCAGGCCCAAAACCGAATATGACGAGACTACAGTGGCTCAAGTACTTGACACTCTGAATCGCTTCCTCTACACCTCTGAAGTAGGAAATCCTTCCCATGTAGAGGATTATCTTTTCCTCTGCAGGTATGCCCAGTTTGTCACGGAATAGAGTAGAACGCTCGAAAGGGCGGTAATAGGGGACGTTCAGGATCACAGTCGGCGGGAGAATGCGGTAGCGCTGGCTCAATTCTTTGCCACTGGATTCGCCAGCTATGATGTTGGCATCTGTACGCCGTATGAGGAACGATTCAATTCTCTGCACGAGAAATCTGTTGATTCTTGAACGCTCTGCCCGCGGCCACCTGGACCGATCCAGCCACAACTCGTGAGAATCATAAACCACTTTCCCATTGCTGACACGACTGCACAGCCAGGCCACCGGGAGCGTGATCAGATCATGAGCATGGTATACATCAGCCGACTCCTGTCTTGCCAGCCGAAAGCTGCGAAAGTAGTAGTCAAGGTACGACAGGCAGCTATGGGGCAGCAGCAGTATTAGGCGGCGCGCCAACCTGTACCAGAGGCTGGCAGGATTGTCTTTCAGCGCATCTTTGGCCAAATCAGATTCGCCGCCCTCCACCCTTGCCGTGAAGGAACCTCGCGAAGGCTCTTTGACAAGCAGGTTGACCAGCTTTCGCGCCATTCTTGCTGGCAATGCCACCAGCCTCAAGGCCTTTCGATGAATAGGGTCCAAAGGGACCCTGAATATCCTGGCACCATCGCCCTCTTCGTAAGGGTCCGTCCCCTTGCTCAAGACGGCGATGATCCGGACGTCGTGGCCAGCCTCGGCTAGACTTCTGGCAACCTTGCGCACTGTAATATGATGTTCATCGCAGTCGTGCAAAGCAAACATGCAGACCTTCATAGCTGGTCAATCCTTCCATTCAGGCCAAGAATGTGGCTTCTCTCCCCACCCAGAATAGGCTCCGAGCCGCAGCCCTCTTGGACTGCGGTCGCTGCAACACCGGAAAGAATTCACTGAGAAGGTTTGCCTGACTAAACCCTGCGAAAAGGTTTTAGCTCTCTTATCTTCTCCTTTATCTTCTCCCTTAATCGCTCTTTTTCATCCGCCGCGCCAGCCTCTTGATAGGTTATCTCTCTTCCAGCCAGGTCGCTTCCTTCTTCATAAATCTCTTTCAGCACCCGACCATCCATGTCTTCCGGGATAGGCAAGCCAAGAATGTGCAAAACGGTAGGCACGATATCATAGATTCTGAGGTTATTCAGCCCATCTGGGGAGGTTCTAACATTGGCCCCGTAAGCAACGAAAACCCCCCTCAAGTCATGAAATCCTCCCGGGTCAAACTCGCCATATAGCTCGGCATCCAGGGCCGAGCTAATGAAGAATCCATTGGGGATCAGTAAGATATCAGGAGAGAATTCAGTGAAAGAACCTGAGTAAACCTCCTCTTTCAGCAATACTTGATCAAAGACTCTTTCGCCTTTGTATTTTAGTCGCTCAAGTATTCTCACAATCTCTTGAACAGTCTCCTCCCGTTTCTTCCCATCCGTCTCCCTAATATACGTGCTAACACATCCAGGAAGAACGAATGCTGCAGAATTGCCATAATCAATCGTTACACTGGAAGTGGCTTTTGCACCTCGAAAAACTGCTTTGTAAACCCTTCCGAGGATGCGTTTTAGTCCAGGATAAGTCGCGAGTTCAAAGACAGACTTTCGAACCCTCATACTCCTTTGTCTCTTCTCTCGCATTTTCGCTCCAAGATGTTCTATATGTTTGCCAAGCGTTTCATCCTCTGGTTCCGCAGCCTCTTTAGTTCGTGTTCTCAGTAATCCCCTTTTCATGAAAAGGCCATTCAAATTGATCTCATACGGGCAGGCTGCAAATCCGTGATCAGACATAACGAGTAGAATAGTCTCTGCATCCATTTGATTTGAAACCCACTTGAGGAATTCGTCAGCAATATGGAATATTTTCTTAGCCTTTTGGCCCATTGCTGTATTATTGCTCACGTCCCTCCAAAAAAAGTGCAAGACGGTGTCTGTCGGCCCAAAATAGAAGAAATAGAAATCCCAATTCTCCCCAACAAACAATCTCTTGGCGACCTCAACCTGGCTGTTGGCAGTCTGAACCATGTCTTCCAGAAGCTCGTCTCCCCTCAGCGAAAGATCCGGGACCAGTCTATAACCTTTTATATAGTCTCTTTTCGATCTTGGGAGAACCTCCTCTTTGTGATACAAAAAGTCAGAGACCATAATGCCTTTGAAGTCGCTGCTTGGGGGAAAGGACAAAGGGAGACCTATCACTATGCTTCTGAGACTCCTCTTCGACAGAACATCAGCTATAGTCTTAGTCCTGATGTCGTTTGATTTGTATAATCTGACGCAATTATTCTCCAGTTTGGCAAAGCCAAATATTCCATGTCTCCCTGGATTACTCCCAGTCGAGAAAGATGCCCAGGCAGGACCAGTAAGAGGGGGAATGGTCGATTCCAATGTTCCCCAGACTCCGTTTTCCATTAGATTTCTGAGTGCGGGCAGTTCCCCTTGGTCAACCCAGGTCTTTAGCAAATCCCAGGTTGCGCCATCCAGACCGACTACGATGACTTTTGACATTTCTTCATCCCTGGGTTATGAGGATTTTGCTATTGCTTTTAGCTGCAGCGATAAGTTGTGAGGGGGCCTAACTGCCCAGAGCAATGGCATTTCGTGCACACCGCATGACAGCCCGGACTTCATCTTCGCCAAGAAAAGGATGCATGGGAAGCGATAATACCTCGCTGCATACCCTTTCGGTTACCGGCATGTCTGCAGTAGCCGCGACCCCCACATAGGCCTTTTGCATGTGGACTGGTATGGGATAGTGTATCTGAGTTTGAATCCCATTTGCCAAAAGGTGTTGTTGAAGTTTATCTCTTTCTTTGCATCTAATGACGTAAAGATGGTAAACATGCTTTGCATACTCTTTTTCCACAGGTTTGATGACACGGGAGTTCTCCAATAACTCATCGTAAAGCTTTGCTACTCTTCTCCGCTTCTCGTTCCATTCATCGAGGCGCTTCAGCTTCACGGAGAGTACCGATGCCTGAATCTCATCCAGCCTGCTGTTAACTCCAACGAAATCGTGATGATACTTCTGCGGTTGACCGTAGTTCCTCAACATTCTCAGTTTCTCAGCCAACTCCTCATTGTCTGTCACTGCAATACCGCCATCCCCGTAGGCGCCGAGATTCTTTATGGGATAGAAGCTGAAGCAACCCACGTGGCCTATGCTCCCGACTCTCTTGCCTCTGTACTCAGCGCCATGTGCCTGGCAAGCGTCTTCTACTACAGCGAGATCGAACCTCCTGGCAATCTCCATGATCGGCTCCATGTCTGCCGGGTGACCATAGAGATGCACCGGCAGGATTGCCCTTGTTTTGGTTGTTATCCTCTCCTCTATTCTTGAGACATCAATGCAGTATGTGTCGGGGTCAATATCGACGAAGACTGGTTTTGCCCCGTTCCTTACAATAGCGTCGGCCGTTGATATGAATGTATGGGAAACCGTTATTACCTCGTCACCTTCTCCAACTCCAAGAGCCTTGAGCGCAAGGTAAAGGGCATCGGAACCTGAATTCACACCTATTCCGTATTTGGTGCCAACGTATTTCGAGAACTCTCCCTCAAACCTCTCGACCTCTCCTCCCAGAATAAACCACCCACTTCTCACAACAGCTTCAACTGCTTGCGCAATCTCACCACCGATTTCCGAGTTTTCGGCCCTTAGATCAACGAACGGAATCATGACAACCAACCAGCTAACTTCTATTCAAGGTCCCTCACAATTCTCGCGGGCGTGCCCATCACGAGTTTCTTCGGAGGAACATCTTTGGTGACAACAGCACCGGCCGCGACTATCGAGCCAGTTCCCACCCTGACACCCGGCAGGATATTTGCACCAGCACCTATACCCACATCATCTTCAATGATTGGTCCCACAACAGACCTCTCATCGTAGCCCGCTTTCCCTAAGTTGTTGTCGTTTGCCGTAGAGACCATTAGACTTATAAAAACATTGCTGCCAATTCGCATGTTGCCCGTGATATGAGTACCATCCATTATCTTTGTGAAATCACCGACAACCGTGTCATAATTGACTGTCACATTCCGCGATATGACGCAATTTCTTCCAATTCTGCATCCCTCCCTTATTGAAGCGCCATCACCAATAAGAGTGGCCTCGCCGATTTCCACGTCGGTGTAAATGACTGCATGGGGAGAAATAACCGAATAGCGACCTATTCTTGTAGGCCTGAAACCAGACATGACTTCCCTCTGAGTCGCTTTGGTTCCCCTGGGTGGTCTGCCAATGACTGCGCCTTCAAATATCTCTACGGAATCCTCAACTATAACTTTGGGGTAGATTGTGACGAAATCGTGGATAACCACATCTTTGCCTATGTATACATCGCCCAGAACCCTGACAGTGGATTCTATTCTGGCACTGGGGTCGATTTCGTGCTTCACTTGCTCGAAATCGCTCATGGCAGGCTCCCTTTCCGCACACAGTCACGAAATGTCTCGTATTCCCTGATGTAGTCTTCCTCGTCGTACGGCTCGGATGCCAGAACCAGGCAAACAGAGCCAGACGAGAAATTGTCCAGTTCACGCCATATCATGGAAGGGAGATATAGGCCATAATATGACCTGTTCAGATGGAATCGTTTCTCCTCAAATCCATCGTTCAGAACAACATCAAAACTACCACTTGCAGCAATTATGAACTGTTGGAGGCGTTTGTGGGCGTGACCACCTCTCGCCTCACCCCCTGGCACATCGTACAGGTAATAAACCCTCTTAATTTCGAAGGGTATGTGCTTACTTTCCTCGATGAACGTGAGATTGCCCCTTATATCTGCTACTTTGGGGAGGTCTATTACTCTGCAACGTGACAAGCTCATAGTCACCTCCGGCAGCAGGCTCAGCCCGCCCAGCTTTGATATACCCTTAGGTTCGGCCTATGCTGTTGCATCTGCTTGGCTCGCCGCTTGGTCGCCACCTTCTGATAATACAGCTCCCAAGCCGTTCCAGCGCACGCCCTCAGGCCACAAAACACGATCACAGTGACCGCCTCTGTCAGCAAATACTAACACGGCCAGCAGTCTATGGCAAGGTATGCGGGCGATGATGTGGAAGCAGGCAATAGGCAAGGTCCCCCCGGGTTTCAAGACGCGCCTGACTCCCTTCAAGTCGTTGCCAAAATCCTGCCAGAAACAGGAATGGCTTGACAAATCGACCCAAAGCCTGTATGAAGTTTGCACAGAGAAATCGGTTGGACATCAGCGGCAATCGCTTTCCCATTTCTCTTGGCTCTGTGACCACTGACGGGCGGAGCGTTGCGGCAGGCATCGCAGTAGGCATCGGGCATAAGACCGAAGGGACCGCGGGAAAAGCAGGAGGTGTACATGCTGGATAAGGTACTTAGCAGTTTCGACGAGGCGGTAGCCGATATCCCTGACGGCGCTTCTATCGCCATGGAATCTTGGGGCGTTGCTGCCACTCCTCAGAACCTGATCGCTGCCATCAGGAGGAAGGGCGTAAAGGACCTTACCGTTATCACCCACAACTTCGTCCCCTTGATTGTCTTCAGCGAGGAGGAGGTTACCATGCCCACAGCGCTGCTTCCGCAGCTAAGGAAGCTGATAACCCCCGTGGTAGGTATCCAGCGACTGGGTGCCGGAGCTTTTGTGAAGGAATACGTGGATAAGGGCTTGGAGGTAGAGCTTACCAGCCATGGTACCCTGGCTTCGAGGCTCTATGCCGGTGCCACTGGCCTGGGTGGCATCTATAACCCTGTTGGCGTGGGGACCATCCTGGGGGAGGGGAAGGAGAAGAGGGTTATCAACGGCAAGGAGTACCTCTTCGAAAAACCGATAAGGCCCGATTACGCGTTCATCAGGGGCTACAAGGCGGACAGGCTGGGCAATCTAGTCTACGAGGGAACCTACAGGACAGACCAACCGGCGATGGCGATGGCGGCCAGGGTCACCATCGCTGAGGTGGATGAGATAGTGGAGGTGGGAGAGATCGACCCCGAGCACGTGGTAACCCCCGGGATATTTGTTGACCGCATCGTGAGGATCCCCGAAGCGGGGCTGGGCACTCACCAGAAAACGCAGGACATAATATCGCGGTTGGGTGAGATCGAGATCGCACGCAAGATGTTGTTCAGGACGCCGGAGGTTGATCGCAGCCCCGATCTGGTAAAGGGCAGGGGGATGAAACCGAGGCTTGATAAGGAGACCATAGCGATGAGGGCGGCAAAGGAACTGAAGGACGGGGACTATGCTAACCTCGGATTCGGGATACCGGATTTCTGTGCCCTGTATATACCAGAGGGCGTCGTCTTTCAGTCGGAGAACGGTGCTCTGGGGTACGGCCCCCTGGTAATGGAGGACGAGATCGAGAAGGCAGACTGGCACTATGTGGCTGCTGGTGGAAGGTTTTTCACTCCGGTGCCCGGCATGGCTCTGTTCGATGTCGTCACTTCTTTCGCCATGATAAGGGGCAGTCGTCTGATAACCATCCTCGGAGCATTGGAGGTCTCGGAGAAAGGAGACCTGGCGAATTGGAATACTGGCGGTGGTGCCCTTGGCGGCACCATAGGTGGCGGAATGGACCTGGCCGTGGGAGCGAAAAAGGTGATCGTCACTATGGAGCATACCACCAAGGAGGGAAAGACGAAGATAGTGAAGAATTGCACCTATCCCCTCACCGCCAAGGAGTGTGTAGATTTGATCGTGACCGACCTGGCTGTGATCGAGGTTACACCAGATGGGCTCTTGCTAAAGGAGGTGGCCCCTGGATGGACAGCGGACGAAGTACAGGAATTAACCGAGCCCGAGCTTCTCATAGCCCCGGACTTAAAAGAGATGGAGCTGTGATATAAGCCTCCCCAAAACAGTGTCCTGCCAGAAACCGGCCAGCGCTATCGAGCCGATAGAGCTGGGCTGCAAGGTAGGCTTCTCTCTTCATTCAGAGCGTAACAGCATGCAAGCTCCACAGCCCGGCACTCTGCTTCAATTCCCCCGAGAATCTAAGTAGTTAAGGCAGGTAGTACACCCTTCTTGAGAGACCGAATCGGTCAAGGGGTACTGGCATCAGCCGTCTTTTTGAAGCTTAGTGTCCAGGGTTTCGCTGTTGAATAGGGCTGTGGCTAGCGTGGTCTGACCAGAAAAACCGGGCTGGTGACTCCATGTAGAACCTTATCGGCCACACTGCCGTAGGCCCACCGCTTAGGGCCGGAGCGGCCATGAGTTGACATCGCAATGAGATTAAAAGGGTGTTTGGTCACATAGCTGATGATCTCGTCAGCCGGTTCCCCCGTGAGCACCTCTGACCGGACCTTGAGGCCAGCGTCACTGAGTCGCCTGGCTACTCCTTGCAGGTACTGCTCGCACCCCGACTTGAACGCGGACTTCATGTGCTCCACGTGCTCCTCCCAAGTTAAGCGCATCGTTGCTTCTGGGTAGTCAACGGTTATGAATGGAGTCTCACAGACCCGAATTAGGACAACTTCAACTACTTCCGCGCCTCGCTGTTTGGCGAGTGCTTCAGCGTGAGGAAGCACGGATTCTGCCAACCGTGACCCATCCAACGGAACCAACAGCGTCCTACTAGGCCATTTATCATAAACCACCTCTTCGGGAACAGCGGCTCGAACAAGCCAAACTGGGACTTTGGACGCACGCAGAACTTTGTCAGCTACGCTTCCCATCACCCAACGCCCGACTCCAGAGCGACCGTGGGTTGCCAGAAGGATGAGGTCGATGCCATTCTCGCCGGCATACCGGAGGATTTCCTCGGCGGGATGGCCCACAGCCACCTCCCCTCGTGCTTCTACCGCTTTGCGCCCCGATCCAATTCCTGTTCGTTGCTGAACCTCCCGCGACTGCTGCCTTAACGTTTCAACTGCCCGCTCTACATAGGCTCGGTGTATAGAACACAATTCCCGCTCCTCTGGGGCACAGACATGGAACAAGGTCATATCCAGGTCCAGCCTTCCAGCAAGTTCCCTTGCGTAGGCAAAGACTACCTCGGCCAGCTCTGAACCGTCCAAAGGAACGAGCATTCTCTTGTACATTCTCGCGTCTCCCCCTTTATTTGGCTTTGGTTGAGCCTATAATACAACATCCGTGGTCAATTTGCCACAGGGGTGGCCTATTGGGGCTAGATTTCCTTGTTCCCCCAAGACATAGGTAATGCGTTAGAGAAGCCTGAGGCCTGGAGTATCTGGTATACACCACGCGTCAGAACTCCTCTTCAAGCTCTCGAGAAATGGGCCAACCAAGACCGAGTAGTACCCGATTATCGTGTTAGTTGACAATGAGGCGTGAGGTGCTTAGCATTGTGGTATAGGTTGACGGTCGCTGGAGTCGGCTTCCAATGCGTTCTACCGCGCGTACAATATGAGCGGGGATGAGCGAAGATCGCGCATGCGAAGACTTCGAAAGGCGGTTGCCAGGCGTGATATCTTCCGCTGGGTGGACTCCTTCCTGAAGGCAGCTATTGCTGATGTAGTAGGATAGCGTTCTGCGATGACTTGTCTCAGCTTTCCAGCCAATTCCAAAGCCCCAGAACAGTGCAAAGGGAGATCGAGGAGCTGAGGCGAGCCCAGGGCAGCGAGACTTAGAGAGTGACAGAAGCAGAGGAGGTTAGTTATGCTGTTTATAACTCTTTTGGCACCGAAGGGAAAGGGGACGGAGGCTGTCAATTATCTCAAGGAGCTCAAGGCTCCACAGGGCATCACACTCCGTGGCGTCTATTTCACACTTGGGCGCTATGACGGGATAATCCTTTTCCAGGCGCCCGATGTGCAGACAGCGACGAACTTTGTGATGGAGATCGGTTTCGCAACGGATTATACTGTGGAAACCCTGGCCGCTATTCCAGCCCAAGACCTATGAGCAACGCCTTGTGCCAAGGGGATGGTCAGGACGGTGAGCGCCTTGCCGGGGTCTTCTCGGGATTCTTCTCACCTCGCGTTTCGGGGTTGTGATAACAACTCTGGTCATGATGGGCTGGAGTTCAGGAGCTGCCAGCCAGAGAAAGGAGGTCAAGCCATGCCTTTTGAACTGAAGAGCGCCTTTGCCGCAGGACAATCGATTCCGCGCAAGTACACCTGCGATGGCGATGACATTTCACCGCCACTACAGTGGAACAATGCGCCCGAGGGTACTCAAGCTTTCGCTCTCATAGCTGATGACCCCGACGCACCAGTAGGCACGTGGGTCCACTGGGTACTCTACAACCTGCCGGGCGAAACCCGTGCCTTGCCCGAGGCCGTCCCACCTGATGCTGACCTGCCCGACGGCAGCAGGCACGGCAAGAGCAGTTGGGGGCGGCTGGGCTATGGTGGCCCGTGTCCACCCGGCGGCACGCACCGCTACTTCTTCAAGCTATATGCTCTGGACACAGTGCTCGACCTGGCCCCCGGCGCGAGCAAGGAGCAGCTACTGCAAGGAATGGAGGGGCACATCCTGGCTCAGACAGAATTGATGGGGTTATACAGCAGGCAGTAGCAAATCGCGTCTATGCGCTGCGGCTGCCGTAGACCTCGGTCAAAAACTCGGTCCTGTATCAGCATTCGTGAGCAAAATGCTGTCGCCAGCTGCTATGATAACTGGTATGATTTAACCGACGGTGAAGTGGTCCAATACCTTGGAGGGTGGCGGAGAAGGCACTCCGGAACCGAGGAGCAGGAATCTTGAGACCAACACGGGGGCGTTTAGGATGAAAAAAGAAGCAATGCTCTATGAGAGAATTGAGAACAAACGGGTCCACTGCTATCTCTGCGCTCACGAATGCAAGATAGCAGACTCGAAACTCGGCGTCTGCGGCGTGCGGCAGAATATTGACGGTAGCTTATACACCCTGGTCTATGCTCAGGCGATAGCGGCAAATATCGACCCCATAGAGAAGAAACCGTTGTACCATTTCCTGCCAGGGTCGAGCTCCTATTCCATCGCCACCATAGGCTGCAATTTCAAATGCGGTTTCTGTCAGAACTGGCAGATTTCGCAGGTCTCAGGGAAGAATGGTGCCATTGTTTCCGGGGGCGAGCTGAAGCCCGAGCGGGTTGTGGAGGAGGCAAGGAGGTATGGCTGTGCCAGTATTTCCTACACATATACCGAGCCAACGATATTCTTTGAATACGCCTACGACACTGCCCAACTGGCTAAGGCGGCTGGTCTCTACAATGTCTTCGTGACTAATGGGTTCATGACCGGGCCCGCTCTGGATACTATCAGGCCCTACCTGGATGCCGCCAATGTAGATTTGAAAAGCTTCAGCGAGGACTATTACAAGAGGAACTGCAAGGGACGTTTGCAGCCTGTTTTGGACTCGATTGCCTATATGAAGGGGCTCGGTATCTGGGTAGAGGTGACCACGCTGGTTATCCCCGGCGAGAATGATTCCGATGAAGAACTGGACGAAATAGCCGGGTTCATCGCCGGGCTGGACAAAGGCATTCCCTGGCACATAAGCAGGTTTCGTCCCGATTATGAGTTCAGCGACCGCGCCGCTACTCCCCTGGAAACCTTGAGGAAGGCAAGGGAAATAGGCAGGAAAAGGGGATTGCGTTATGTCTACCTGGGTAATGTGTTTGAAGGCAACGATGCCTATTGCTACAAATGTAATGAACTGTTGGTAAAAAGGACATATATGGGCACTGAGAGGTCCTATCTGAAAAATGGGACGTGTCCCGCGTGTGGCACGCAAATAGATGGCGTTTGGCAGTGAAACGCGAGGGCAAGCAGGCAGAGATAACAGTCAAAACAGGAAGTAAAGGGCATGATAAAGCTGGAGAGGCTATTCAGCCCGATCAAAATCGGAACCCTGAAGCTACGGAATCGAATAGTCCTGCCCGCTATCGGATCGTGTTTTGCCACCTTTGAGGGCGAGATAACTGATCGCTCAATAAGCTATTACGCTGCCCGGGCGAGGGGTGGGGCTGGGCTCATCACACTCGAAAACACCATCGTCCATCCCTCAGGAAAGGCATTTACAATACCTGCTCTCTATGATGATCGTTACATTCCCCGTATAAGGGATTTGGCCAGCGCGGTCCATGCCGAGGGGGCCAAGATTTTCGTCCAGCTCGCTCATCAGGGGAGGCAGATGAGCTCAGCTATCACCGGAAGCCCGCTGCTGGCTCCGTCCCCCATCCCCAGTCCTATGTACGGAGAAATGCCCAGGGAAATGACCAAAGAGGATATTGACCTCGGCTACGGTTAGAGAGATCCTCGACGACGGGGTAATACTCCTTAGAGATGGTGAGGAGGAGTCAATCCGAGAGGTAACCA
The DNA here is from genome assembly GCA_964502665.1 of uncultured Dehalococcoidia bacterium. Classification (GTDB taxonomy): domain Bacteria; phylum Chloroflexota; class Dehalococcoidia; order SZUA-161; family SZUA-161; genus SOKG01. Next base: position 10,758 of record CAZCXP010000016.1, on the reverse strand, counting down.
ACGTTGTTTTAGCCAGGGGAGTGGAATCAGTTGAGGAGCTATCCGAGAAAATAGCAGATAAAGTGGCAGAGGTCTACGTCATCGGTGATGCCAAGGAGCCCCGCAAAGCCTTAGAAGCCATTGCCGAAGGGGCTGAGGTCGCCCGGCAGATCTAACGCAAAATGAACCAGCAAGAAGCGGTTAACCGGTCGAAAGCTGGTATCCGAAAAGTTGACACCTGTACGGGTTCGATATAGACTTGGTTCACGCGGAACGCAGAGGTGGCCAGCGAGGGCATGGGCTAGTGGTCTTGTGAAAGGAGACACAGAAGGTGGGCAACCGGCTGGAGGGGAAGAATGCGGTGGTCACTGGAGCGGGGCGGGGGATCGGGAGGGAGCTAGCTTTGGCCCTGGCGGCTGAAGGCGCCAAGGTGATGGTCAATGACGCAGGGGTAGAAAGGGATGGCAGTGATAGTTCTGCTGCCCCTGCCGACGAGGTGGTGCAGCTGATTAGGGATGGGGGTGGGATGGCAGTCGCCAGCTACGAATCGGTGGCCGATCACGCCGCTGCCGACAGGATCATCAAGGCATGCGTCGACAACTTCGGCAGGATAGATATCCTGTGCAACCTGGCAGGGATTGCCAGGGAACGCATGGTTTTCAACCTCCCCGAGGAGGACTGGGACGCCGTTATCGCTGTTCATCTTAAGGGGACGTTCAACTGCACCAAACACGCTTGTATCCGGATGAGGGAGCAGAAAGGCGGGCGCATAATAAACACCACCTCCGAGTCCTGGCGGGGAACGGTGGGGCAGGCAAATTATAGTGCCGCCAAGGGGGGAATTGTAAGCTTCACCAGGTCGGTTGCTCGTGAGATGGCAAAATATGGGGTAACCTGCAACGCGATTTGTCCTGGGGCGGCGACCAGGATGACGCTGAGCGAGGAAGTAAAAGCTGGTTTCCAGAAGAGATATGAGGCCGGTCTGATAACCAAGGAACGACTGGAGCTGATGTTGGATATGCCCGGCCCCGAGTTCGTCCCTCCCATCGCAGTCTACCTGGCCACCGATGAAGCGGGCACTATCAGCGGCAAGGTATTCGGCTGTGGTGACGGCCTGATCACCATCTACTCGGAGCCAGAGCCAATTAGAAGCATCGAGAAGGACTATAAGAAGGAAGGCCCTTGGACGCTGGACGAGCTAGTGACACTCGTTCCTGAGAAGCTGACAGCAGGCATGACCCCTCTGGTAACGCCGACAACGTAGTCAGGCATGTCTGCTAAAACTGCGAGTCACTGGCTTTTGAAAGAGCACAGTGATATGATAAAATATGGTCGAGATTTAGTCAGGCCAAAAGGGGGATGAAATGGAGCAGAAAAAGCTAGATGTTCCAATCGGCACCACGGTCAGGAGTGCAGCCCGGGCACCGATTGAGGGTGATTACGAGCTCGTTGAGCATATCGCTTCTTCAGATTGCAGGCCTTCGGCTAAGGAACGCAAGGTCTACCTCTTCAGGGGGGAGGTGCTGCCACCATGCAAGCGTTGCGGAAAACGGGGCATATGGAAGCTCACGGAGAACAGGTTTGAGATAAGCCCTGAGAGGGACAATACTGCGTTTGCCGTTAATGTAGTCAGAGGCGATCGGCCTGACGTTCCGTGGCCGTCTGGGGCCAAGAAGTAGATAGTCATACGGTTCTTCGATAGTCGAGCCCGGGAAGACATCAGATCAGATGCATTTCAGGAATTCCTCTAGCCCAGGGACAATGCCCGCAGGTAGAGCGCATTAAGAGCAGTCTTTGCGGAGCACGGGCGCAAAGCAACCTGCGGCGTGAGGGCAATCCCCCCGAAGGAGCGAAGTCGAACCTGGACATAGGATTCTGACGAACGCTATAAAGGGAAGCTCGCTTGCTGTGCAAGCGAGCTTCCCTTCTAATTCAAATCCTATCTTGCCCAAACCCGGCTCAAAGTCTCCTGCGCACGAGGTATGATGCAAGGAACTTCCGGTCCACATTAGGTGTGCGGTATAGCTGGAAGATCATCGCATCGCGGTACATAAGCTCCAGGGGCCAGCCCTCCTCTCGCTCGATGCCGCGGGCCCCTAAGAGTTCGATCGCCTTCTGGCATGCCTCGATTGCTGATGGGAAACAGTGGCGCGCGGCAAGAACACCCCATTTGCCGTGCTTGGCCTCTGAATCACCCGCGTCCCAGAGCTTACACGCCTTGGCGCATATGGCGCGACCAGCCTCAGCGGCGACCCACATATCTGCTATAGGGAAGTGGACGCCTTGGTACTCGATAAGGGGATGGTCCCAGCGTATGTTGGATTTGGTGTACTCCACAGCGACTGCTATAGCTGCTTCCGAGACACCAACAGCCTGAAACGCCTGATTGGCCATGTGCTTGTTCATCCCGTCGACCAGGGCGTGTAGCCCCTTGCCCTCGGGAGCCGCCAGGTACTTCTTATGCACCCTGCAATCCTTGAACATAATTTCAAAGCGGGCACAACCCCATCTCGCTCCCATGAGGTCTCCCTCACGGCCCCGGATAATCCCAGGCGCATCATCATTGACGATAAACATGGAAAGGCCGCTGGTGCGCTTGGTGGGATCGGTTTTCATCAACGCCAGATGCCACTGAAGCCCGACGGGCCCTGGCGTAGTCATTGTCATCCACCACTTGGGTCCGTTGAGGACATAGTAATCCCCATCGCGAACTGCACTGCCACGCATCCCGCCCATATCGACGCCTGACTCAGGATCGGTGGCCATTGCAGTGCAGAATCCCCCGTCCAACGTTCGCTTGAAATACTCCTTCTTGGCGTCTACATCAGGGGTCCAGTGCTCAAGGATATGAACCCACGGCTCGCCGTAGGCAAAGGCGTCGTCAAGCCTCGGTGAATAGCCCATCTTAGTGATCTCAGCCGACAGCAGGCTGCAGTCCAGAAGGTTCCAACCTGGCCCTCCGTACTCCTTGGGTATAGTCCTGCCATAGAACCCGGCATCTATCATACCTTTCATCAGGCCATAGTAAGCATCTGACATCTCTGTCATCGCCAGTGAGCCGCCCAGGCGGTCCAGGCCCCTGCGGTTGGGCAACCACCACTCTTCGATTATGTCCCTGGCCTTTTCCAGGTATTCGTACATTACGGGCGTCCACTCATCTGGATGGTCGGCAGGGTCATATATGTTGAGCTTCATCAAGTCCATCTTATTATCCCTCCTCGCCATGCTCGGCTTACGCCAATTATAGTGTCATTGCCCCTGGGTGTCAATTCAAATCGGAAGTCGAGCAATCGCGAATGGGGCGGACTGCCGGGGCAACAACCTACTGAGACAATACTATCGGCCGTGGGGCAAGCAGGCCGTAACGCACTACTATTCGCTGCCTCCACCAGATGGGCACCAACTTCGCTATGTTTCGACCAGGGTAGTCTCCAGCATTCTGGATTCCCGTTTCAATATCCTAAAAAAGGCATCCACAACTGTCGGGTCCCACTGCGTACCAGCACCCTTCTTGAGGGCTTGAACCGCATCCTCGTTGCTGAGGCGAGGGCGGTGGGGGCGAGGACAGGTCATAGCGTCATAGGCATCAGCTACAGCCAGGATGCGCGCTCCCAGAGGGATATTCTCCCCCGTTAGCTTCTTAGGATAACCTCTGCCATCGTACCATTCATGGTGACTCTCAACCAGGGGTATGATGCTTTTAAAGTAGTCCACATGGCGTATTATGTCCACCGTCGCCATGGGGTGCGTCTTTATCTCGCTGTACTCTGCTGATGTCAAATGACCCGGTTTAAAGAGAATGTGGTCCGGGATCACAATCTTCCCTATATCGTGGACTGTGGCAGCAAGCTGTATATCCCTTATCAGTTCGTCAGGGCAGCCAAGCTGGAGAGCGATGTCGTTGGCCAGCAGGGCTACTCGCTCCGAATGGCCACGGGCGTACGGCTCGCGCATCTCAACCGTCTGCGCCAGCACCCTTGCGATCTGCAAGTAGACATCCTCAGAATCTGCTTTCTTCGTAGTGCCAGGTGCCCCAGATGCCTCTTTCAGAGCCATCTCTTCACGGGCAAGCGCCTCAATAGCTTCGCGCCAGTATTGGCGCACCTGTCCTGTTTGCTGCTCAACCTCTTGTTCCAGGCGGAGCTGATAGTCCCTGTTTATGAGTACCAATCCTCTTCTTTCGAGGGCCTTTTCCACTCTCATAACCAGGTCGTCCAGGTTGAAGGGCTTGGTCACGTAGTCATATGCCCCCTGCTTCATGGCTTCAACAGCCGTCTGCGTGTCGCCCCCCGCAGTTATCATGACCACGCCGGTATCAGGATGATCAGCAATCATCCTTGAGAGCACCTCCATCCCCGACATCCCTGGCATCTTGACGTCCAGAAGCACCAGGGCGAAGTCCTGCGCGAACGCTTTCCACAGAGCCTCTTTGCCATCGGCCGCCACCGCGCAATTGTAGCCTTCTGCCTTGAGTTTGCGGGAGATAGCGTTCCTGATAGGCTCCTCGTCATCGACTACCAGTATCGTTCCCTTGACTTCGTCCATCTTAGACCCCTGGACCTGCACTAAGTCGTTTGCTCAGAGCCGGGCTGGCCTTTTGATCAGACCACTCATCTCTTCATATTTAGCCATATCCTCACCGCTTTCCTGTTATGACGAGCCCTGTCATTCCTGCTCGCAGACTATCACAGCCAGGCATAGATAATCAATGCCCCATTTGTCCCAGCTACACGAGAGAAAAGTACCGCTGCCAGCGAATAAGCACTGCGTTTGGTCATCTCGATGAATAGAACCAAGCTGGCAGCCACGAGATAACCTCCCCACGAAGCCCGGCATTCCAAAGAGAAGCTCTTGGGGAGTGCCTGGTTTGCAAGTCGCATAGGGCCTATGCAAGCGGTTATACGGGGGTCGCCAACATGCTACATGCAGGCGAAATCCGAGAGAGTGGCGTTGCGGTCAAATAGTCCGTAGGCGTCTCTATGAATGGTCTCAATCTGTTCTTGGGCTCTCTCGCCATCTCAGCAGCGATTGGGCGAGGCCTATTCCGCAGGGGCTGGCCTTTTTGCCATGTCTAACCTCGCTGCTTGGGGAAGGAAGACATTCTATGCCGGGGGCGAACTGGCACCTTTTAACCCGTGGTACCTGCCCTTAGGTGGGGGCTAGAATCCTCAAGGAAACGAAGAACATCCTCGCGCCAATATCTCCTATCGCCGCGGTGGCCAACGCGGTAGAACTTCAGTATACCCTTATCGCTCCACCGTCTTACGCTGCAGATGCTAACCTGCAAGAGGTGTGCTACCTGCTGAGCCGTCATCATACTTTCCGCACTTGTCTCGTTCATAGTCCTCTGCATATTGCACTCCCTGGCTTAATCTCGATGCAGTAGTATCGAACCTACATCGACTACGACCATGAAATCGTAGCCTGAATCATAGACGCCTACATGTCTACTGTAGGATACTACTACATGCTCATATGTTAGCAGACCTGCCGTTAGGTATGCAATAGCTCTTCTGGACGGTCGCTGATGGGAAGATAGTACCAGGAACAGCCGAAAAGAGGTTGAATGTACTATGCTCTCCACAAAAAATGGGGGGACTAATGCAAGCTTATTGTATAAGGTGCCGTGCCAGAAGGGAGATGAAGGAGCTTGAGAGGACGCCCGGAAGAGCAGTAGGCACTATTTGGATCAGCTTCAGGCTGGCTTCGCCAGGAAGTATCCTATGCCGGCTTTGGTGAGAAGAAGCTGTGGGTGGCTAGGGTCTGCTTCCAGTTTCTCCCGCAGGCGCCTGATATGAACCCTGAGACTGTCTACAGACCCGGGGTAATCGTCACCCCATACGTCCTCAGCAAGGCTGGAGTAGGTTGCCACACGACCCGCCATTCTCATCAAGTGGTGAATGATATGAGCTTCGATGGCGGTAAGGTTTATCTCCTTTTTCCCATACAAAAGCTGGCGTGTGAGGGGATTAAAGCTCAGTGAGCCAAGAGTAAGGGGCAGCTCTTCAGCAAAATGGTTCTTATCGCGCATCCTGGCCTTTACCCGTGCCAGGAGCTCGAGCTGTCCACAGGGCTTGGCTATGTAATCGTCTGCCCCCCACTCAAGCCCTTTGACTATATCTGGTTCCTCTGTCTTAACAGTGAGGATAACAATGGGTACGGCGGAGAAGAGGCGGATTTGCTTTAGCACCTCGAAGCCGCTTATATCGGGAAGCCCCAGATCAAGGATGATAATGTTGTGGGCTTCACTCTCCGCCAACTCTATCCCTTTCTTCCCCAGGTGAGTGGATACTAACTGAGCGTCAGGCCAGAGTATCCGGAAGGCTAGGGCAACAGACTCTACGATCTCCGGGTCATCTTCGATAATCAGTGCTTTCACAATTCCTGTCGCATCAAGGATTTCTCTAATGACAATCAGGAGCTTCTAGAAGCAATGAGGGATCAAAGGTCGAGCCTCTACCTAAGTGCGTTTCCACCCATATTTACCCTCCATGAAGCTCCGCCAGTCTCATACAGGGAGGCAGCCCTGCGGGCCCCAAGATAATGTCTTCAGCTAAGCTCAGCAAAGCTTCCTAATGAAGTCGGGAAACCAGTACCTAACCCTTGGTAGTTGGCTTGACTTCCGTGAAGACCAGGCGGTAGCGCACAACGAACTGGTCTTCCTGGCCCAGCCTCATCACGCTACTCCCAGCCTTCTTTCTGCATTCTGTTGAGCGTTTCAATGACGTTCTGACTTCGGCAGCAGAATTACAACCCATCTCGTCGACCGTGGTGGTCCCCGCAAATCCACAGCGGTCCTATCAGGGGCTAGATGCATCCTAGCGAGTCTATTCTCGGCTGCCCTGTCGATCACAGACCAGGTCTGGCTCAAAAACTCTTTTCCCGCCCCAAAAGACAATCTACACAATCATATGCAGTACCACTCAATTGTAAGCACGTAGGATTAAGAACCACTTACGGATGTAAAGGGCAAGTTACAAAGAGCTTACAAATAGATTACAGTTCAGGCTGGAACGAACAGCTTGCCCCACGATGGCACGGCTGTACTTGTGATCTGGCATTTTGTCGAGGAAACTGGAGGGATGATAATGATATGAGTTCCAGCCGCAATGGCAGGCGTTGTTTCGACCAGGTTCAGGCTGGTTTCGCCAGGAAGTATCCTATGCCGGCTTCGGTGAGAAGAAGCTGTGGGTGGCCAGGGTCTGCTTCCAGTTTCTCCCGCAGGCGCCTGATATGAACCCTGAGACTGTCTACAGACCCGGGGTAGGCCTCCCCCCACACCTCCTCAACAAGACTGGAGTAGCTTGCCACATCGCCTCCGGCTCTCATCAGGTGGTGAATGATATGAGCTTCGATGGCGGTGAGGTTCATCTCCCTTTCTCCATACAGAAGCTGGCGTGTGCGGGGATTAAAGTGCAGCGGCCCAAAAGAGATGGGTGACTCTTCAGCAAAATAGGTCTTATCGCGTACCCTGGCCTTTGCCCGCGCCAGGAGCTCCTGCTGTCCGCAGGGCTTGACTATGTAATCGTCTGCCCCCCGCTCCAGCCCTTTGACTATACTCGCTTCCTCTGCCTTAACGGTGAGGATGATTATGGGTACGGAGGAGAAGAGGCGGATTTGCTCCAACACCTCGAAGCCGCTCATATCGGGAAGCCCCAGATCGAGAATGATGATATCAAGAGCTTCACTCTCCGCCAACTCTATCCCCTTCTTTCCCATGTAGGTGGACACTAACTGAGCCTCAGGCCAGTGTATCTGAAAGGCCAGCGAAATAGACTCCACGATCTCCGGGTCATCTTCAATAATCAGCGCCTTCATGATTCTCCTTTTCCCAATTAGCCCTCCCGGGTCAAGATTCTGTTTGCTACCCGGCAGCGGTTAAGCGAGCTGTATTTCGCACGGGGTAGCTTTTTTCGCCATGACTGGCCTTCCTGTTTGGAACAGAGGGTCTGTCTGTGCTGGGCCGAACTGGCACCTTCTCACCCGTGGTGTCTGCTCTTGAGTGAGGGCTGGTTTCCTCCAGGAAACTAACAACATCCTTGAGTCGATATCTCATATCACCGCGACCACCCACGCGGTAGAACTTCAGCGCTCCTCTGCGACTCCAGCGCCCTACGGTGCACACGCTGACCTGCAAGAACTCAGCTACCTGCCGGGCAGTCATCAGGCTTTCGACCCGGGTCTGCTTCACGCGTTGTTCCATATTCATCCCCTCTCGCCTTTCTGGCATCGAAACTTATCTGTGTGTCCACCCAGTGGAGACGCTTCCCGGTATTATTCCGTCGAACTCCTCTACGAAAGCGCTCCCTGGAATCTGTGAAAAGACTAGCATGCCCGCAATTGGGTGCACAATGACCACTTTGGGTATTCTTTGATAGGAAAATAGTAACGTTGAGGATCAAAGCGAAGGTTTGCGCAGACGCTGTGGGCAACTGTTAAACCTTGATAGCAAGGAAGGCCCTTGTGGTTCGGGGAATTCTCTGTGGTGCTTCTTTATGTCAAGTTCCGCCGCCGCTGCAATCTTCGCGGTATCCGGCGAGCCAGAGGATTGCCATTCGATAGTAATAGGGCTATTCTATAATAGTAGTTGCGGTGAGCCCCCTACGACGGTTTCTGCAGATAGTGCATGCCTTTCTTCTTGTTGTAGCCGCAGGCATCACCAGCTACGCGATTACTGAGATGAACTTGTTGTCGTTGGTACCCGAGAGCAGTTGCAAACCGTAGAAGGTTCAACATAAGATGATACCATCGTCGTGAGACAAGAACGCTAGGCGGGAGGGTGACATGCTGCAGATTCGTGATTTGAGTGTAGAGGTGGAAGGCAAGGAGATTCTGCACGATATAAATCTGTCGATTGGGGCTGGTGAGACCCATGCCATCTTCGGTCCCAACGGTGGCGGCAAGACCACTCTGTTGATGGCGATAATGGGCTTCCCTCGCTACCGGGTAACTAAGGGGCAGATCATGTTCAATGATCAGGATATAACCGGAATGTCTTTGGACGAACGAGCGCGCCTGGGCATCGGCATGTCCTTTCAGCGCCCTCCGGTAGTACGTGGGGTCAGGACACAGGACATGGTTACCGCCTGCCTGGAAAGCCGTGGAAGCGAGGACGGTGACACGGTCGGCAGACTTGCGGAGAGACTGAACATGGTTGAGCTGATGGACCGGGAAATAAACTACAGATTCTCCGGAGGTGAAATCAAACGCTCAGAGCTGCTACAACTTCTTGCCCAGGCTCCAGACCTGGTTCTCCTTGACGAGCCTGAGTCCGGAGTCGACCTGGTTAACATGTCTCTCATCGGTCAGATGATCAACGAACTGCTGCAGAAAGACCTCCATCGCACTCGGACGCGCTCTTGCCTGATAATAACCCACACTGGCCATATCCTGGACTATGTCCACGCCAGCAAAGGTTATGTCCTCCTAAACGGCACGATTCCCTGTGAGCGAGCAGCCCTGGAGGTATTGGATTCAATCAAAGAAAACGGTTATGAGGGATGCGTAAAATGTCTGCTTCGGAACGGCTGGCATCATCCAGGAAAAGGAAGGAGCTAGCTGAGAAAGCGCTCGATAAGAAGGCAGCTCTGGGCGAGGACATCGACGTAACAGCCTATTCATCCAGCGTCAAGGAACACTCTTACCAGGAAGAGCCATCTCAGTTCTCACCCGAGGAGAAAGCGCAGATGGTCCAGGTAGGGGTTACCCTGGATGATCTGAGCCAGAGGGGGGGCACCTTTGTCCAGATAGACCAATCCGTGGTTCACAGCTCATCAAGACAGGACGGGGTGGAGGTAATGGGCATCGCCCAGGCTCTCGAAACTCATGACTGGCTTGAGGATTACTGGTGGCGCGCGGTGAGTATCGACGCCGATAAGTACACCGCTCATGTCGAGCTTGATCAATACAGAGGCTACTTCATAAGAGCGCTTCCCGGAGTAAGGGCCATCCATCCTGTTCAGGCATGTCTCTACCTGGCACATAGCAACCTGGCACAGAAGGTGCATAACATCATCATCGCCGAGGAGGGCTCTGAGCTGCACATCATCACCGGTTGCACCAGCACCCCAATGCAGGCCTCAGGGCTGCATCTCGGCGTCTCCGAGTTCTACATAAAGCGGGGAGCAAGGATAACCTTCACCATGATTCATAACTGGTCTCCAGAAATAGCGGTACGTCCCCGCAGCGGTGCCATCGTTGAAGAAGACGGTGTCTTCCTCAGCAACTTCGTATGCATGAAACCGGTGCGCACACTCCAGATGTATCCAGCAGCCCGTTGCGTTGGCGAAAAGGCCATTGTCAGGTTCAGCAGCGTCCTTGTTGCCCCCCCAGGCTCTAGTCTGGACATAGGCTCCAGAGTCTTACTCGATGGCAAAGGCTCGCGGACAGAGATCATATCTCGGGCTATAAGCACCGGGGGCAATATCATCGCCAGAGGCTACATTGCAGGCAGTGCTCCCGATGTCAAGGGCCACCTGGAATGCCGGGGGTTGATCCTCTCTGGGCATGGGGCGATACATGCCATTCCAGAGCTCAAGGGGGATTTAGCCGGCGTAGACCTGTCACACGAAGCGGCGGTGGGCAAGATCGCCGAAGAGGAAGTGGAATATCTCATGGCAAGGGGGCTTACACGAGATGAAGCTACAGCGACCATAGTAAGGGGGTTCCTGCGCGTCGACATCGAAGGACTGCCACCTGAACTCGCCGCTGAGCTAAAGCAGGCAATAGAGACCAGCGAAAAGGAGCTCTTTTAGAACCACTTTGCAGAAGAATGAGTGG
>CAZCXP010000015.1:17507-28036 GCA_964502665.1 uncultured Dehalococcoidia bacterium | reverse complement strand
CCTGGCTTGGCGTCGTCTCATCGTCCCAGAATCGCCGCTCGCGAATTCCGGTCATGATTTCGAAGCGCCCGTAAGAGAGATTCAGTTTCTCGTATATGGGGGCTACTCTCTCTTCCAGGCTCTGCGACGTGACGACTGTCTCAGGGATCTCGTAACCGAAAGACTCAATACAGACCTTCTTGTATTGCATTTCAATAAATCCCCTGCATACTGGCTACTGTGTCTGGAGCGTACTTGGCATCAAACGCTGCCGGGTTTACCCCTGCCCTGTCTCGATAGCAACGTTGGGATATGGAACTTCATCTTGAGATTTGACCAACGGTCACGGGACTCCGGGGGGATTACTCTGTCAGGGACATACTTATAGACTGCGGAGATGACAGCGGAAACCTTTCTCGAACTGGCTACTGTGTCCGGGACATACTCGTCCGCTGCCGTAATAAGTGAAGAGCGCACCTTTGGAGGAAGTTTGTCCAGCCCATCAATGATCCTATCGATCGCCTTAGGTGGGACACGCTTATCTAATGTATTCAGGTAAAAGAGGAGTAGCCTATCCGGCACACATCTCTCAACCACCTTCACCTCAAACGAGATTGCCTTCCCATAGATAAACTTGGCCGGCGTTTCCAAGATGGACTTTGTTATCCTTAACACCATGTCTTGGTCTCCTGCCCCAGAGGTGCAGCAATTGACGGGTTGTTGCAGATACTATCTCACTTTTCGGCGAATCTGTCAATGGTCTCAAATTTACTTTGATTTACTTTTCCTCCTGTTTTAAAACAGTCAGGACGGCGGAGCTTCCGTGTTCACTGTCGGTGTTATTGCGGTAATGCTTCGGTGAGAGTGCCCGTCTACTCGCTATTACCGTATCTCTCCTGATAGGACTTCACCTGGTGCACGAAAGCTTCAATTCTGGTCTTCTCGTTCGTCTGCTTCAGTCCGTCGTATATCATAGTGAGCAGAGGAATGCTGTTTCGCTCCCTTTGTACCTTTTTGTAGATGGCAGTGGCCAAAGTGCCGAAAACGCAGTTTAAGACTACGAGGTTGGCTATGCCACTGCAGCCCCGCACTGCATATCCCTCCGCTTTGGCCACATTTGTGGTTACCACCGGGTCTATGTCAGGACTGACATAGGGAGAAGCCATTTCGATCCTTTGTTCAACCGACGGTATCTTGCAGTCCGCCAGCTCCTCACCCAGCATGCCCTCTATTCTCTGTTGCCAGTATTTATCCCAGAACCTTCGCAGATAGTAGTAGAGTGCAGTGATGTATTTCCCTCTGGAGCGGTTCATATCGGGGTATACTTCGTCGAAATATACCATATAGTCCGTGGTAGTTGGCCCGAACCTCACTTCGGCACCCTGTGCCTCAAACTCTTTGATTATGTCGTTGTTGGACCAGGAGTTCATGCATGTATAGAACTCGCCTACGATTCCAATGATAGGTCTCCTCTCCTTGCGCGTTGGAATGCGGTTCATAGCTTCGATGACGCGTGCGAAGCTTTTGGAGAAGTTCCCTGCAGCGAGCCCTGAACATATCTGCTCCACCCCCCACTCGTAAACCCTTTCAGTTTCGCCTTCATCTATCTCATAGGGCCGGATATGGAGTAACTTGTCCAGCATGACGTCCGTCGCCAGCCACCCTTTCCAGACAGCTCTGGCGAAGTTGAGCCCGAGCAGCCTGGTAACCTCATCGAGGCGAATCGACTGCAAGGGGGCAACTACCGGCATGTGGGACAGCCCCAGTCTTTTGAGAACCAGCTTAAACGACAAAGCATACTGGCTCATTCGACAGGAGCCGTCGAAGTTAAGCGTGAAGAACGCTGAACGGTCGGGATCGAAGCCTTCGAGCCTGGTCATCCGTACCAGGTCTCCGGTGAGAAGCTGGTAGGGGTGGCACTCCTTGGAAGAAGCGTATCTTCTTCCCAATTCGTCTGACCTGTCATCGGGCCGGGGCAGGACTCGAGCATCTATGCCCACCGATCGAAGCGCAGTGGCAAAAACGTCGGAATGACCGCTGAGATAGGGAATGTAGATTGTTCTATCGAACTCCCTCATTTTCTTGGTCGGTCTGAGGATAGCGGTCTGGCTCCCAGGCCTAACGACATGCAGGTCTACCTGCTCATCATGTCTTGCTGCCGCCCTGGGTCTGTTGGAGGTATCGACGAAGGCCTCGACCCTTGTTGCTATTCCAACGTCAGCGCTGTGCTCGTCCACCTCAAGAACCAAACAGGGGTCTTCTCCCATGGTATCGTCAAGATACTTCATGAAGAAGGAGTCGGGGCCGCAGCCGTAATTCGTAATGAGCACTGGATTCAGGCTCCTGTGGTCCCTGGCGAAGATCACTGCCCTGAGGAGATTCTGCTCATTCTTCCAGACCAGGTTGGAGTAGTGAGAGGGCAGCCTTACAGAATCCAGGGGCAGCAGGTCGAATGGGATCGCCAGCACCCCCGCCTTTCGCAGTTTCTTGGGGATGTTCAGGTTGAGCCCGATGTCGTGGACATTGTAGGGCTTGCCGATGACCACCACCGCCTCGTTGTCCCGGCTCAGGGTCTCAAGCACATCGCGACCTCTTTGCTGGCACTTCTCCAGGAACTCTTGCTGAGCCGTGATAGCGGCGTCTGCAGCCCGGGAAGCATCTTTGGCAGTCTTGCCCAGCATCTGGCCCAATCGCAGCATCTGCTCCCTGAGGTTGTACTTCTCCTTCGCCATATATATGGTGGGCTTTATGATTTTTACCCTGTCCTCAAAAGCGGGCCCGATCACGAATGGGATACCCTGGATATAGGGGCAGTTGTAGCTCCTGTCTACGTCGTCTGCCATCATCTCCAGGTCGATAACGTTAGGCAGGAAGACATAGTCAACGTTTTTCTCGATGAGGTTCTCCACGTGTCCATAGGCCACTTTGATCGGGTAACACATCTCAGCCAGAATCAACCGCAGTCCCTTGTTGATGAGCTTCCTGTTTGTTTTGTCCGAGATTACTACTTTCAGCCCCAGTTCCTGGAAGAATGTACCCCACAGGGGGAACTGCTCGTAGAACATCAGCATTCTGGGAATGCCGATGGTAACGGAGTCGGTGTCGGCTTCGTCCTCCTTGTGGTAACCTAGCAGCAGCTCCTCCCTCTCGCTAAACAGGTCGGGCAGGTCCTCACCAGCGCTTTCTCCCTTCTTGATCTCGTATCTGTCGCAGATGCCGCCGTAGAACGACTCTTGATGATCGCCAATGAGAACTCTCTTTATTTCGCAGTGGTTGGGACAATGCATACACTCGAAGGTTTTGACCTGATAATGCCTGTCCCGGAGATCGAAGCCCACGAAGTTGCTCTTCTGCTTGCTTTCCATCCACCGTTCTCGTGCGATTAGAGCAGCGCCTATAGCGCCGGTTACATTGTGGTCCTCGGGCACTATGATTGGTTTGCCGAGGATATTTTCAAAGGCGGCTGCCACGCTCCTGTTTGTAGCTACCCCGCCCTGAAAGTATATCCTGTTGCCGATCTTCTTATTCTCTACAACCTTCTCTATATAGTTGTAGGCTACCGAATATGAAAGACCGGCGATAAGGTCGACCTTGGGTAACCCCACCTGTTGATGGTGGATCAGGTCCGATTCCATGAAAACGGTGCACCGGGTGCCGAGGTCTGCGGGGTTCTTGGAGGCGAAGGCGAGTTTGCTGAATTCATCAATTCTAGTATCTAATCTGGCGGCTTGTTCCTGGAGGAAGGAGCCTGTTCCCGCGGCGCAGACTTTGTTCATCTCAAAATCAACCACTGAACCGTTCTTGACAGAGATGTACTTTGAATCCTGGCCCCCGATTTCAAATATGGTGTCGACGGTGTTATCGATTTCGATGGTGGCCTTGGCCTGCGCCGTAATCTCATTGATCACCACGTCGGCGCCAACGAAATCGCCCACGAAGTAACGTCCGCTGCCGGTGACTCCTACCCCTTGGACTTCCAGGAGGCTCTCCATGCCGGGAGCAATGTCCGCGAGACCCTTCTTGACCGACTCTATCGGCTCGCCTTCGGTCATCAGATATCTCTTCGACAACAGCTTCTTGTTCTCATCCAGGATGACGATGTTCGTACTTGCTGCACCAACATCGATCCCCAAATACACCCTCTCTTTTTGCGCTCGTTGCCCGATGTAGTCGTCGCTGTCAGCGGTGGGGCCATCTTTGTAGCTCAACCGCTTCAGATATCCCTGTTTGGCTTCGTTGGCTGTTCTAATCAGGTATTGCTTCAAATCCTCCATAGCCCTGCCAAGCTCAAGGGGGGTGCTTGTTTCTCGTTCACGGGCCATTATAGCCGAGCCCAGGGCTCCCATGATGAAGAAATGCTCGGGGATAATCAGCTCTCCCGGTTCGAGCTCCAGCAGGTCTTCAAAAGCTTTGGCCACCCCCTTGTTGGCAGCTACTCCACCCTGGAATGCCACAGGCTTGTTGAATTTCTTGCCCTTGCCCAGGTTGCTTATGTAGTTTCTGGCCAGTGCGTAGCACAGCCCGGCTACTACGTCCTCTTTTGGAGCCCCTTCCTGCTGTAGGTGAACCATGTCGGACTTGGCAAATACGCTGCACCTGCCGGCAATGGTCGCCGGCCTCTTGGACCTCAGGGCTAGATCGCCAAATTCACCCTCAATGGAAATACCCAGACGATGCGCCTGCTGATCGAGGAAGGAGCCGGTCCCGGCAGCACATATCTCATTGAGGGCGTGATCAACTACGATTGTTTTTCCTTTCCTTTCATCTGGCTCCAGGAAAATCAGCTTCGAATCTTGCCCGCCAATTTCGATAACCGTCCTCACCTGGGGATGAAAATAGGTGACGGCCTTCGCCTGGGTTATGATCTCGTTCTCTTTGGCTACGCCCAGGGTATTGGCTATCAACTCTCGGCCGCTTCCGGTGGCTATCACTCCTTCCACTTTGGGGAAATCCTTGGCGAGGCTGTTGAAGGCATCAAGCAAAGCTGGGATGGGCTGTCCCTTGGTTCGTTGATAGATGCTACTAAGCAGGTTCACCTGTTCGTCAATTATGGCGATGTTCAGGCTGACCGAACCTACGTCTATTCCCATGTAGAGCTTGTCTCGCTCTGCCACTTCGTCCTCTCCGCTATGGGCTGGGATATAGTTCTAACCTGAAAGCCGCTGGTCAAGTGCTTATGAGCTCTCACCGTAGAGATAGTTGAAGTAAGCCTTCTCCATCTCCAGTGCGTCAGCGGGAACCGGGTTTATCTTGCCCGCGCCAAGCGCGTAGATGTATATTCTGGCTGTTTTCTCCAGCATCTCACAGTTGGTGAAGGCTTCCCGCATGTCTCTGCCCACGGTGACTGTGCCGTGATTTGCCAGTATGACTGCATTCCTTGGCCCCAGCGCCGGAACCGCATTTCTTACCAGCTCCTGGCTGCCAGGGAGAGAATATTCCGCCACCTTTATCTCCCCGCCGAGATAGGTGACCTGGTCGTCGAGAATAGGGGGGATCTCCGCACCGATAACCGACAAAATGCTGCCGAAAACGGGGTGGGTGTGGATGACGGCATTCACTTTCTTGCGTGCTTTGTAGATGCCGACATGTAACATAGTCTCTATGGAGGTGGTGAGCTCACCCTCAACGCACTGCCCCTCGAAATCGACGATTCCTATGTCATCCACATCCAGCAAATCGTAATAGCGGTTATTGGGAGTAATAGCCAGCAACTGCCGTCCGCCGGGCTCGCTGATACGCATGCTCACATTTCCCGAGGTGCCTACTACCAGGCCCTTCTGGGCCATTTCCTGGGCGGCCTCAAGCACCGCCTTCTTCTCAGAGTTCCAGATGCTCATCCTTACCCCCTAATAGTGAATAACCATCGTTCATCTTTGGGAGATACTGCCGGTCTCCAACAGGTAGCCCTCAAGGAGAAAAACGAGGCTATCTCGGCAGGGACAAAAAGAAGCTACGACAACTGCCCCTGGTATTTATGCCTAATCGATAATTATACCACAGATTCGTCTTTACATAAACAGCCGCAGTGGGAATCGTGTTGGAGGGTGATGGACAGCAGATGACAGGTGGTAGCCGGGCAGGCGATCGGGGCATCGGTTACGTTTGTTCTTGGGGCTTGACCGTTGCGTGAACAACGCACCAGACCTTCAGGTTCTCATGGGGTCCTTTGAAATAGGCACTCTCAAAGAATTCACCAGTGACGTTTTCCACTTGATAAAACCCTCTCTGGGAAAGAAACTCCTCAACGGTTCCATCTTCTATTCCAAAACCAACATGCTCAGACGTAAGAGGCCGGCCGATTCGTTCCCAAGCTTTTCGTATCCTATGCACCTGTCCCCGCTCATAGGTCCCGTCCAGAGCTGACCTGAAGACATAGTCGAATATTATGGAGCTACCTTCGCCTGAATTTTTTGCCACAAAGGCTAAGGTCTCATCCATTGCATCTGCCGTTATATACGGGGTCACACCTTCCCAGATGAACAGGGTTTTCAGTTTCTTGTCGTAACCACTCTCGAATAGCCCTTCCCCTAGCTTCTTTTCGTCAAAATCAACGGGGACATATACAACATGATCTGGAAGGTTGCCAAGTATCCTCCTGACTTTTCCCATCTTCACCTTCTGCGTGGCTGGGAAATCAACTTCAAAGACCTTGACCTTTCCTCTCAGTTCATCAAACCTGTAGGCTCTGGAATCGTAGCCGGCCCCCAGGACAACCAACTGCTCAATCCCCTCATCAATGCGCGCCTTCAGGTAAGCGTCGATGTATCTGGTGCGGCCTACTATGTAACTAACCATACCAGGAACCAGTCGTTCAGCAAACCAAAGGGCGATCTTTGTCAGGAGCCGACTCTTGCCGATGATGCGGAATTTGGTGGCGGCGAAATCCTTTGCCAAAGGGTCATGGCACCCTCGTTCGCCCTCTGGTGCCAGCCACTCGGCAAACCTGAAGGCAACGGTCCCCTCTGCGGTGAAACTTGGTTTTCCCTCTTTCATCTCACCTTTCTCGGTAGCTTCTTATATACAAAGTGGCGGCTACGACCGTGTCAAACCCAAAAACAGTGATTTGGGACCAAGTTGGTGCTGCCACATTGCTATGTCATTGCCAGGCTTCTTCGTGAGCCCTCGGCGTGAGCTCAGTGGGTAGGTTGCCCGACGTCGGGCAACCTACCCAGCCGTACCCACGGTTCTTCAAGGTAATCGCTATTCTTGGGTCAAATCGGTCCCTTGACAAGAAGTAGACTGCGCAATTATATTGATGTCAATCATTTGATATGCAGACCATTGACCTCTCTTCAGCTTTTGCAATTCATCATATCACATCCTGGCCCAAAAACTACATTCTGCCAGATGTTATGCATACACCGGCCCTTGCCCTTCTCCCCATATATTCCGATAGCAGACAGGTCTTCTTCGCTGCCTCAAGGGGCAAGGCTGAGCAATGAGAATAGCAGACGTTATTACGGCTTCAAGGGTTATTGCCACTCCGGTAATCATGTGGCTCATACTCTCGGATGAACCGCTTGCTGCATACTATCTCTTTGCTGCTGCTGCAATAACCGATTACCTTGACGGGTACTTTGCCAGGAGAAGCAAGAAGATAGCCACGTACGGAGCGGTCTTTGACGGCGTGGCTGATATCTTTCTTCTTATTCTGACCGGAGTTGCACTTCTCATAAAAGGCGAGGCGTTATCGCTTTTTGTAGTAGGGGCGATAGGACTGGCGCTTACAGCCCCTGTGCTGTGGCTTATCTCAAGGAAAAAAGGAAGGCCTACGGTGCCTCACCTTGATACGAACATCCTTGCTGCCTTTGTGTATCCGACAATTATGGCGTACATAATCGGTTGGAGCTACGCACTACCACTTCTTCTTGTTACGTTCGCTATTGGGCTGTATACATATAGAAAGTACGTTGTTTATGCATGGAGTATCTACGCAAATAGATAGCACCAAACAGCGGTGTCTAGCACCACAGCCTGGGCGTCTCTAAGAATCGGCGCGTTATTGCGGTTTTGCTTCTCCAAGCAGAACGAACCCGCTTCGATCCCCAAAGGAGCTGGGGATACTTTGTCTAGTCTTCGGCTCTTTCACGTTTTTCGCCTCGGGAGACCAAGTTCCTGTAGAACGTCTTGATCCTGTCCCGGAAATGGTTATATAGAAACACTCCGCCTACCAAGACAGCGACAGCCACTTTAAGGACAGCACTGGCGGTTCCCTGATCGAGAC
This sequence comes from uncultured Dehalococcoidia bacterium, assembly GCA_964502665.1. Lineage (GTDB taxonomy): Bacteria > Chloroflexota > Dehalococcoidia > SZUA-161 > SZUA-161 > SOKG01. Next base: position 19,833 of record CAZCXP010000015.1, on the reverse strand, counting down.
AGCCATCTGCCGTCTCAGGGAAAGCCAAATAGAAGAAGGCGGGGACAACAGGCGTCATTGTCAGGCGGGTGAAACGTTTCATCGCGATTACCTCAGCTCACTACAAAAGTCTGCCCCTCGGCGGGAGCAGGCGAGAGCTGCCCAGCAAACTGCCACAACTTGCGGCTTCATTCCTCGTGCTTCATTGGTACACGATTGACGGCTCTTTGTCAAGTGCTTCGGGCGGTTACCTTCTTTGCGGGGAAGCGGCGCCAAATTCTGGGAGGTTTAGGGTATTGACAGACATCCAGTCACTCAGTATAATACTCAGCACTCATGGTAACCTGCGATATCTGCGGAGCTGCTTTTAAGACCGCCCAGGGTCTGGCCGGGCACAAACGCCTGCGCCACGGGGCCTATGGTTTGGCCACCGAACTGGGAATTGCCCTGACCAACAAACAGCTACACCGCAAAGTCTTAAACCGCCTTGGCGAAAAGCTGGCTGACAGATTGGCCGAAGCCATCCTCGAAAGTCGTGGTCAGGAGATCTTGGATCGCTATCTGGAAGAGCTCTCCCAGCAGGGGCTGGACCTCCGCTCGCTGGGAACGTACCGGAACTTAAGGGCCATCATCGTGGCCGCCGGCGAGAGCAGCCGTCTGCTCCCTCTCACCAGGGACAAACCGGAGTGCCTTCTGGAGATCGGGAACAGGACCATCCTCAGCAGAGAGCTGGAAAACCTGAGGGCATGTGGTATACATGACATCGTGGTGGTGCGCGGGTACCAGGGAGACAAGATCAGGTATCCCGCTATTCGATACTACGAGAACAGAGACTACCAGAATACTGGCATCTTGAGGTCGTTGTTCTATGCGAAGGGTGAGATGGACGATGAGTTCATATTCTGCTACTCGGATATTCTGTACACCAAGGAAGTGCTGGAGCTTCTGCTCCGGGATCAATCTGACATCTCGCTCGTGGTCGACACCGATTGGGAGAGCCACTACCGTCAGCGCCATCAGCACCCGGTTTCCGAGGCGGAGCTGGTCAAGGTTGAGGGCGAGCGGATAGTACAGATTGGAAGGAATATCCTGCCGCCGGGTGACGTCTACGGCGAGTTCATCGGGCTTGCCAAGTTCAGCAAGAAGGGTGCGGAGATACTTAGGGCGAACTATGAGTGGGCTGCTGAGACTTACAAGGCTGGAGCCTTTCACCGGGCACCTTCGTTGGACAAGGCCTATTTCACCGACATGATCCAGGAGCTCATAGACCAGGGCTATCCAGTGTGCCACGTTGATATCCGCGGTGGTTGGGCGGAGATCGATACCCTGGAGGACCTCGACCGTGTGAGCCGGGAGCTGCGGTTGGTGTTGAAGGTGGATTAGTCATAGCTAGATGGAGGCTTGATGAAGGCGATTATCGTTGCCGCTGGTCCCGGCAGGCGATTAAGGCCTCTTACTAGCGAAAAGCCAAAATGCCTTCTTGATGTCGGGGGTAGGACCATCCTTCAGAGGGCGCTGGCGGCACTGAGGGAAAACGGGATCGAAAAGATTGCGGTGGTAAGGGGGCATTGCAGCCACCTGGTCAACTATCCCAACCTGACATACTATGAGAACCCACACTTCGAAGAGACTAACATGCTCACGTCGCTGTTCTGCGCTGAGCGTGAAATGAACGACGGCTTTGTCTTCTCCTATTCAGACATCATCTACAGCGGCGAGATTGTGGCCAGACTCATCGATAGCGAGGCGGATATCGCTTTGACGGTGGACGTTAACTGGATTCAGACCTATGAAGGACGTGAGCAGCACCCGATTTCCGAGGCCGAGCTGGTCGAGGTTGAAAACGGCATGGTGGTGAAAATTGGCAAGGGAGTTGTCAGCCCCGAGGAGGCTCACGGAGAGTTCATCGGCCTGGCCAAGTTCACCAAAGCAGGGGCTGAGGCCATGAGAGCAGCCTATCATCGGGTGGCAGAAGAGCACCCCAATGCCCCCTTTCACCAAGCTGACTGCTTGGAGAAGGCATATCTAACCGACATGATCCAGGAGCTGGCGGATAGCGGCTCAGTGGTGACGACTGTTGACATCGAAGGCGGCTGGATGGAGATCGACACCCTCCAGGATCTATCCGAGGCACAGAAGCATTTTGGGGTGGCACATAAGGTCCCCAAGGCGCCTTAGAGTCGGCGGAAGCGTTGGAGAAAGCAAGGGTTAACCATCGGCAGGGTCTAAACAATTTGAGAAAACGACAAAGAAAGGAGATATAAAATGCGACGAGTCAGGCAACTCTGGTGTGTAGCAGGCGTCATCATTCTTTTGCTCATGACGCTGGCGGCGGTGGGCTGTGGAG
>CAZCXP010000015.1:0-17407 GCA_964502665.1 uncultured Dehalococcoidia bacterium | reverse complement strand
GTAGCAGGCGTCATCATTCTTTTGCTCATGACGCTGGCGGCGGTGGGCTGTGGAGGGGGCGGGGAGGTCGAACCTACCACAACACCGACAGAGACGCCTGTGGGTGCAACAACACCGACACCCACGCCAACGCCGACACCTACGCAAAGCTGGCCCAAGGTTCTCACGATGGGTCTGATCCCTGCGGATGATGCTGCCGAGATGGTTCGTCAATACCAGCCCGTGGCGGAGTATTTGGAAGAGAAGCTCGGTATCAAGATGGAGATTGAGGTAACTGTGGACTATACCGCTGCCATAGAGGCCATGCGCTACAAGCATATTGACATGGCCTGGTTTGGACCCTTCTCTTACATTTTGGCTGTCGATGAGGCGGGGGCGGAGGCTCTGGTGAACGGTGTCAGGCGGGATACCGGAAAGTCAACCTACAAGAGCGTTTTCGTCACCAGGGCGGATTCGGGAATAGAGACGCTGGACGATCTCAAAGGCCGCTCCTTTGCCTTCGTCGATCCTGCCTCCACCTCGGGCAACCTGATACCGAGGAAAGTCCTGATGGAGAACGGGATTGACCCTGAAAGGGACTTCTCCACCGTGTACTACGCGGGGACCCACAATGGCGTGGAACTGGCGGTCAAGAACAAAATGGTGGCCGCCGGCGCTGATAGCGATACCTCTTACTATCGTATGGTAAACGAGGGGCAAATCGACCCTGGGGTGAACATAATCATCTACCAATCGGAGCCCATCCCCGGGTCGCCGATAGCGGTTAGGGGTGATCTGCCTCAAGACCTTAAGGACGCGATCCAGCAGGCGCTCATCGAAATGGATGAGCAGACCATACACCGCGTCCAGGGATGGGGAGATATAGAGAAGTATATGGCGGTAACAGATTCCGACTACGACGTCATCCGGGAGACACGCGACCTTTTGGATCTATAGCTGGGAGATAGCTATCGGTATGATCAAGATAGAGGGGCTGAGCCACTACTACCCGGTCAGGGCCAGGCGCGGCGCGACAGGGGCCGACGGCGGCAGAAGCAAAACGGAGATGGCTCTGAGGGATATCTATCTGGATGTTGCCAGGGGCGAGCGTATGGTGATTTTGGGCTCCAGCGGGTCTGGGAAGTCCACCCTGCTCCGCTGCACGAACCTCTCTATCAGGCCCACTGCAGGCAAGGTCTTCATCGATGGCAGGGAGATCACCGCTCTTTCTAACAAAGAGGTCGCGCAAGTGCGCCGCCAAATTGGGGTGATATCCCAGCATTTCAACCTTGTCGAAGGAGCAGCCGCTTTGAAGAATGTCCTCCTTGGCAGGCTGGGGTATGTAGGCACGGTGAGCAGTCTTCTGGGGCGCTTCAGCGAGGAAGACGTTGCCATAGCCACTGACTGTCTGAGGAGGGTGGGCATGGAGAAGTACGCTCAAAAGCGGGTGAGCGACCTGAGCGGGGGGCAGAAGCAGCGCGTAGCTGTGGCCCGGGCAATGGCACAGCGCGCCCGAATCATCCTCGCCGACGAGCCCGTCTCCAGCCTGGATCCCAAGCTTATGAAAGAGATCATGAACCTCATCCAGGAAATATGCGTGGAGGGCAAGATTACCTTGGTGGCCAGCCTTCACTTGTTGGAGCTGGCCAAGACCTATGCCACGCGCCTGGTCGGGCTCCGTGATGGGCAGATCGTCTGCGAGAACACCCCCGAGGAGCTTACGGATAAAGACATAATTGACATCTATGGAGAGACCGAGGATTGGGTCCTCTACGGCAAAAGGGGGTTCTAAGGTGTGACCCCACAGCTAAGGATACCAGGCAAGCTCCGCCACATCACCACATTGCTGGTCGTCGTAGCCATCTACTACTGGGCAATTGAGGGCACCGACAGCAATCCCATCACGTTCTTTCGCGGTTTCCCCCATATTATTGACTACATAGGGCGGATGTTCCCCCCCGATCTGAGCATCCTCGGCGGGCTTATGGGACCTGTTGGGGAGACGCTCCAGATGGCCATTATGGGGACCACCTTCGGAGCTATCATCGCCCTGCCCCTGTCTTTTCTGGCGGCGCGGAACGTTATGCCCTACCGCCCGGTATACCAGGCCACTCGCACCCTATTCGACCTCTGCCGCGGCATCAATGAGATAATCTGGGCGCTCTTATTCGTCGCAATGGTGGGCCTTGGCCCTTTCCCCGGGGTTCTGGCCTTGACGGTGCACCTTGTCGGCGCCCTGGGCAGGTACTTCTCCGAGGCCATCGAGGCCGTTGACCAGGAGCTAGTGGTAGCCGTAGCTTCCACGGGGGCCAACCGTGTCCAGACTGTGTACTACGGTATTGTGCCCCAGGTAAGGACCTTGTTCATTGGCTACACCTTCTACTACCTGGAGCACTGCTTTCGCGCTGCTACCGTGCTCGGGCTGGTGGGCGCGGGGGGGATTGGCTTCGAGCTCATCACCTCCGTGCGCTTGTTCAAGAACGAGGAAGTGCTTACCACTATAATAGTGATGGTGGTCACGGTAATCCTGATCGACCGGCTCAGCGCCTTTGTCCGCATGCGGTTTATCACTGGAGTGGAGGGTTAAGAGATGAAGGGGATTATCACTGCAGCAGCGACAAGTCCTCGCCTGCTTCCCCTAACCAAGCACACGCCGGTCAGCCTCCTGGACGTGGGAGGCAACGCCATCCTTGGCCACCAGTTGGAGGCCCTGCAAAAAGCCGGGGTTGATGATACGCTGGTGATAACGGGCTTCGGCGCTGAACAGGTGGAGGAGTTCTGCAGCGGGAGAGCCTCCTGCGTTTTCAACCCCTTCTATGACGTATGCAACGTGGCTATGAATCTGTGGCTGGTGCGGCAGGAACTCAAACGAGGTTTCGTCCTGCTATACGACGACGTCCTCTTCCAAGCCGAGCTTATCAGCGAAGTGCTGGCCAGCGCAGAGGGTATTCTTCTGGTGGTAGACCCAAGAGGCGTTGACAAAGAAGCGGAAAAGGTAGTCCTGCGGCAGGGTGCGGTCAGCGCCATTGGCAAGGATGTAGCCGAACCTTACGGGGAGTTCATTGGGATAGCCAGGTTCTCCCCAGACGCAGTTCCGTCGCTGGTTGGGGAGCTGGAGCGGGTCGCCAGGACGGAACTGGGGACCACTTTCCCCCAGCTCATCCGGCGGCTGGTCCAGCGTGGCCACCAGGTCAAGGTGCACGCCACCGGCCGCCCCTGGTGCGACATCGATTTCCCTGAGGACCTCGAGGAGGCGCGCAGGGTGTGGGGCCACTGAAGTGCCGGAGGGGCGTTCTCCCTGTCCTTGCCATGCGAGCCACTGAGCAGCGGCCCTCGGCAAGGCGAGCGGGCCCTCGGCCTTTCCGAGGCTGGTTTCAGCTCTAAGTATTCTGTGATCGTACCAAGCTAAGGTTTCAAACTTCGATGATTACCAGCACAAGCTTAATCCTAACATTCGCGTCAGCCATTATTCATCCGCTCTGGAACATGCTGCTAAAAAGGAGCGAGGACAAGGTCATCTTCTACCTGAATATACATTTGATCTTTACCCTTCTTTTCAGTTTCCTGCTTTTCATATACCCCGTAGCTGACATCGACGCGTCCGGATGGGTATTAATTATCCTCTCCTCCGTTGCGCACTTCTTCTACCAGGCATTCCTGTGCCGGACCTATGAGGTCGGCGAGATGTCTCTCACCTATCCCATAGCGAGGTCGTCGCCCATATTTGTCCTGATAATAGCCTCCTTCTTGCTCCAGGAAGCACCTTCGCCGACTGCAATTGTAGGTATTCTTCTGGTCGTATTCGGCTTACATCTGATAAGCCTGAGAGAGCTTTCTCTCTCGGAGCTTATGAGGCCGTTTGGGATGGCACACAAGCAAGCGGTGCTATTTGCCCTGTTTACAGCCTTGTTCTCTGCTGCATATTCCATAGTGGACAAGAAAGGTGCCCTGAACATGCCGCCAATTCTCTTCTTCTACATGTTCTTCGCCATCTCCGGTCTTATGTTTCTGGTATATCTCCTGTCGATGAAGGAAAGGCGTAAAAACTACTGGCGTATCCTGAAAAGGGACAAATTCAGAATAAGCCTGGCATCGGTGTTGGAGTTTTCCTCATACGTGCTGATCTTGTATGCTTTTCGCCTCTCCAACGTAGCGTATGTTGTAGCTTTGAGGCAAATAAGCGTAATCTTCGGCGTACTCTACGGGGTACTGCTTCTGAAGGAACGTCACGGCAAAGCAAGGCTTCTCGCCTCGTGCATTATTTTTCTAGGTTCATTTCTAATAATTGCCTTTGGCTAGGGTTGTAGGGCTTTCAACGTTCCCGGAGGAGGACAATCAGAAATGAGTGGAAGCGAAGCTGGGGCCGGCAGCAAAGGAAAAGGGCGTGTCGCGAATTCTAACCTTCTCACTTAGTTGCCTCGAGATTAGCGAATGACCTTGCCTGCGGCTGGTCAATCGGCGATATTCCAGAGATGGTGGGGCATGTGCTACTGATTCTACGACATTACACTCGTATCGGTTGTAGCAAGCTAAGGGTTTTTGTGCTACCATAATAGTGGCAGAGCTATGATTCCCAAATACAGCCATCAAGAGATCGAAAAGAAGTGGCAGGCTAGATGGGAAGCCGACCACTTCTATCAGGTACATGAGAGCTCGCAGCGCACAAAGTGGTATGCGCTGACAATGTTTCCCTATACCTCGGGAGACCTCCACATCGGGCACTGGTATGCCATGGCGCCCTCGGATGTCCATGCCCGCTTTAAGCGGATGCAGGGCTACAACGTGCTCCATCCCATAGGTTTCGATGCCTTCGGCCTCCCCGCGGAGAACACCGCTATAAAGCACGGCATCCACCCCTATAAATGGACGATGCAGAACGTTGACAACATGCGCCGCCAGTTGAAGAGCCTGGGCGCGATGTATGACTGGAGCCGGGAAGTTGTTACCTGTCTCCCTGACTACTACAAGTGGACGCAGTGGTTCTTCCTCAAGCTTTACCAGGCGGGTCTGGCTTACCGGGGCAAGGCCCCTGCCAACTGGTGCTCCCAGTGCCAGACAGTGCTGGCCAATGAGCAGGTTGTAGGCGAAGGCCTTTGCGAGCGTTGCCACACCCCTGTCGTCAGGCGAGCCCTGGAGCAGTGGTTCTTCAGGATTACTAAGTATGCTGATGAGCTCCTTGAGTACTCGGGAGCGGAGTGGCCGGAACGGGTGAGGCTGATGCAGCGCAACTGGATTGGCAAGAGCGTTGGCGTGGAGATATCCTTCGGAATCGATGCTGAGGGGATAGAGGAAAGCGAGATTGGGGTGTTCACCACCCGCGCCGATACAATCTTCGGCGTTACCTTCCTCGTCCTTGCGCCGGAGCATCCCCTGGTAGCCAAGCTGACCACCCCTGAGTGCAAAGAGGAGGTTCAAGGCTATATTGAAAGGGCGCTTGGCCAGACGGAGATCGAAAGGCTGTCGACAGAGAAGCAGAAGACGGGGGTCTTCATCGGTGCCTACGCCGTCAACAAGCTGAATGGAGAGAGAATACCGATCTGGATCGCCGACTACGTGCTTATTGGCTATGGCACCGGGGCGGTGATGGGCGTTCCCGCCCATGACCAGCGTGACCTCGAGTTCGCCCATGATTTCGGTTTGCCCATAAGGGTGGTTATCGCTCCCGAGGGATGGTCCGGGGAGGAGTTAGAAGAGGCTTACGTTGAGCCGGGAGTTATGGTTAACTCCGGTCAGTTCGATGGTATAGCCAGTGAGCAGGGCAAAGAGGCCGTTGCTGATTTCATGGAAGCTAAAGGCTATGGCAGGCGAGCCATAAGCTATCGCCTTCGCGACTGGCTGATATCCCGCCAGAGGTACTGGGGGGCGCCGATTCCCATCACCTATTGCTCCAAGTGCGGCACTGTTCCTGTTCCGGAGAGCGACCTGCCTGTGCTGCTGCCCGAGGATGCCGAGTTCAGACCCACCGGCGAATCACCGCTCAAATACTGCGAATCATTCGTAAATACGACGTGCCCAAGATGCGGCGGCCCCGCCCGCCGCGAGACCGACACCATGGATACTTTCATGTGCTCCAACTGGTACTTCCTGCGCTACACCAGCCCGGGATATGACCAGGGGCCCTTCGACCCCGAGAAGATGGCCTACTGGATGCCTGTGGATCAGTACACCGGAGGGGCGGAGCACGCCACCATGCATCTGCTCTACGCCCGTTTCTTCAACAAGGCGATCAGAGACCTGGGGCTGGTGAATTTCGACGAGCCCTTTACCCGATTGTTCAATCAAGGAATTATTGTGATGGAGCGCCAGAAGATGAGCAAGTCGCGGGGTAACGTGATAACCCCCGATGAGTATGTGGCCAGGTTGGGCGCGGACACGATGCGGGGTTATCTCATGTTTGTTGGTCCCTGGGACCAGGGTGGTGGTTGGGATGACAGCGGCATCAGCGGGATATGGCGCTGGCTCAACCGTGTCTGGAATCTGGTCCTGGAAGAGCGTAAGGACGACGGTTTGCCCCGGATGGACGAGGCGGTGGAGAATGAGTTGCGCCGTCAGACCCATAAGACGGTAAAGAGGGTTACCAAGGACCTGGAGAAGTTCCGCTTTAACACCATGCTGGCTGCTCTCATGGAGTTTACCAACTATCTGACCAAGGCCAAAGAGGGACGGTCGGTTGCCAATGCTGCCTGGCAGAAGGCAATCGACAGCTTGCTTCTTCTGCTCGCTCCTACAGCCCCTCACATGGCGGAGGAGCTATGGGAACGGACCGGTCACGCCTACAGCATACACAGTCAATCTTTCCCATCGTGGGACGAGGACCTGGTTGCAGAGGAGCAAGCCACCCTGGTAATCCAGGTAAACGGCAGGCTTCGCGACCGGGTGGCTGTTCCGGTTTCGATCACGGAGTCCGAAGCTCGTGAGCTGGCACTGGGACGTGAGCGGGTGCGGGCGCACACCGACGGCAAGGAGATTGAGAAGGTGATCTATGTGCCGGGGCGGTTGGTGAACGTGGTAGTGAGCAAGTAGTCTTTAGGGGCCTTCAAAAAGCTTCATATAGATTCCTCTCCCTCGAAGGGAGAGGTTAGGTGAGGGTGAATTCCCCCTCCCCTAAATCCCCTCCCGCTAGGGGAGGGGAATTATAAGGAATTCGGGGGTTTCATTATAATGATGAAAGAGATTCGAGTTCATGCGCGAGCGGGACAAGGTGCGATAACGACTGCCACGATATTGGCTAATGCTGCCTTTGAGGATGGCAAGTACGCCTTGTCATTCCCTACTTTCGGAGCGGCGCGTATGGGGGCGCCTATGAATGCGTTTGTCCGCATTGGCGATGGCCCGATTCGGGTGCGCAGCCAGATTTACAAACCGGACTATGTACTGGTGCAGGACCCCAGTCTGCTCAGGGGATACGATGTGGTCGCTGGATTGAAACCGGACGGGCTCGCTGTGATCAACAGCACCAAAGACCCTTCTGAGCTTGGCCTTAAGACCCAGGCCAGGGTGCTGACAACGCCAGCGTCCCGGATCGCCAAGGAGATCATGGGCCGCGCTGACCGGGTTAACACCGCTCTTATCGGCGCATTCATTGCAGCTACGGGAGAGCTGACCCTGGAGGCGCTTGAGAAGTCTATCCACACTCGTTTCTCGGGAAAGGCGGCGGATAGCAACTGGAAGGCGCTTGTTGAGGCTTACAATGAGGTCAAAAACAGGGGGAACGGCTTATGAAAATCACACTGGGAACGGTGACCCATCCTGGGGGAAGCCGTGTTAATAAGACGGGAAGCTGGCGCACGGCAAACAAGCCGCGCTTTCTGCATCAGAGATGTGTAGCTTGCGATGTCTGTGCCTTGACTTGCCCCGAAGGCTGTATCTTCGGCACGGGGCAGAACACCTATTACGCCAACGAGGACTATTGCAAGGGCTGTGGCATCTGCGCCAACGTCTGCCCTGTCGGCGACATTGAAATGATACCGGAGGTAGGTGAATATGATTAAAGGAAGAATGGTACAAGGCGCCCGGGCAATGGCTGAGATGTCGGCCCTATGCCGTCCTCGAGTCATTTCAGCCTACCCCATAACCCCACAGACACTCATCGTTGAAGAGCTATCCCAGCTAGTAGCTGACGGCGATCTGGAAGCAGAGTTCATCAATGTGGAGGGCGAGCATTCGGCGGCATCGGTGGTCCTGGGAGCTATGGCTGCCGGGGTCAGGGTCTTCACCTGTAGCTCCTCTCAGGGGCTTCTGCTGATGTCCGAGGTGATTTTCAATATCGCAGGCATGCGTCTTCCCGTGGTGATGATCTGCGTTAATCGCTCGGTGTCGGCGCCGCTTAATATCTGGAACGACCACCAGGACTCGGTGATTATGAGGGACAGCGGCTGGATTCAGCTCTATGCTGAGAACAATCAGGAGACCTGTGACCTGCTCCTTCAGGCTCACAAGATTGGGGAGGACCACCGGCTGATGCTGCCGGTGATGGTTTGCTGTGATGGCTATCTGTTGCCCCATGCGTTTGAAATAGTCGATCTCCCCAGCCAGGAGGAGGTAGATGCCTTCTTGCCTCCCTACGACCCCATATATAAGCTCGATGTCGACAATCCCACAACCATGGGGGCCTATGCTGACCCGGAGAAGTATATGGAGACGCGGTATATGCTTCAAGAGACCATGAGTAAGTCTCTCCCCGTAATAGAGGAGGTAGCCCGCGATTTCAGCAGTGCCTTTGGCCGCACCTCCTATGGCCTCTTTGAGAAATACCGTGTCGATGATGCTTCCACTGTGGTTGTGGCCATGGGCTCGATGGCGGGCACCATTAAGGATGTGGTGGATGAGCTACGGGATCAGGGGGAGAAGGTTGGCATACTCAGGCTTGTATGCTATCGACCCTTCCCCAAAGAGGCACTCTATGAGGCGCTGAGCGGTGCTGAGAACGTAGTCGTTATGGAAAAATGCATTTCTCTGGGTGCCAGCGGCCCCGTTGCCACCGACATGAGGTCGGTTTTCCAGGGTCGCCCTGCGACTCCCAGGATAAGCGGGTTCGTGCTCGGTCTTGGCGGGAGAGACGTTACAATGGATAACATTCGATATGCCATACACAAAGCGCAGCAGCAGCTTGAGGATGCTGAATTCGTTGGCCTGAAGGAGGACCTGGAACTGGAGGGGATAAATGCTTAAGGTAGAAGAGCGGGACAAGTTCAACGATCATCTCTTGGCTTCTGGGCATACCGCCTGCCCCGGTTGCGGCCAGTCGCTGGCAGCTCGGCTGGTACTGAGGGCAGCCGGGCGCAACGTGATGGTGGTTAACTCCACCGGATGTCTTGAGGTGTTCAGCTCCAAGTATCCAGAGTCGGCTTGGGAAGTGCCCTGGATCCATTCCCTGTTTGAGAACATAGCGGCAGTGGCTTCGGGGATTGAGGCGGCGCTGAGGATCACCGGCCGCTTGGACGAGGTAAGGGTGATCGCTCAGGGCGGTGACGGCTCGACCGCTGATATCGGGCTTGGCGCTATCTCAGGCATGTTGGAGCGAGGGCACGATGTCCTCTATATCTGCTATGACAATGAAGCCTATATGAACACCGGTATCCAGCGCAGTGGCCTTACTCCCTATTACGCCCGGACTACCACCAGCCCTCCAGGTCGAGCTTCCATGGGTAACTGGAGGCCGAAGAAGGACGTGCCCCAAATCGCTCTGGCTCACGGTGTGCCCTATGTGGCCACAGCCTCCGTGGGCTATCCTATGGACCTGGACAGAAAAGTGAGGAAGGCTCTCTCCATACGTGGCCCCAAGTACGTCCAGATTCATGTTCCCTGCCCTCTGGGCTGGGGTACCGATCCCTCCCGCACCATCGATATCGCCAGGCTGGCGGTGAATACCGGGCTTTGCCCCCTGTACGAGGTGGAGGAAGGGGTATTGAGGTCGCAGAAAATCCCGAAGAGGGTGCCGGTAGAGGAGTATTTGAAGGTTCAAACAAGGTTCAGGCACCTTTTCGATAAGGATGGCCCAAAGGAGGAGGTCAAGGAAATCCAGAGGATAGCCGACGCGAACATTGAGAAATACGGGCTGATAGTTATATAGCTGTTCAGAGACGATTGGAAAGGAATATGCTCGATAATAGATGATTTGGTGTCTTCGCTGGGTTGAGGAAGAAGGTCAACCCAGCGTTTTATTAGCTGGGGCTGGCATTATTGACATAATGTGCCGAGCTATTCAGTCCTGGGTAGGTTGCCCGACGTCGGGCAACCTGAAGTAGCGTCGTGACTCCTGTCACGACGAAGAATTCGTTGCCACAGGAGCGGCAAGGCTACGCTCATTGTCCGTTGGTGGAAGCTGCTCCCGGGAGTTGCTTAGGTGGGTACGGAAGTTTACAGGCTTGTTGACACTCACGCTCATCTCGATGAAATAGAGGACGTCGAGAGAGCCATCCAGGAGGCGGAGCAGGTGGGTGTTGTCGCCCTGATCGCTGTCGGCCAGGACTATGAGTCCAATGTCAGGGTGCTTGAGCTCTCTGAGAAGCATAAGGCCTTTGTCTATCCTGCGCTGGGCTTGCACCCGTGGAGCCTGGGCTACATGGGGAATGCGCAAGTCGATCTCAATTTGCGGCTTGTTGAGGACAATATCGAAAGGACGGTTGCAATCGGCGAGATTGGCCTGGACTACCACAAGAAGGTGAAGGCGCTGGCGGGGAAGGAGCGACAAAAAGAGGTTTTCAAGGACATGCTGGAGCTGGCGAGAAGGGGTGATAAACCTGTCAGCGTTCATAGCAGGTACGCCTGGAAGGACTGCTTCGACCTGGTTAAAGAGTCTAAGGTGAGGAAGGCAGTTTTTCACTGGTACACAGGCTTTTCCAGCGTGCTGCGGGAGATAATTGCCCAAGGCTACTTCATCTCAGCTACCCCTGCTGCGGAATACCATGATGAGCACAAAAGGGCTATCAAAGAGACTCCGCTGGAGAATCTGCTCCTGGAAACGGATTCCCCGGTCACGTATGGCAGAGAAACTAGATACGAGTCTCGCCCGTCAGACATCGTCAGGGCTCTGGGGGCTGTCGCCGAGCTGAAAGGGTTGGGAAGAGGCGTCGTTGCCGAGCAAACTACAGGGAATGCCGTGAGGTTGTTCGGCTTACCTGTCTAGATGATGGTGAAACCGCTCTGTCGTTAGTCATCATCCCAAACAGGGTTGATTACCAAGCCAGCGGGCGTCTTGGGGTAGAAGTAGGTGGATTTTTGGGGCAGTCTCCTGCCTGCGTCGGCAGTATCGAGGACAACGGAGATAGGGGCAGGGTTGACGAAGAAAGCGAGTTGATACTCCCCGGAATCCACCTGGGTTCTGGCTTCCAGCCCGTCAGTGGTATATTTGAGGTGGTAATCCTCTTTTTCCCGCGTATCTATCCCCAGCGCTGCCTGCAAAATGACACGTTGCAGCAAGACCACATCCAAATCCCCCCAGAGCCTAAGCTCCTCGTCGGTCATCAGGCTACGGAGGTCGGCATTCCGGCGCAGCCTTAACAGGTAGAGCTTCCGCCCATGCAGCCCGTAGAGGCCCAGAACGGTACGAGCTTTGCCGCGCGTTTTAGGGCTGCGTAGCCAGGTATGGATGGCATCGAAGAAGGCTGGCAGGGGGGAAAGCGATTCCTCCACATGAAAATAGGGGGATACCATGCCCTCAAGCTGTGCAATTCTGTGTGATTCTAGCCCTCGCACCAGCCGGTGGCTTGGCAGGACAACGAGGTCGGGGTCCTGCGAGTCCGTCAAACTCATCATCACGAAATTGTAGGGCTCGTCGCCGGTATGCGAAGGATGAGCGGCGCACTGCTCCTTTTGATAGTGAAGGGCTGTTTCATATCTGTGGTGCCCATCTGCGATATAGATGACCTTATCAATGAGCAAGGTTGAGACCTTTTCTATCGCCGCTTCATCGGTTATCACCCTCAGGGAGTACCTCACCCCATAGCCATCTGTAGCGCTCATATCGGGCGTTTTTTTGCTCAGTTCTTGCAGAAGCGCCGCCATTTCGCCCTTCTCAGTGCGAAAAAGTCCCATGATCGGGCTCAAGTTGGTGCGGCACGATCTCAGCAGGTGGAGTCGGTCAACTGCGGGCTCTTTTGTGGTTGTCTCGTGGGGGCGAATCTGACCACTCTCAAAATCCGCGAGACGTACTCTAGCGATAAGCCCCCAACGGCTTCTATCCATGTCCTGATATGGGAAGCGGTGTTCGACGATGTAGTAGGCGGGCTGTTTCTCCTGGACCAGTATCTCCTCTCGCAACCAGTCATCCAGTGTGGCAGCGGCGCGGGTATACTTGTTATTCTCAGGAGAATCTGCGGGCTGTTCCTCACCGGACTCCAGCCTGATGATATTGTAAGGACTTCTGCGATGATATAGCGAGCGTTCCTCGGGGGAGATTACGTCATAGGGTGGGGTGATTACTGTGGAGGGGTCGGTTATTCGCTGCAAGTTGTAACGCAAGCCGCAAAACGGACGAACATCACCCATGCAGTCTCCTCTCTGCTTTAGCCTAACATGCCCCTCAGGGGGCTGTCAACCAAGAAAGGAGACTGCTTCTTACAGCTTGGTGGGGGAGGGGGCGACTTCGAATGCTGCCCGCCGTCTGTGATTCGTCATCCCCTCCGCCTCCCACACCTGCGCATGGTTGCACTATCGCCCTTTGTGCAATATTTCGCAGCTAAACTCGTGTGCGATAACAGTCTACCACCGGTATTCAACATTTCTTCACATAATAGACGGGGATTGGCGAAATTGGATGAGCAAGTTTGGAGGAATAGTTAAGTAAAGTAAGGTTATGACAGTTGACACAACTGGGGCATTATGTCAAACTATAGAGTTCGGCGTAGGTCAACGACGAAAGGAACGCGGGCGCTCGTTTCTGTGATACCTAAGCGTTGCCAGGGGGGGTGCGGGTATGCAGCGGAAGAGAGTAAAGGCGAGAACCGGAATAGAGACCATCGAGGCGGCAGGAATCCTGCTCACTATAGGTGAAGCAAGCCGACTTCTGCACGTACACGAGAACACGCTGAGACGATGGGGTGAGTTGGGAGTAGTAAAGGTATACCGCATAGGCCCCCGTGGGGATCGAAGGTTCAAGGCGGAGGACCTCGGTGCCTTCGTCGTTGAAGAAGCCAAACGGTTGCGAGCAAACACGACTAAGCCCCTGAAGTTCCCGAAACGAGCGAAGGTATTGTCCTGATCACTGGCTACAACCGTTAGCGTCCTCCCCACCACCCACCGCAAACCCATCACTCCGTATGGGACATAAAACAGGGGGCCGCCTCCCGTTTACCCCGTTCAATATCCATTTCCATTTCCCTTGACTACTACAATCTCGGGCGCGTTGGACTGTCTCTGGCGTAGGTGATAAAATAGCTTCCTGAGGAGAAGTGAGCGGGCCTTCAACATATAGCCAAAGTGCAGGGAGGTCGATATGGCTGAGATGAAGAGCGCCTTTGAGAGGGCGATGGAAAGGGCTGAGAGGTTGGGCAAGGCATCGGAGGAGGACCTGAGGAAATGGAAATATCTTCCCGAGGGGGAAAGGCTGGCTGCCAAGTACTTGAAGGATGAGTGCGATCTTGCGGCCGAGATTGGCAGGTATGATGACAATGTGCGGCAGCATGTGGTCGAAGGTGCCCAAGGCATACTTGTCAAGAACATAGACCTTCCCAGAAATGAACTTGCCAAAAGAACTAACAGAAAGGCTATGGAAGCGATCAAGGAATTGAAACGTGACAAAGTGAGCGTTGAAAATGTGTACACAAAGCTAAGGCGTATCTTCAATCACTATGAGCAGGAGGGTGAGCAGCAAAGGAGACAGGCCTATGAAGCTGTGAAGAGGGATGTCGAAGCCAGGATGCAACAGGCGATTCAGCAACAGCTCGGGGTGGGAGCCTCCATGAAGATTAACGTCGAAACCCAGCCCCAGTTTCAGCAGGAGTGGCGCCGCACTCTGGCTCAACTGGAGTCACAGTACCTCAGATTGCTAGACGAGTATAAGCAGGAGATATTGGGCGTAGCTTAAGGCTGCTATGCAAAACGAGTCAAATGGTTGCGCATGAACCGCAACTGAGCTATTAGCAGGCGTAGCGTTGCCACTCCTGTGGCAACGAATCCTTCGTCGTGACGGGAGTGACGACGCTACTCTCTTGCCTTTTGCATTTTGACATTTGAATTTGTTTAGAGTTTAGAATTTCCTTCCAGGGAAGGGTGATATGCCGGCAAACTTACCTCCGCAGTATTTTGAAGCTGAGAAGGTTTACAGGCAGGCTAAGACTCCTGAGGAGAAGGTTGAAGCCCTGGAGATCATGCTTGCCATTATGCCCAAGCACAAAGGTACAGACAAGCTGCGCGCCGAGCTAAGGAGAAAGATAGCCAAGTTCTCGGAGGAGGCGCAGAGGAGGCCTTCCACCGCAAGAAAAGGAAGTGCTTACAACATAAAGAAGGAGGGAGCTGGCCAGGTTGTGTTGGTTGGACTTCCCAATATAGGCAAATCTCAATTGGTGTCTGCCCTCACCGAGGCATCTCCCGAGGTAGCCGATTATCCCTATACCACTAAGATGCCCGTCCCCGCCATGCTGAAGTTCGAGAATATTCAAATCCAGCTCGTGGATATGCCGCCGATAACCGATCGCGAGGCCAGACCATGGTTTTCTCACCTGCTGCGAAATGCTGACGTTCTGCTGGTGGTAGTGGACTTGGGCGATGACTCGCTAATCCAGTTGGAGGCCATACTGGCTGAATTGGAGGATATGAAGGTAAAGCTTATGATGGAGGGAGCGGAAGAAGAGCCAGCGCCTGGAGTAGTTCCAAAGAGGGCGTTAATTGTAGGGAATAAGGGCGATTTGAGCGAGTCGGGCGGGCACTATGCTATGTTAAGCTCGCGCTATGGCGCCCAATTCCCCGTGGTCGTCGTGTCTGCCAAGGAGCGGACTGGTCTGGAGGAGATGAAGCGGGCTATCTATGAGACGCTGGGCGTCATTCGAGTCTATACCAAGTCTCCGGGCAAGAAGGCCGAGCTTGAAGAGCCAGTGGTCCTCAAGAAGGGCAGTACAGTCGAAGATGCGGCTGGGTCCATCCACAAAGACTTCCGCAGCAGGTTGAAATATGCCCAGGTTTGGGGCTCGGGTAAGTATGACGGGCAGCGAGTTAAGAGGGGACACATCCTTGAGGATGGCGATATAGTAGAACTGCATGCCTAGGCTGGTTTCAATTTGCGGTCTGTTGACAGAGGCGTCATGACATATTGAGTTGGCGCAAAGCTCAATACCAGAGTAGAATGTAGTCAGAAGCAGGATGCGGGATTTGCTGAAATGAGTTCTTACGAAGAAAGAATTGAATATGCTGTAAGTCACACTGAGGTTCTGCGTTCTCCGAGGCAGACACTGGCCACCTTTGGCACCACCAACATTTACTATTATCTGGTTACCGAACCTTTGTATAGGGAGCTTGTGGGGGGTGAAGATGAGACTGTGGTCAGGGAGGGGAGGGTGCTCGCAGAGAGGCCCAGGGTGGTAACACCATCATACCTGGTGAATGTGGAAGGGTTTAGCGAACATGCTAAGAAATACCTCGAAATGATAATCCGAGAGCGCGGGCCGAATGCACCCGGGCTTTTCTATGGTTATAAGAATGAACCCAGGGAGATGAGCATTGTCTCCTCTGATATGAATTCGGTGGTACGTAAGCTTGAGGAAAAGATAGATAAAGAGGGGGACCCCCTTGCTACAATCATAAAGGGTGTAGACGAGCTGTGGGATGTCTCCCTGCTCAAGTTTATCTTCGACATGACCAGGTACTCTTTAGGCAGCAATGTGCTTGAATTAGGCAGAAGGGGGCTTCTGGACACAGACAGTAGCGGGATTCCTCTGGATGCCAGAATGTCGATTGAGCGTCTTTTTGCTCTGGTCAAGAAGGGTGACCTCGATCCCTCTGCGCTAAAGATGGAGCTGGATAGATGGGGTTTGTTCGAGGAGTATGAGGATAGATTCCTCTGGCTTTTCAGGAAATGAACCCTATCATTGCAGCAGGGATTCGATGGTATTGACGGTGACTACCTCCAGGCTGTCCGCCACCTTATCGGCTTCCTCCAAATTGACTGGCTGCACTAGGGGGTCTCTTCGAGATCTTCGGGTGTTGGGGTGCTCGGCTCCTCCTTAGGCCTTTGCAGCCTTTGGAGCAGGGTGTGGAAATTGATTGCCCAGCCGACACCAAAGACATGTTCGGTGAAGATGCGGGGGTCTTCGGGGTTCCAGAGGCGCTCGCGGACCCGTTCTGGGGTTGGCGGGCGGAACTCATAGGGGACGAAGTTGGCGATTTTGCCGTGCCACTGGCGTTCCTCGGGCGGCTTTTTCAGCTCCTGGTAGAGGGCTGCGACGACGAGTGCGGCAGCAGCTATCTTCAGAAGATTGCCAAGCGTTTTCGAACGGTTTGCCATTCGTCACCCCTCCTGAACGCGAGAGGTCTATTCTAGCCAGGCACCAGCGATGAAAGGTACCTGATCCGTTTAAGCATATTGGAATGGGTGCTCCTTCCCGCGATTCGATTATGTTCTGCGCTCAATTCATTGTCAAGTGTCTCTGGATGACTGTCTCAGTCACCTATCTCGCTATTCTGTTCTGTATGGGAAGTTGGTGGTATAATGATGCACGAGCTTTTTTTCTGCGAAAACAACGGAACAAGATTGCTATTACCAGGGAGGGCGACAGATGGCACAAGAGCAGCAAGATAAATGCGGCAATTGCCAGAGCTTCAACCCGAAACCGGGCGAGAAGTTCTTTAATTGCACTAACGCCAAACATGCAGGCCTCAAATACGGAATGCAGGTGAGAGCGGATTCACGGGCGTGTGAGGCGTTTGTGCCAAAATAGGGTTGGATTGCCAACGGGACTTTCATATCATTTGTCTTTCGCTGTCGTGGTTTTGTGGATTGGTATGAAAGCCTGGCGTTTCCAGTCTCGTGGAGAGGTCCCTTCTGGGGCCTTCGCGCTGTTGTATCTCGGATCATGACGAAGGGAGAGAAGAATGATCCTGATTCTGGGTAGCACTAACCTTTGCCCTCGGTCTTGCGAATACTTCCATACCGAGCACAATGACTACCTTGTCGAACGATGCCATTTGCCCGACGGCGAGTGGGTGCTGAAGATTAGAGATGGGGAGCTAATAGAGTGCCCCTTGGGCAAATGGGACCTCAGAATAGAAATGGGATGCGCTCCACCTACCGACTAATCAGGTTCTTTCTGACTCATCCTTCTTGACTCAGCTTGACACCTTTTGGCAACAGAGGCATTCACCTGTCTGCCCTCCCTTGGTGGGAGTCGGAGTGAGAGGGGTTTTCTGGTAGACAAGACCCTTTTTATTCGGGCCTCAGGGCACACCCCGGATTCAATATGCCGTTTGGATCGAAGAGCTTCTTTATGCCTCTCAT
>CAZCXP010000014.1:24366-28704 GCA_964502665.1 uncultured Dehalococcoidia bacterium | reverse complement strand
CCCGGCAGCGGCCAGATTCCCGCTCCGCTTGATCCCCTCTACCTTAAAGGGAGAGGGTTAGGATGAGGCTGTGAGATCAATTCTTGCTCTCACCTTTTGCCCTCACTGCCAACGCAAGCGCTTCAGCAAATTCGTCTGGTTTCCGGGAGCCAATTAGTATCCGTTCCCCGTTTGAAAGCTCCAGTTGCACTCCGCGATTGCCGCTCACGTTGTAAGCCTTGCCCCTCCACCCCCCGCGGATACCCCAGCCGCCATACTCCCGAAGGGCCCTGTAGGTCCGCACTTCATATGTCTTCAGAGCTTCAAGCGGAATCTTCCGAAAGGAAAGATGGAGGGGGAAGAAGCGAATATATAAGCCATCGCTACGAACTTCAGTCGCCAGGTTAATCACGTAGAAGAAGATGGGAAAGCCGAAACCGAAGACGACTACGATAATAGCCAAAACGGTGTCCGACGCAGGATTATCTCCAAACGGTTTACCCAGAATCAATTGCTCCACCATAGCGTATATAGCCACGCCAGCTAGGCAGAGAAGGAGAAGCCAGAGCGGGACCTGCCGGAAGTGCTGGACTTCACGGTAGAGTAGGTCTATATCGTTCTCTTCTACCGCTGACATTCTAATCCATTTTGCCCAATACCTGAACAGGCGAATTTAGCGTAGGGTGGGTGAAGTGACAACGTAACCCACCAATGCGAAGCGCGATTCACTCAGAGAGAATTGCCTTGCCAATTCGTTCCACCTTTACGCAGCATTTTCTTCTTATGAGTTTCGCGTGTATGCCGATGATTCACTGTATCTGGCGCCTGCGTGCTGCACGATAAACCATCACGATACCTATTATTAGCACCACCGGCCCCGCGATGATGAATCCTGTCCCAATCCCAGCCAACAAGGGAACCTTCACGCCGAGCACTACGCTCACATCGACGCCAGCCGACCCGTCATCGTTCATCAGCAGGAGCGAATAGTGGCCGGTCTCCAACTCCCACTCCAGGGTCTGGGTTCCAGCGCCATGAGCGGACTCCACCCAGAATGTCTCGGACGCGGGTGCTGCGGGCTCCGAATCCCCCCAGTGATGCCTATAGTCTGCTCTTTGAACACTTAGCCAGTTGGTTATCTCATCGTACTCGACATCGCTGAGGTAGGCTTCCAAATCCGGCTCCTCGGCCACTCCTATGAAAATCCGTTTCGCGAGATCGTCGCTAGAGCCTTCCACCTTAATGGTGGCCAAGTCGCCCCAACTCCATAGGAGACCCGCTCTCAAATCTACATGGGTGGGCTCGGTGACGATAGCATGCGAATCCTTTTCGAGATAGACGGTGTGTGTCGTATAAAACCCCTCACTATCTGTAAGAGCGCTGTTCGCCCAGAGCAAAGCCCCGCCCACGACTATGAGACCGGCTGCTATCAGTAGTACCACCACCCCCAAGACCAGAAGTAGAACCTTTCTTGCGCTCACAACAACACCTCCTGACTATTTGCTGGCGGCAGATTCGTGCTGGCTCTCCGCCGACAGTCCCCCAGCAGGGCGCCCGATGGTCGTCTATGGGAGGAGCGTGCAGTACAGGGTGTGTATATCTCTGTACTTCCACATGAATTGTACGGAGGGCTAGGTTCTCACCCGCTTCAGCTACTTTGCCAGTTCTTAATGAGCTTGCCTTCGTGGTCTCTCATTTCTCCCGAGACGACAAAGATGAAGTCGATCAGGGCCCAAATCCACACGGGTATAAGAAAGATCAAACCTAGTCCAAATATCCACACGGTGCTCCATCCCAGAATCGCCAAAACAAGCATCCCAACTGCGCTTCCAGTCCTGCCCATGTAGAATCGGTGGACACCGAATTGGCCCAAAAAAAGGCAAAGCAAGGTAGCGACTAGCCTTGAGCTGTGCGAGATGTCTCTCGCCTCTGCTTTGCCGAGTGTGACACCACATTTGACGCATATTTCAGCCAAGGGATCTGTTGGGGCGCCACAGCTATTGCAGAAGCTACTACCAGCAAGGGGTTTGGCCCCACAGCCAAGGCAAATCTGTGGACTATCAACCAGCTCTTTGCCGCAGTTCCTACAGAACATTGACACCTCCCCCAAGTACAAACTCGCCCCCATTCTAATGTTACACGTGAAAATGTCAAGCCATCATGTCACTCCCCAAACCGTGGACATAGATTCAGCAGTAGCGTAGGGTGGGTGAAGTGACAACGTAACCCACCTTGCCAAAGCCATCAGTTGCCAGCTCACAGCTTTCAGTCTTGGAATGAATAACGCTAGTATTGTTTCGGCCAAGACCGATTACTGACTACTGACGGCTGACCGCTGGCTGGTGGGTTTCGCTGCGCTATACCCACCCTACCTATTATCGCCTTGCCGTCTGCACACTTTTGACTTAGAATTGAGTCATGAGGCAGGCAACGAGAACTGGCGTGGCTTACCTTCCTCTCCACGGCGGCAAGGTGCCCCGTTGGCTATTCGACCGCATGACGAAGCTGTCGCGGGAGATCTCAATAGCCATTGTAGGCGAGTTCGGCCCCGAGGAGATGCTGCGGAGGCTGTCGGACCCTTTCTGGTTCCAGGGCCTGGGCTGCGTCCTGGGATTCGACTGGCATTCCAGCGGCGTCACCACCACGGTCTGCGGCGCTCTGAAGGAGGGAACGAGGGGGCTGGAAAATGAGCTTGGCCTCTACATAGCCGGGGGCAAGGGAAAGACCTCGAGGCAGACCCCGGCACAGATCGCCCGATATTCTGAGATCATCTCCAGGGACCCTGCGCCCCTGGTCTATGCCAGCAGGATGTCGGCCAAGGTGGATTCATGCGCAGTTCAAGATGGCTATCAGCTCTATCACCATACATTCTTGTTCACCGCCAAAGGCGACTGGGCCGTGATCCAGCAGGGAATGAACGAGAGGAACCGCTACGCTCGCAGATATCACTGGCTCGGCGAAGGTGTAGTGGACTTCGTCTGCGAGCCTCACGCCGCTATCTGCTCACAGGGGGTTGGCAGCACGCTGAACATGGTGGCCGCTGAAAGCGAGGGGGCGCGGGCTGTGGTGGCCCAGGTTGCCGGCGAAGAGAGCCCCGAGAACCTGGTCAAAGAACTAAACAAATGGAAATCGCTGGACCTGCCGTCCCACCACTACCTCAGCCTGCAGGACCTCCACCCCGACCGCCTGGAGAAGATATTCTTACACACCTATGAGCGCAAGCCGGAGTGCTTCGAGAGCCTGATGGGGATGCCGGGAGTGGGCCCCAAGACAATCCGTGCCCTCAGCCTCATCTCCGAGCTGGTCTGGGGGGTTGCCCCTAGCTTCCGAGACCCCGCCCGCTACAGCTTCGCCCACGGAGGCAAGGACGGGATTCCCTACCCCGTGGACCGGAAGACTTATGACCAGAGCGTGGATATCCTGGCGCGTGCGGTGCGAAAGGCCAAGCTGGGCAACAGGGAGGAGATGGAGGCTCTAAGGCGTCTCCATCGGGTCTTTCCCTAACATGAGTAAGATACTTTTCATAGATTACGATGGCACTCTCCACGACACCGATGCCAAGTATGCAGCCACGCTCGACGGAATACTAGGGCTGAGCGGCGAGCAAATCATGAAGACCTATCTGGTGGTGCACAGGGAGATAGTGCACCAACGATATCCCGAAAAGCACGACGATTTCTTCTTCCACCAAAAACTGATCTGCGAGCATCTCAAGAAGCCTTACCATGAAAGCGAGGCTCTCAGGACAGCTAGAAGGCTCGAGGAAGCGCAGGAGCAGTGCTGGGTAAACCCCTCCTTTTTCCCCGACAGCCTGCCCTTCCTGGACAAGGTAAAACAGAAGCATATCCTCTGCCTGGCAACCGGGGACCATGCTTCGGAAAAAGCCGACGCTCTGGAGAAGGCTGCCGGCAGAAGCTATTTCAACTACGCCTTTGACCACAACCACCTGGGACTAAAAGGCAGCAGCACCTATTTCGAGAATGCACTTATGTCAACTAATTCCCGCCCCGAGGATGCCGTGGCCATTGGCGATAGCCTGGAACACGATATAGCTGCGGCCAAAGAGGCCGGGATCAGGACGGTGTGGGTCAACCGAAAAGGCCTCCCTCCGCCAGTAGCCAGCTCTCCCCCGCCCGATTACCAGGCTAAGGACCTGTTTGAGGTTCTGGACTATTTGGAAGGTTATTAGTCCGAAGTGTCATTGCGACCCCGATTCATCGGGGGAAGCAATCTCGCGGCTCTTTGGCACACCCCACCGCTCAGATTGCTTCGTCGCTAACGCTCCTCGCAATGACATGGAGACGTTGCGCGTGAACCGCCATTGAGGGCCAGACCCGAAACTCAAAATCCTAAGCACAG
>CAZCXP010000014.1:0-24266 GCA_964502665.1 uncultured Dehalococcoidia bacterium | reverse complement strand
AAAGCTCAAGCGTAGCGTTGCCACTCCTGTGGCAACGAAGCCTTCGTCGTGACAGGAGTCACGACGCTACTTTTCCCTTTGCATTTTGATATTTGAATTTGTTTAGAGTTTAGAGATTAGTATTTCGGATTTCCCCACGTATTAGGAGGCATAACATGGAGATCACACCTTCAGGCTTCTATGAGATTCTGTCGCCGAGATGCACCGTACTTATCTCGACGGTGGATAGGGAGGGGAAGGCCAACGCTGCTCCCTTCAGCTTCGTGACCCCGGTATCGTCCAACCCGCCGCTGCTTCTCTTCGCCGCTACCCCCGCGAGGCACACCCTGGCAAACGCCAGAGAAACAGGCGATTTTGTGCTGAACATCGTGCCCGAAGGGCTTCTGGACAGGCTTTGGGTTTGCTCCAAGGCATTCCCCAAAGGTGTCAGCGAAATCGAAGAGGCCGGTCTAACTGAAAGAAAGTCGAAGCAGGTCAAATCGCCCTCCATTGAAGAGTGCGTCGGCTGGGTTGAGTGCCGGCTTGAGTTCGAAAAGGAGGCCGGCGACCACATACTGGTCGTCGGCAGGGTGGTGCATGCTGAATGCAAGGACGAATTCATGGAGAAAGGGCAATTCGACGTCTCCCGGGCTAAGCCGGTGATGCACATCAGGGGCAAGAGATTCGTCGCCGCCGAAAGGGTTGTTCAAGCGAAGGATACCGGTTAGGCTGCGATTTTTTGCCTACAAATGCACGGATGGAGGCTAAAGTCCGGGTTAGTAGATCTCTTCCCCGAACAGGATATGAAAATCCGACACCATCGTAATCCATTTTGCAAAGAAGTCCTGGAGTTTCTGTGACGGGGCATCTTTCTGGTTGAAATCATCCAGGCTCGTTAAATGCGTGATCCCAACATATTTGTAGGGGATCTCCCCCGCCATGGAGCCAGTTATCCTGACCTGCTCGTATTTCTTGACTGATTCAAGGCTATCAAGTAGAGGGCCTTTCTCCGAGGTAACATAATCTTCATACTCGTCGTCAGTTACATTTGGTGCCAGATTGTAGAGAATAATTTGCTTTGCCATTTTGTTCCTCCTTTTCAAAGGGTTTCTTCCAAATTAGTTCCGTGTTTTATGATTTGACTCTCCCACCTCGCTTCTATGCGTCATCAGCAACATTGGGCGCACTCAGCAATGGACACTTTAAGTAGCCAAGTTGCCTTTGTCAAGCTCCCTCTCTTCGTTGCGGCAGATCGGGCAACCTGCTACAATGGGGCTTAGTTGTCACATCCGAGAAGGGGGCGCTATGGACTACGAGCACCTTGTCTATACCAAGGCGGACGGCATCGCCACCATGACCATCAACCGGCCGCAAAAGCTAAACGCCTTTACCCCGGGGATGTACCAGGGTATGTATGACATAATCAAGGAGGTAGAGAGTGACGAGGAGGTAAGGGTATTCGTGATCACGGGGACGGGTCGCGCTTTTTGCGTCGGTGCTGATGTCAAGAGTTTGGAGCAAGGTTTCGCCAGCGAGACAGCGAACAAGGCAGAGCAAGGGAGCGAACTCTTACCCATCCCCTTGCAGAGGATGGCTAAACCCGTTATCGCTGCCATCAACGGGATAACTGCTGGCGGTGGTCTCGATGCTGCTTGTGCCTGCGACATCAGAATAGCCTCGGAGAGGGCTACCTTCTCATCACTCTTTGTCCGCCGGGGACTGCTGCCTACCCTTGGCGGGACCTACTTCTTACCCAGATTGATAGGAGTAGACAAGGCCTGTGAGCTGATCTGGACCGGTGACCTTATCGACGCCCGCGAAGCGGAGAGGATAGGTCTTGTTACCAGGGTTGTGCCCCATGAGGAGCTTGAGGCTGCCACCGAGGAACTGGCCGTTAAGCTGGCCAAAGGGCCGCCGCTTGCTATCGCCAGATCCAAGCAAGTCATATACAAGGGTCTGAACATGGAATTGAAGCCCGCCTTGGACGATATTATGCGAGAGTGGGCATCACTGGTTCAAACCGAGGACCATCAGGAGGCTCTCCGTGCCTTTCTGGAAAAGAGGGAGCCTGTATTTAAGGGAAGATGACGCGTGTACAGCGCCATTCTCATTTCTGGCGGGGACATTTGGCGCCAGGGATTGATGACCAATGAGAGTTGGGGAGCAAGCTGACAATCTTGTGGGCGAAGGATTCATCAAAGCAGACCTTCACATACATACCCCGGAGTCAAAATGCTATAGCGACACCTTGACCACCCCGGAGCAGGTAGTGGGGGCAGCACTTGCTGCGGGGCTGGAGGCAATTGCCATTACCGACCACAACACCGTACGCGGCCTCGACAGAGTGAGGGAGCTGGGGCAGGAAAGAGGGCTGGCGGTGTTCCCCGGGGTCGAGCTGTCGGCAAGGGGCGGCCATGTTCTCGCCCTGTTTGATCGGCAAACCCCCATCCCGCGGCTTGCTGATTTCCTCGATTACGTCGGGGTCAGTGCAGCGGCAAAGGGGGATGGTTCCATCACCATAAGCGACTGGATTGAGGACGTCTTTCGCAAGATAGACGAGTGGGGAGGGATCGCCATCGCCGCCCACATTGAAAGGTGGCCTACGGGTTTCCTGCAGACCACCGAGCGCCGCCGCGTTAAGATGAGGATCCATAGCAGCCAGTACCTCACTGCCCTGGAGATCACGCAGCCCCAGAACAAAGGGCTGTGGAACAAAGGGCAAGTACGTGATTACCCCAAGAAATATCCCTGCATCCAGGGCTCGGACGCTCACGCCCTGGACGAGATCGGCAGGCGACCTACATACCTGAGAATTCCCAGCATGGACCTGAAAGGCCTACGACTGGCCTTCAACGACTACGAGAGCAGAATAAGGTTCCCCGAAGAAATGGTGGGGCAAGATTAATAGTTAGCAGGAGTCGGAGGCTTGACAACCAGCCCGCGGAGGTTCTAGCATGGCTCCAAACAGTTGACATGAGAAATCCCAACCTTTTGCTCAGGAGAAACATGAGGACATTACTGATTAATCCGCCATACGCCTTCTCGGAAGTCCCGATCATGCCAATGGGCATCGCCTACATCGCTGGAGTATTGGAACACAACGGGAGTGAAGTACAAATCCTGGATCTCCTGGTCTCCAAGTATTCGAAGGAAAAGATAACAAGCAAAATTGCAGAATACCAGCCGGATATCGTCGGACTAACCTCGGTGACGATGAACTACCCCATCGCCTCGGACATAATCAAGCATTGCAAGAGTGTGAACGAGGATATCATCACCGTTATCGGTGGCCCACATGTCACCTTCTGCCCAGTGGAGACGCTCAACGAGGCCCCCTGGATAGACATTGTGGTAAGGAGGGAGGGGGAGCAGACCATGCTGGATATCGTGGGCGGCAAGAAGCTCGAAGATATAGATGGGATCGCCTTCAGGTCAGATGGTATAAAACTGACCGGCGAGCGCCGTCTGATACAAGACCTGGATGAGCTCCCGCTGCCGGCAAGACACCTCTTTCCCCTGTCCCGATACCACGCCCTCGATGTGCACGCCAGCGTTATTGCCGGCAGAGGTTGTCCCTTCAACTGTATTTTCTGCGTCGGCTCAAAGATGGGGGGCAGGAGAGCCAGATACCGCAACCCCAAGCTCGTCGTGGACGATATAGAGCAGGCTTTGGTTTGCGGCTTTAAGGAAGTGAACTTTGAGGACGATCTGCTGACGCTCAACCATAGGCATGTGTATGCCATTTGCGATGAGATAACCGCCAGGGGCTTGAAGTTCAACTGGAGTGTTTTCTCCAGAGCGGACACTGTCAATCTGGAGCTACTGCGCAGGATGAAGGAGGCGGGGTGTACCTGGATGCTCTACGGGGTTGAAAGTGGAAATCAGCATATTCTAGATACGGCGAAGAAAAAGATCACCTTGGAGAAAATCAGGGAGGGCGTTAGATTAGGGAAGGAGGCTGGCATCAATGTCCTGGCATCCTTCATTATCGGGCTGCCCGGAGAGACCAAGGAGACGCTGAAGGAAACCGACCAGTTCGCTCAACAGCTCGGTGCTTCTTATGGATTTAACGTGCTGTCTCCTTTCCCCGGAACCGAGGTTCGCGAGAAAGCCGAAGAATACAGCATTGAAATCCTGACAAATGACTGGTCGCAATATGACGCCAACACGCCGGTAACTCGGACGGAAGGCGCTGGCCCAGAGGAGATAAACGAGGCTCTCAGCCTATATCAGAAACGGCTCGGACTCTACCTGAAAGCTCTAGAGAAGGAAGGTAAACTCGACTATATGGAAGCCATGCAATCGAGAGCAAGCGGCCCGCTACCATGGGCTCTCCTCCAGGGCGATGTAATTGAAAACCTGGGGGGCGTGGAGACGAAAGGGGACCCGGTGGAAAGCCTGGCAAAGAGGGTAGCGGGAATCGTGCCCTACCCCCATCATCAAGTCAGTGCGAGCATCAAAAGGTGGGTTGAGGAAGGGCTTCTAAAATATGACCTGAAGGGCCAGCATCTGGTCTGGAGATGGGGCTGACTTAGCCAGTCGCCTGCCGCGCGGGTGCTGATCGGGCACAGAGAAAGGGTGAGGCCTCAATGGGAAAGAAAGTTGCTGCGCTATCACTCGTTATAGCCCTTCTCGTGGCCGTTGGTGTCGGCACAGTAGGTTGTTCAACCGCTGAAGGCGAGGGTAAGATAAAGTGGTTGACCGATTGGACTGAGGCATTGAACAGGGCTCAAGACCAGAACAAGCCTCTGGTGATATACTTCTATACGGACATGTGTCCTGCATGCCTCCGCCTGGAGCAAAACGCGTTTTCTGATGACGAGTTGAGCGCTCTCTTGAATAAAAATTTCATCTGCTTGGAGAGCAACGCTGGTAGGAGCACCCTGCATGCAAGGTATGGTATAGGGGGAACGGTTCCGACAACTGTTTTCTCTGCGTCCGATGGGTATGAGAAGAAGTATGAGCTTGCAAGAGTTGTCGGGGCTGCGCCTGCTGACCATTTTTATCAGGTAGCGCTAGCAGTGCTGGAAGGGGTGGAGGAGTAACGTTAAGAACCAGGGCAACCCGTCCAACCCTTTGCGGCTATAAAGGGTGAGCGTTAAAGCATGTTGCGCAGAAATATACCTGCCATCCGCCTGGTCTTGCTCGGCATTTCCCTCTCCTTTGTGATTGCCTTCGCTGTGGATCAGTATAGCCTGGTGCAGGATTCTGTCCGTTTCCTCTGCATTTCCTGCCTGGGACTGGGTGGCTAGAAGGGATGGCCAGGCTAAGGTGGTCCACCCAGCTAATAGCGCTCGTCCTGGTCAATCTGGGGTTAGTGGGGATTCTGGAAACAGGCGTTGTATGCCCCTTTTTCTACTGTCATGGCTGCCCTGCAGCAGCATTCGGCTGTCCTATAGGTGTTCTTCAGACCCAGGCAGCTCTGGGGCCATTCCCTTTTTATGTCCTTGGGTCGCTGGGCTTGTTCGGCTTGGCTGCGGGTCGGTTCTGGTGTGGGTGGGGTTGTCCCTTCGGTACCGTGCAGGATTTGGTGGTGTGGCTCAGGCGGCGCCGGGACTTCATCAGCCTGCCTCCTTTTGCCTGGGCGAGACTTCTGGTATTAGCAGGAACACTGGTGGCGGCCTGGATTGCCGTAGATACGCTCTTTTGCAAGGTCTGCCCCGCAGGCAGCTTGTTCGGCGCGATACCACACAGGTTTATCTCACCTCAGTTATCCTTCGGCACATTCTTCTATGTCCACATAATAACGCTAGTTGTATGTCTTGTTGCTTTCTTCCTCATCGGGCGGTTCTGGTGCCGTTACCTCTGTCCCCTTGGTGGAGTGCTCGGCCTTTTCAACAGGGTGAGCATACTGAAGTTAAAGCTGGACATGGATAAGTGTACAGATTGCGAGAAATGCCTGAGGATTTGCCCGACTAACATCAAAAAAGTAGAGGATATAGGCGGTTCGAGTGACTGTATCCGGTGCGGGAAATGCATCGATGCCTGCCCCACCGACGCAATACGAATCTCAGCCTCCCTGCGGGGCTAGTCCGGTTTCTCAAGGTAGTCTGCAAGCATCGTGCGCTGGATCAGTTTGGTCTTCTCCAGGTACACCATCACATGAAGCTTCAAAGTGCCCCCGCCCTTGTATCGTACCTCCTCACACCAAACTTCTGAGACCGGCAAACCTACACATAAAAAGCAGAGCGTCTCCATAAAATCTCCACAATTCTCTCGTACACTAGCTGTGGATTTACAAGCTACGCTCGGCAACGGAGGGGAACATGTTCAAGAAATTGAAAATGCTGAAACTATGGCAAAAGGCCCTGCTCCTGGCTGTAACGGTTGGTGTAGCCTTGGGCGTCTACGGCATCTACAACTGGGCCAGCAACGGTTCCGGTATTGAGGCCAGCGTCGCAGATAGACTTGTTACGGTACAATACGGTAACTTGACGAGCTCGATCTATTCTAGCGGCAGCCTGGTTTACTCTATCAGTGAGCAGCTCACCTTCGATAGCGCAGGAACGGTTGAAGCGGTGTACGTAGAGAAGGACGATACTGTCGAACAAGGTGAGGTGCTGGCCAGGCTTGACAGCGAATCAATTGAATCGCTTGAGGAGGCGGTGGCCCGGGCCAGGATCAATCTTAGGGATGCAGAGGAGGCACTTGAAGAGGCCCAGACCCCATACAGCGAATCGGATATCGCTGGTGCCGAGGAGGCGGTCGAGAGTGCCGAACAGGGGCTCTTGGATGCTCAGGAACGAGGTGCAATTCAAATAGCCAATGCAGAGTATGCAGTTGACAAGGCCTTTCAGAATCACAGTGAAAGCCTCGTGCAATACATGACTGGAAAGATTAGCTTTGATGAATATCAGCAAGTTAACAGAAACTGGGAGATAGCTCAGCTCGACCTGGAGATGGCGAAGCTGAATGTGGATAAGTCGGTATCCGATGCTGAGAATAAGCTGGAAAACGCTGAGGAAACCCTGGAGGAAATACTGGGGGGTGCCGACCCTCTGGAGGTAGCACTGAAGCAAAGCGAGTTAGACGGCGCAACAGCTGCCTTAGATGATGCGCTGGAGCAGTTGGAATCTGCGAAAGATGGCTACCCCGTGGTTGCCCCGTTCGATGGGGTTGTGGCCAAGATAAATGTCGAGCCGGGCGACGAGGTGAATGCCAATACGGTTGTCATAGAGCTGGTAGACTCCTCCGCTTTTGAAGTGAGCGCCATAGTCGATGAGATCGACGTTGCGCAGTTGAGGCTGGGGCAGGAGGCAACCGTGACTCTGGACGCTATTCCGGACCTTGAGCTTTCCGGCAACGTATCCAGCATAACCGCCTTTGCCCAATCCCAGTACGGGGTCGTATCCTACCCGATTACCATCAGCTTGGCTACTCCTGATGATGTTCAGCTCCTGGACGGGATGAGCGCAACGGCAACAATCGAGATCGAGCTGGCCAGCAACGCGCTTCTTGTGCCCAGTCAGGCAATCATCGGTGGAACAGTCGACAGGGCAATGGTTCGTGTGATGGTGGACGGACAGGCGCAGCCAAGAATGGTAACGCTGGGAGCCACCGATGGTGTTTGGACCGAGGTGGTAACAGGCCTCGAAGAGGGGGATGTAGTGATCGTTGAGGTTGCTACAGCGGGTACCTCATCACAAGATTTGCGGCAAGGCTTTACATTACCAGAAGGGTTTATACCACCAGAAGGCTTTGGACCGGGAGGTGAAGGAGGCATTAATATCCGCATACGCTAGAAGGCTTTGGAGGCGGACATGATAAAACTCAGAGACATCGTCAAGACATATCAAATGGAGCAGGTTGAAGTACAAGCGCTGCGGGGGGTGAGTTTCTCCATCGAGGAGGGCGAAATGGTAGCTATAATGGGCCCTTCCGGCTGCGGGAAATCCACACTGCTAAATATCATAGGATGCCTTGATACTCCTACCTCTGGGAACTATTACCTCGATGGGGCGGAGGTAAGCACTCTATCCGACTCGCAGCTTGCTGAGGTAAGGAACAGGAAAATCGGCTTCGTCTTTCAGACCTTCAACCTGCTTGCCCGCACGTCGGCGCTGGACAATGTGCGGCTGCCCATGCTCTATGGTAACGGTAGTAACAGCAGAGAACGGGCGCTGGAGGCTCTTGAGAGGGTGGGCATGGGCCCACGTGCCGCCCACAGACCGGCGGAGCTTTCAGGAGGCGAGCGACAGCGGGTGGCAATCGCCCGCGCTCTGGTCAATAATCCAGCTATTATCCTTGCTGATGAGCCAACGGGCAACCTGGACAGCCGGTCAAGCAAGGACATTCTGGATATTCTATGCGAGCTTCACCGGGTGGAAGGCATTACTGTCTTGGTGGTGACGCACGAGCAGGAGATAGCAAACCACGCACAGCGGATCATAGCGCTCAAGGACGGTCAGATCGTTGACGAGGAGTCGGTGTCGCAAATAGGGCAGCAGGGCACAACGCTTTCAGGGGAAGGTGGCCGATGAATGCGGCACAGATAATACGTACAGCCTTAACGGCGCTGACAGTAAACAAGTTACGTTCCACACTGACAGTGCTGGGGGTGGTCATCGGAGTGGCCGCGGTTATAGCGCTCATGGCCCTCGGTGAGGGCACCCAGGTAACAGTTGCCCAAAATATTGAATCCCTGGGCACCGACCTGCTCTTTGTCAACCCGGGGGCAAGCTACGAGTCTGGGTCTGGGGTTAGAGTAGCATGGGGCAGTGCCAGAACCCTGACCTTGAAAGATGCCGAGGCTCTGGCTGACCCTGACCAGGCTCCCTCAGTACTGGCAGTAGCACCCGAGGTCTCGACCAACGTTCAGGTGGTGGCTGGAGGGGAGAACACGAGGGCGCAAATTATGGGTGTCACGCCGGAATATGAGTATGTGCGAAACCTGACGGTTGCTGAGGGAGGGTTCATCTCCGACTACGACGTGGATAGAAGGACAATGGTGGTGGTGCTGGGCAGCAACGTGGCGGAGGACCTTTTCGGTGTAATGGACCCTATAGGTCAGACGGTCAAGATGGAAGGGCGCCAGTTCACCGTGATAGGTGTGCTGGAGAGCAAGGGTGGTATGGGGTTCACAAGTGAGGACTACGGGGTCTTTGCCCCTATCACCACCGTACAGTATCGCATATCCGCCCAGCGAACTGCATCCGGGGAGATGAGCGTCTCGAGCATAAGCGTGCAGGTGGTGAGCACTGAGAAAACCGACGCTGCCATATCGGAGATTACAGCGATCTTGAGTGACCGACACGGGATCGGACTGGGAGAGGAGGCCGATTTCAGCATCTCCAGCCAGAAGGAGATGATAGAAACCCTTGAAGAATCGACCGAGGTATTTGTAATCCTCCTGGGAGCGATCGCGGGCATCTCCCTCATGGTTGGCGGCATCGGGGTCATGAACATCATGCTGGTCTCCGTCACCGAGCGGACCAGGGAGATAGGCATACGCAAGGCAGTAGGAGCCAAGCGACGGGACATCCTTCTGCAATTCCTCCTTGAGGCCTCCTCGATGAGCCTCATTGGTGGCGGGATTGGGGTGGGGGTAGGCGTTGGCATCTCGAGCCTTATCACAGGTCTCGAAATGGGTACCGTGACTATGGAGGCGGTGGTCTCCACCAACATAATCATTCTCGCGGTATCAGTCTCGGCGGCTGTTGGGATCATTTTCGGCCTGTACCCCGCATACAGGGCAGCACGGCTGAGCCCGGTCGAGGCGTTGCGCTATGAGTAAGGAGATCTAATCATGAAACGAAACTCTGAAAGCGCAATAAAGCCGATACCATCAATGGGGTGGTTCTGTTGAAGAAGATATACGCGGGAATACTTGCCCTTTGCCTGGTCTTAATGCTGCCGCTTTCACTAAGCATCGCTTGCGGTCAATCGCTGCCCAGTAGTGCTCCGACTGCGACAAATGGCATGAGCGACAATGAGGACAGACCACCTACATTGCCAAGCATTGCTGATGTTGTTGCTTTGGTCAAACCTTCAGTTGTGACTATCGATACCGAAGTGACCTATCGGATAGGCCGTCGTTCTTTCACTCAGGAAGGAGCTGGCTCAGGATGGATCATCGATGAAAACGGGATCATAGTGACTAACAATCATGTTATATATGGAGCGCAGACAATCATCGTGACTCTGGATGACGGCAGAACCTTCACAGTTGCCCCGAACACAGTGGCAACTGACGAGCAAAACGATTTGGCTATTCTCAGAATTAGTGCTAAGAACCTGCCGGCACTCGATATCGGGGACTCTTCAACATTGCGGGTTGGTGACTGGGTAATAACTATCGGCAATCCGTTGGGTCTGGGAATTAGCGCGAAAGAGGGCATAATCAGCCGCTTGGCTGTGGAATTATCGGTAGGAGGCCAAACCCTGCAAGACCTCATCGAGACGAGTGCTGCGATAAATCCCGGCAATAGCGGTGGACCTCTGGTGAACATGCGTGGAGAGGTGATCGGTATCACCAGTGCTAAGGTTAGTTCTGTCGGCGTTGAGGGCCTCGGCTACGCAATAAGCATCAACAGTGCAATGCCTATGCTCGAAGAATTGATCATGAGCTAGTAGTGGCCCTTCTTTTAATGAGGAGAGCACTAAGTTTACATAGAAAAGGCAACCGCTCTCCACAATTTCTGCATACTCCAGTCATACAATGGCGGTGTGAGGTCGGAACAAGCCCGACCAAGACACCACACGAAAGGGGGTGAGACAAGAATGTGGAAGAGCAAGAAGGTTATTCTCATGGCGCTGCTGGCCATCGCCGTGCTGGCCGGGAGCATAGCAGGGATCGCCTTTGCCCAGGACGGAAACGGGGACGAAAACCAGTGTGTGGACCGATACGGGGCGCTGATAGACAGAGTCTGTGGGATCTATCAGGAGAACACAGGGGTCTCCATCGACCCTGAGCAGCTAAAGGACGCCTTCGCCCAGGCACAAAGCCAGATGGCAGCGGAAGCTCTGGAAAGCCATCTTCAGGCTCTGGTAGATGAGGGCGTGATAACCCAGGAACAAGCCGATGAGTACCTCGAGTGGTACCTGGCCATGCCAGACACAACGCTGCCTGGACTAATGGGACGCGGCTTTGGACACGGCTTCGGGTTCCACGGGTTTGGAGGCAGGATGCATTGCGGCGAAGGGCCCAATTGGTAGAGCGGTCTGCACGCTGCTGCGGAGGCATTTGGGTCTGGCCTCAACAGTACGCTCGGTTCCGATTGGCCAACGCAGCGAATGAAGGAGAGACTGGTCCGGCCGAGCACTGGCAAGAGAGGGGGAATCCCCCCTCTTTTGCCAGAGGCCGATTCCTGGGTCGCCTCTCTGCCTTGTCGTTTGACAAATCTTCGTTGGAAAGCGAGAATGATTTCAGCAGAATGAGACTGCAGCAGGTTCGCTATGGCACGTAAGAAGATACTTGTGGTGGATGACGAGAGAAAGATTGTTGATATTGTGAAGGGCTATCTCGAAAAAGATGGCTACAAGGTCCTTGCCGCCTATGATGGGAAGGTGGCGCTGGACATGGCCAAGAACCAGGCTCCCGACCTTATCGTTCTCGACCTGATGCTTCCTGAGATCTCGGGTTGGGATGTCTGCCGTTCTTTGAGAGCCGAATCCAATGTACCCATTATCATGCTGACGGCCCTTGACGAGGATACGGACAAGATAGTCGGCCTGGAATTGGGGGCGGATGACTATGTTGTCAAGCCTTTCAATCCCAAAGAGCTGCTGTCGCGGGTAAGAGCAGTCCTGCGTCGTGCCGAGAGTGCTGCCGAGAAGAGAAGAATAATAGAATTTGGCGAGCTCAGAATCGACCTGGAAAGACACGAGGTCAGGCGCGGCGAAAAACTGGTAGAGCTAACGCCTACTGAGTTCGAACTTCTCAGGGTCCTGACCGAATCCCCAGGCCGCGTATACAGCCGTCTCCAGTTGTTGGACAAGGTACAGGGTGAGGCCTACGAAGGCTACGAACGCACCATAGATAGCCACGTCAAGAATCTGCGCAAGAAGGTGGAAGCCGACCCGGACCGGCCAAGATACATACTGACAGTAAGGGGAATCGGCTATAAGCTTGGAGGAGCCGCGGATGCGTAGCCTGAGATGGAAGCTTGCAGTGGCTTTGCTTCTGGTCGTTGCCATCTCCGTGGGGCTGACGGCATACTTGACCAACCGCGGCACCACCCGTGAATTTGCCAGTTACATCGAGCAAGGCAGGCGATACTATCTGGTGCAGGTGGAAGAAGGCCTTAGCTGGTTTTACGAGGGTAACGGCAATTGGTCCGGAGTACAAAGCCTATTTGATGGCCTGGCAACACTTCGCGGTGACAGGGTAGTCCTGGCAGACAGTTCCAGCACCATAGTTGCCGACACCCATGGCGAGTGGCTTGGCGATACCACAGTTGGTGTCAAGTTGACCAGTCCGACAAGTATCATCACCGTCTCCGGAGAAGAAGTTGGCGAGCTATATCTGTTGTCTTCTCCGACCGGACGCTTTCGTGGCTTCATAGGTGATAGGCCAGCCTTCGATGACCTCCAGTTGCCAGGTCCGCCCGGGCAACTGACCGACGGATCGCCATTTCCTTTTGAAGAATTGGAACAAGACTTCCTCAATCGCACCAACCAGTCCCTGGTGATAGCGGGGGTGCTGGGGGCTGTGGCAGCAATCTTGCTGGGGCTGCTTCTAACCCGACAATTCACCAAACCGATCCAGGTTCTGAAGAACGGGGCAGCCCGTATCGCCAGCGGCGACCTGTCACACAGAGTGAAGGTTAGTTCGAAAGATGAGCTTGGTAATCTGGCAGAATCATTCAACTCCATGGCTGCGAGCCTTGACAGCAGCGAACAAGCTCGTCAGCGCTTGCTCGCCGACATTGCCCATGAGTTGCGCACACCTCTATCCGTCATCGAGGGGACTGTGGATGCTATGCTTGATGGGGTTTACAAGCTTACCCCTGATAATCTTGTCTCGCTGAAGGAGGAAACAGCGGTGCTTACCCGCCTCGTGGATGACCTGCGAGACCTGACACTTGCCGAGTCGGGACAACTAAAGCTGGAGATTGAGCCCACAGATCTGGCTGGCCTAGTGCAGCGACGGGTTTCTCGGGCTGAGATCGTAGCACGCGAAAGGAACATAAGCCTGAGGGCAGACATAGCTGAAGGACTGCCTCAGGTTGAGATAGACAGAAGGCGAATTGAACAAGTACTTGCCAACCTCCTCGATAACGCCCTGAACCATACCCTTTCAGGCGGCACTGTCGTAGTTACTGTAGCATTGGCTGAGGGTGGAGAAACCAGCCGGGGCGGCAAAGGAGAATTACTAATCTCCGTTGCTGACACGGGTGCGGGGATTCCTGCCGAGGACTTGCCGCACATATTCGAGCGTTTCTATAGGGTTGACGATGCCCGTTCCAGGGAGAAAGGCGGCGCAGGTCTCGGCCTCGCCATCGCTAAACAGATGGTGGAGCTCCACGGAGGCAGAATCTGGGTCGAGAGCGAAGTGGGTAAGGGAAGCAAGTTCTCCTTCACGCTGCCTGTAGCCCGAACGGGGGCGGGTAGCATTGACTTATCATAAGATAGGGCACCCGCCTTGCATCGCCCTTCCTCGTGCCTCTCTTCCAGAACCTACAAAGCTACACAAGAAAGGCACGGTTGCTCCATAATAATTCCATAATACCTTCACATACTGGCCACATTGGGGGCAAATCCTTTTGAGACAAGGCGTTTTGCTTGCAGGGCGATTCGACAGAGGTGATAGCAAGCGGCCACAGAATAAACGTGAAAGAGTTGGGGGGAACTAATGGAATATGCGATTCAAATCGAGAACCTTGTGAAAATATATGGCCGAAAGATTACCGCTCTCGATGGAGTTTCTCTATCAATAGAAAAAGGGGATGTCGTCGGATACCTTGGTCCGAATGGCGCCGGGAAGACTACTACGATGAAGATACTTACCAACTTGATAAGGCCCACCTCGGGACGTGCGTATATAAACGGCGTCGACGTCAATGAGCAGCCGAAAGAAGCCCTGCGGCACATCGGAGCATTGATCGAAGTCCCAGGAGTTTATGACTACCTCACGCCTCACGAGATGCTAGCGTATTTTGGAAAGGTGCATGGAATGAGCAATAGAGAGATAGGTCAGAGAATAGAAGAGACCCTGGAGCTGGTTGAGCTATCAGATTGGGGGCGCGAGAAAATCAGCACCTTCAGTACAGGAATGCAGCGAAGATTGATAATAGCGAAAGCGATTTTGCATAAACCTGAGATATTGATTCTTGACGAGCCTGTCCTGGGTCTGGATCCAAAAGGAATGAGAGACGTTAGGCAACTAATAAAACGATTTCATGGCGAGGGCGTGACTATCTTTTTGAGTTCTCATCTTCTGGGGGAAGTCGCCGAGACCTGCAAGAGGGTCATATTCTTGGATAGGGGCAAAGTCATCGCATCCGATTCAATCCAGAATATCAGGAATAGAACGGAACGTAGTGCAATCAGCGTCAAATTCCTGACTACACTTTCAAGAGAAGAAATCGACAGAATAGAATCGATCGAGTCGATAGATAGAGTTGATATAACGGAGGGCATCGTTCGACTACATTTTGATGGAAAACCGGACACAAGTGCTCAAATACTCTCCAGACTCGTATCTCAAGGTTTCGCGATAGCTTCATACCACATGGAAAGTATGGGACTTGAAGATTTTTATCTCTCTGTTATGGGCGATAATGAGAAAGGGGTGAGGTAGATGACATTCTTTGCAGGCGGCGCTACAGGCGAGGTTTCCCACACTCTCCTTTCCATCAGGTTTGAATTGACGAAACACCTCAGACGCAAGAGACTACTCATTGTCACCGCATTGGCAACTGTTGTGCCCTTAATATTCTACATCATACCCAGGATTGGGGATGTGGACTTTGGCGAGTCTGCCAGTTCGTTTGCAGCCAACGCTCTGGGATTCCTTAGCGTACTGATAATAGTCTCTGCTGCACTATTCGCGGGAGATGCCGTATCCGGTGAGTTTGAAAAGAAGACAGGCTTGCTGCTATTCCCAACAATGCAAAGCCGCACCTCGATCTTCATAGGCAAGTACGTCGCGGCGCTGCTCGCTACATTTCTCGTGGTCTCACTGTACTGTGTTGTCATCACTCTGGAAATAATGGGGGTATACGGCGTGGGGGAAATTCCTGCAGAATTGGCCAAGGCCTATTTGCTCGCCTTGCTCTATACCACCAGCGCAGTAAGCGTAGTATACTTCTTCAGTAGCGTCTTAAACCGCACCATAGCGTCCACGGTTCTCGGTTTCGTAGTGTTGATGATGCTACTGCCAGTCATACAAAGGGTCTTGGGACTTGTGGACGTAGAGCCATGGTTCATTGTCACCTACTCAGCGGGGTTGATAACCGAAGGGCTAGGCGAGGTAAGCTTCGGACCGGGGGAGAGGTTTGCTTCGGAGAGTTTCTCACCTGATTTGTATGTAGGTATCGGGGTTATGATAGCTTACACAATAATCTTCTTTGTGAGCAGCGTATTGATTGCAAACAGGAAAGGCATGGAGTGATTCGGTTCTATTGTTGACCGGGGCGCTTCTCGTCCGCGAAATCGGGATCGGTTTCCGGCTCACAGTGAACTACTATATTGATGGGCCGCTCCACCGTTTGCATGACAGCGCTTTCGACAGTGCTGCAGATTCGGTGTCCTTCAGCCACGGAGAGCCTTGAGTCGACAAGCACGTGGACGTCCATGAAGACCTCCCTTCCCACCAGGCGAGTGCGCAGTTGATGCCAGCCCTTGACCCCGTCTACACTCTGAATGGCATCGACAATCGACCTCTGCTCTTCGCCCGAAATTGAACCCTCGGTGAGCTCGAAAGAGACCTTCCAAAGTGCGTTGAGTCCAACGATACTGATCATCACGCCCACCGCTATAGCCGCTGACTGGTCGCCGTGGCCCCAGCCTGCCAGCCCGGCGATGCCCCCGAATAGCACCGCCACCGATGAAAGGGCATCGCTGCGATGGTGCCAGGCGTTGACACGCAACGCAGGGCTGCCAACTCGGCGGGCAACTCTCTGCGTAACCTGGTAAATCCACTCCTTGGACACTATCGACACCGCGGCAACGACAAGTACGGCATAGCCAGGGATGTTGATCTCACCTCGATAGAGGGAGAGCCCTGACCTCCAGGCGATGAGGATACCGAATCCGACAAGCACCGCTCCAATGATGGAAGCAGCCATAGTCTCAAATCTTCCGTGTCCGTAGGCATGGCTTTCATCAGCGGGCCGCGATGAAAGTCGAACACCCAAGATGACAACAATATCAGTGGACAAATCGGAGATAGAATGCACCGCATCCGCGACAAGCGC
Organism: uncultured Dehalococcoidia bacterium; assembly: GCA_964502665.1. Classification (GTDB taxonomy): domain Bacteria; phylum Chloroflexota; class Dehalococcoidia; order SZUA-161; family SZUA-161; genus SOKG01. Next base: position 7,929 of record CAZCXP010000014.1, on the reverse strand, counting down.
AGCCGAGCCGACAACGATGCCAACAGCCAGCTTCAGTGCCACCAGGAATATGTTGAGGAACAATCCCCATACGGTAACTCGAATTATCTGGCTGACCTGATTCATCTCCGCCGCCTCAAATCATCCTTTGTCAACTACCTATAGTTTATGGCCTCACGGCGGCAGTTGCAACGCCTGTCCCTCAGTCGCCGCAGAAACGGCTGTTTCGGGACAATTATAGACAGGAAAATGGTACTGCAACTGCCACAAGAGAAGGCAGCACGTTGGTTATGGCTTGCCGTTCGGGGGAACGTTAGTTTATCGAGTACGAAACGAACCCGGGAAGCGCAAACAACTAATTTAAGAGCGCACGCGGATAATCCACCTCTGTCTGCCGCCTAGTAATCTTTTGCCACCAAACACCGCTCAAAAATGCCCAAAATGGCTATGGTGCAACTACTGACACCTATGCTAATGTTTGATTCGAGATAGTGAGATAACCAATACCTGGCCGGAGGAGCCAAGACGTATGTATTTGCAGGTAGATATTTATCAATGTGATAGTAAACACATCCACGTGGTTTTGCGAGGACGGGTTCAAGGCGAGACCCCTGGAAGGGGATGAGGAGACTTTTGAGAGACAGGAGGCTAGGTTTTATGCGGATCACAGTTATTATTGCGATAGCCATAGTGATAGTGTCCATAATGCCAGTGGTTTTCACGAATTGCACCGCTGATAATGTCTATGACTCAGGTTCCGGTTCTCTAAGCTGGCAGGATTCGTACTTGGATGAGGCAGTTTACATCGGTGACGATGACAGAATCTATTTCGGTAGTAGCCAAGATATGTCATTTACCTGGAGCGATTCGGCTACACGGTTTCGTCTATATGATACCGGGGCAGAACCTGTATTTGAGTACTACGCTCCAGCGGTTCGCCAAGGTGAGTTCACAATGTACCAAAGCGACACGTATGAGCTGCCACACTACCCTATTCTAAACCTGAACCAGCTAGACACAGGTGAAGCCATCATAAGATTTTGGAGACAGGGCAATCCGACACAGGCAGCGTTGCTGGGAATACCCGCCAGCCAAACCCATAAACACTTCTTCTTTGGCTGGGATGCCTATAGAAATCCAATAGTCATAAATGAGCTTGGCTACATCGGTATCGGTGGGCTTGGTGTAGAGGATCATGCTGCTGCCCAATTGGAGGTTAGAGGAGTAGATGATATATGCCAGCTGCTGGTCAAGGGAATCCTTGGACAAACAACGCCTTACTTCGAGATTCAAGACAGCGCAGGTGCCCCACTCCTGACCGTCGACAGATGGGGCTCTCTAGGACTAAACAACCATTGGCTTGCCGATGTCAACACCATCCAAGGTGCAGGGAACCTGCCTATAACACCACAGAATGCGGCCGATAAGTATATCGTCCTCCAGGCTAGAGACCACGGTGCAGGAGCCTTACAGGATGTTTTGAAAATCGGCAGTGCAGCAATCCCGTACGCTCAGTTTGCTGCTGATACCCAACTAGGTTTCTATGGAGTCTCTGTTGTAAGCCAACAGTCACATATCGCAGATGCTGACGGCACTCTCGCTGACATAACAATAAGATTCAACACTCTATTGGATGAGCTTGAAGCCTACGGGTTACTGGCGACGGAGTAGTAGATGAGTAGAAGAGTGATACCTTGGATAGTTGTTGTCGTAGTCGTAATGGCACTTATGATCATACCTTGGACACTGTGGGCCATAGGAGACAAAACCGACCAGGAAGAGGAGATTGCTAACGCACTTCAGCTAGCCTTCGCCCAAAGGTACGGAACTGCTGCACAACTGCTTGGTGTCTCCGAGCCGCAGAGCATGTATGTGTTCTACTGGAGGGGCTCAGACGCTGTGCACGCCACTCTTTGGATAGACGGGCTCTGGGTTGAGTTGACCAATGCTGCAACTGGTGGAGAGCCGACCGAGGGGCAGGAATAAAGAATGCCTGCTACGAAGGCTGCTGCAATGCCGACATAGAAGCTGGGGGAGGCTGTATGCTATTATCTGCCAGTAGTAATCTTTCGCCACCAAATGCCGCTCAAAAATGCCCAAAATGACTATGGTGCAACTACCGACACTTATGCTAATGTTGTATGCAAGATAGTGAAGTAGCCAATAACCAGCCAGTGGAGCCGAGACGCATGTATTTGCAGGTGGACATTTATCAATGTGAGAGTAAACACATCCACGTGGTTTTGCAAGGACGGGTTCAAGGCGAAGCTGTCTTTGGCGATTTCGATGCGTTCGCTGCTTTTATTGAAGCCTGCCAACAGTTTATCAACACGCACAGCCCCATACCCAGAGCTTTCCAGGATGCTTTCAACGATGAAGGCAATCCTTAGAGAACCTCACCCCTCTTCTCAGTGGCAACGCACTTGGGCCACTCGCCCGTCTTGACTGCAGCCCGGAATAGACCGCCGCGCTTGTGGGATGACACCTAGGTGATAGTGCCATTGGCCGCGGCTTGGGTTAAGCCAGTTCCCTCAGCAATGCGCTGCTGTCCTGATACGATGGGTATCTCCACCACAATAGTGGTTCCTTTGCCAGGCTTGCTTCTGGCATACATATGGCCACCATGGCCTTCGACAAGACCATAGCAAATGCTGAGGCCCAGCCCTGTTCCTTTTCCTACATCTTTGGTGGTGAAGAATGGGTCAAACATTCTCCTCAGGTTGTCTTCCGAGATGCCAGGTCCATCGTCAGTAAAGGCTATTCGGATCACCTTGCGCACCTTCTGCGTCTTGACACAGAGCTTCCCTCCGCCGTGGGCTTCCGTCATAGCTTGCTCCGCATTACTGAGGACGTTCACAAAGACCTGCTGCATCTGATCGGGGTCAGCCATAGTCATTGGGAGACCGGTATCCAGTTCCAACAATACCTCTATATTGTTGACCTTCATCCGGTAGGCGTGCAGTTCCAGAGCCTTCTCAACGACCTCGTTGATAGAAACAAGGCGTTTCTCGGGCTTCTGCCTGCGGGCAAAGGAGAGCAGATTGCCGGTTATTCTGGTGGCACGCTGTGCCTCTTTGTAGATAGTTTCCGCATCGCTCTTTGTGGTTTCGTCCACATTTTCTCTTTGCGCCAGAAACTGGGCGAAGCCCTGGATTGCGGCGAGTGGGTTGTTCAACTCATGAGCGACACCTGCCGACAACTCACCGACTGCAGCCAGTCTGCCAGCAATTTGAAGATGTTCCTCCATTCTCTGTTTCTCTTCTTCTGCCAGCTTGCGCTCGGTGATGTCTCTACCTATATAAATGATGCCCTGCAGCTTCCCCTCTCTGTCTCTCATCACAGACCTGGATAGAGAGATAGGGACACTCTTACCGGCCTTCGTCCTGAAGCTCGTCTCAGCAACGACAAAACGCGCCTCTGATTCCTCAGCTGCCATTCCCCCGACCACAGCCTTCTCACCATCCTTTTCTGCAAAGATGATTTCCACTGCCTGCCCGATTAACTCGCTTTCTTTGTACCCAAGCATTTTCAGCGTCGCTTTGTTGGCCAGAGTTATGCTTTGATCTGGACCGACCAGAAGCAGGGAGTCTGGCATGGTAGATATAATGCCCTCTGCTGCGTTTGCCGGAGTCATGGCAAACAGCTCGTATTTCCACATTGCATATCCAGCGCAAGCACATGCGATGGTAAATGTAGTGGTGGTCAGCTCTGGAATCCTGACTTGGAGTAAAGGGAGCATCCACTCGGTAATCAAGCCAGTAGCCAGAACGATGAGAAACCCGATTAATACATACTTAGCCTGCTGCTTCCTCTTGTGGTCGAGCTCCTTCAGGTAACACAGCAAGCATAAATATATAGATAAAATTCCCAGGCCATAGGCCCAAAAATAGGTAACGTTATATACCAGGGAGCTTTCAGGGATGGCGCATGTCCATCCCCAATACTCCTTCACTGGCTCTCCCCCGATCATATCTGTTGTAAGCGACACAAGAATAACCACCAGCGCCGGGGCGTATAGCAGAAGATAAGTTAGCTTACTCCTGAGGAGTCTCCATTCCCGTGTAAAAACAAGGACGAAATGCAGTAGAACGGGTGACACTATGAAGCTGAGATCGCTTAATTTCAGCCAGAAATAGGCTGTCTCAAGGTTATCTGCCTGACGATAGCCGAATTCTGCGAACGACCACAGCGCCAAAGACAGGCAAAGCAACATGAAGATTCTGCTTAATGGCTTTCGCGTATCCCTGAGGAAGATGAAGCTTCCCAGAAGAAAAACGATCACACACGAAAGCATAGAAAGCAAAGCAAAAGCATTCATCCGACAACTCTCTACGGAGGTCAGTATACGAGCAGTCTGCTCAAACGTTAGCATACCCACGATGAGGCGTAAATGGTTATTTCTAGCCAGCTAGTGGTAGCAAAATAGTACTGCAACAACTGAACCAATGGTAATCCCTGGGAACGATTTGAGTAGCTGGGTATGGGGCCAAAGTGGTCCGATTGTCCCAACAGCAGCTAGTCCCTCTTGATCGCTGCGTGAACCGTAGCTATGCCCAGGGTGAGGCGGTACACTTTCACCTCTTGCAGGCCCGCGTTCTCCATGATTTTCTTCACTTCCTCGGGAGACGGGAACTCCATAATCGAATCGGCCAGATAGATGTAGGCTTCCTTGCTGCCAGAAATGAGTCCGCCGACAAACGGCGCTATGTGAAATAGGGAGAAACTGTGCAATGCCCTGGCGAGCGAAGACCTGGGCCGACTGAGTTCCAGTGACACAACCCTGGCGCCCGATTTTGCCACCCGGGCGATTTCATGAAAGGCAGCGCCGATGTCAGCCACATTCCTCAGACCGAAGCCGACAGTGACACAGTCAAAGGTGTTGTCCGGGAAAGGCAACTGCAGGACGTCGCCGAGAACCAGCTCGACACTGCTTCCGTCCGACGGGGCAGCAAGCTTGGCTTTGGCCTTGAGCAGCATCTTATGGCAGAAATCTATGCCTATTATCGTGCCTCCTGCATTCCGCCGGGAGAGGTAGCGTGCGAGCTCGCCAGTGCCGGTGGCAACATCGAGGGCCAGACCACCAGGCTTGATACTGGACTGGGATGCAGCGAATCTGCGCCACGCTCCATCACGTCGCAAGCTGAGCAGACTATTGATCAGATCGTAGCTATCCGCTATGCCCGTAAAGATCGCTCGCACATAGGCGGTTTTATCTTCCTTGAAATTGCCAAACACTGCCAAAACACCTCGGGTACGACCGTTACTCTCGCAAGCCATTCTAACTACGCGTGAGCATTAATGCAAACCAACGATAGGGTTCGTCTAGCGGGGTGCAAAAAGCGCAGAATCGACATAAGCGGTGAGCAGCATACTTTCGCATAGAATACCTCTCCCTCGAAGGGAGAGGGTAGAGCCTGTCCTGAGCCCTGGCCTTGGCCAGGCCCAAGGCTTGCCGAAGGATGAGGGTGACTTCCCCCTCCCCTTAATCCCCTCCCCCAGAGGACGGGAACTGCAAAAATCCCCGCAGTCGCAGGACAAGCAGCAACGCATTCTATTTGCCAGCGTAGCGTTGCCACTCCTGTGGCAACGAATTCTTCGTCGTGACAGGAGTCACGACGCTACTTCAGGGCTGTCAACCCCACAGCTTCACGTTTCACGCGGCCAATTCTGTAGTACTATTCTCACTTCAATAATACCCGAAGGAGCTATTGAGCAGCAGGCTAAGGCATGATAGCGTCATAGTAGCTATGGCCATGATTGATCAAGTTAGTCATAGCTTTATCGTGGCTGTTAGAATTCGGCGGCAAGACAGCGCGAGCGTTCTAAGACGGTCAAATGATCAGCAAGCCTCAAACTTCAGCCAGAGCGACAGAAATGAGAAGAACCGGGCTGGAACCGGTGGGTGAGGTCCCGTGGGGGACACACCTGTGCCAGTTCTACAAGACTAAAGAAGATCTGGTTGACATTCTGGTGCCCTATTTCAAAGCGGGACTGCGAAACAATGAGTTTTGCATGTGGGTTACTTCGGAACCTTTGGGAGTTGAAGAAGCGAAGGCAGCCCTAAGGAAGAAAGTAGCGAATCTCGACCAATACATCAACAAGGGGCAGATTGAGATACTTGACGCCAGCCAATGGTACACGAAACCAGGGAGATTCAAGTCAGACAGGGTCTTGCAGGGTTGGGTCGACAAAGAGAAAGAGGCTCTCAAACAGGGATACGATGGGCTCCGCCTTACCGGTAATACATTTTGGCTCCAGAAAAGGGATTGGGGGGATTTCGCAGCGTATGAAGCGCAGGTGGACCGCGTCATCGGCAACTACCGGATGATTGCCATTTGCTCCTATTCCCTTGACAAGTGTGGAGCATCCGAGGTCGTAGATGTGGTCAACAGCCATCGATTCGCGCTTATTCGTCGCAAGGCTAAATGGGAGCTTATTGGAGGTGGGCAGCGCGAGCAAGCGGAGGAGGCGCTGCAACAGAGTGAGGCACACTACCGCCTGCTTGCCGAGAATGTGAGGGATGTCATTACCAGTACTGACATGAATCTAAAGCCTACATATATAAGTCCTTCTTTCACGCACCTGCTGGGTTACACCGTTGAGGAAGCTATGGCTCTTACTATTGAAGAGTCGTTAACGCCTGCTTCCCGTGAAGTTGCTGTGAAGAGCCTGGCACAACAACTGGCCTATGAGCACGATGGAGGGGACAAACGTCCGGGTTCGCCCAGAGCAGAGTTGGAGTTCTATCGCAAAGATGGCTCTACAGTCTGGGTCGAAGTCAGTGTGGCTCTCCTGCGAAACTCAAATGGGGAGCCCGTCGGGTTGGTGAACCTTCTGCGTGACATCACCGACCGCAAACAGGCGGAGGAAGCGCTACGGAAGTCAGAGGAGAAATTCAGGCGTTTAGTAGAGGACATGAACGATGGTTACTGCGTGATTCAGGGGTTCACAGTACCTTTTGCCAATGCAAGGATTGCGGAGATGTTCGGATATACGCGGGAAGAGGTGGTGGGCAGGACCATTCAGGAACTCTTGCCTCCTGAGATCGTGAAGGAACTGGGCCAAGTGCACGCAAGGAGAAGACGTGGCGACATTGTGCCGCCACAGTACGAGACTACGCTGGTAGCCAAAGACGGAACAGCGCGTCCCGTCGAGTTCGGAGCAAGGCTCATAGAGTATGCGGGGAAGCCAGCGGTCTCCGTGGTCGTCAGGGATATCACCGAGCGCAAGCAGGCAGAGGAGTCAGTTCGAGAGGCCGAGAGGCGGTACAGGGCCATTTTCGATAACCACCTACAGATAATCTATATCAATGATGAGAAAGGGCTCTTCCTTGACGCCAACGATTACACCCTGGAACGGCTAGGATACACGCGGGATGACCTTGGAAAGGTCTCGTTCCAGGACATAATCCATCCAGAGGACCTTCCTCAGGCATTCGAAGCCGTGGCAGATATCCTGGCCAAGGGCTTGATGGAGCATTCTATTGAACTTCGCCTGATTAGCAAGTCTGGAGAGACAATCTGGGTTGAGACGTTCAACATTCCGCTGGAGCGGGGTGCTGACCACTACATAGGCATGGGTATCGCCCGCGACATCACCGAGCGCAAGCAGGCAGAGGCAGCACTGCGACGCAGCGAGCAGCAGTTCAGGTCGCTAATCGAAAACGCTCAAGACGCCATCATGATCCTGAATGGTGACGGAACCTTCCGCTACGAAAGCCCATCCGTAGAACATGTGTTGGGTTATAAACGAGGAGAGCGAATCGGCAAGGACGCACTTGGGTTTGTCCACCCGGACGATATGCAAAATGCATCCGAGGCCTTCGCTCAACTGCTCTCAAATCCCGGTGCCACTGCACACTTAGAGGCACGTGCTCAGCATGCTGATGGCTCGTGGCATACCTTTGATGTCACAGGCCAGAACCTCCTTAATAATCTGTCGGTGGCAGGT
>CAZCXP010000013.1:0-28838 GCA_964502665.1 uncultured Dehalococcoidia bacterium | reverse complement strand
ACAATCCATCGGAATGTTAACCTCAACGGAAATGACTTGGTGCGCCTCCAACTTGCTCTAAGCCGGTGGCCAGGTGAAGGTCATTGAAAAAATTCTCCCCGGCCAACCTGAATGTCCTCGAGGTTGGCGGGGAGCTCTAGGTATCGTCACTTTTGGTGGTGGTAATGAAGGTCAGGTGTCCGCCTTGTGGCTCAATCCGGTTATACTGTCATGGTCTGGCTAAGACGGAAGCACAGCCTTATCTGAGGTTGTTCGCAATATCCTTGATGCGAGTGCGAGGTTTATGCCATGCATAAACCGGCGACAGCGATTCAGGTGTCCTAAATGCGCTGGGCAGCTTCGAAGCCCTCGGCTATAGCATCACTGATGCGTCGTGGCTCCAGAGCGTCGCCTATGACGTAAACATGTTCAAATCTCTTCCTTAAGGCAGGGACTAGCTCTGAGTTTGGTCGGGCGCCGGTGGCGAGTACATAGGTATCAGCCACCAGATTTCTTATCTGTCCGTCATCGGTCCTGATAAGGGGACCATCGTTGCTGGAGCCCTCATACTTTACGCCTGTGAGCAGCTCCACGCCCTTCCTGGCAAGTTCATCAAAAAGCCGCATCTGTGTGAGGGGCCCCTCCTTGCTGAGCGCCTGGGGTAAGACTTCCACTATAGTAACCTTCTTCCCCTGATCAGCCAGGAAATTAGCGGTCTCGCAGCCGACCCCCTCAGCTCCGATAATTACCACCGTGTCTCCGGCAGCCGCGATTCCCGTTAACACATCATAGGCAGACACAACCTTGGACCGGTCTAAGCCGGTTATTTCAGGTTCCAGTAGCAATGCGCCTGCTGCCCAAACTACTACGTCCGGCTCAACGGCAGCAATAGTATCTAAAGTTGCCTCCCTGCCCAGCTCTACCTTAACGCCTAACTTGTTCAATTGGTTTTGGAAGTAATCTGTCAACAGAGAGATGCCTTCTTTGTGTGGGGGCACAGCAGCAGCTGCCAACTGTCCTCCCAGCTGAGTATTCCCCTCCATTAAGGTGACATCGTATCCCCTGAGTTTGGCCACCCGGGCTGCTTCCATTCCCGCTGGCCCGCCGCCGACGACTACTACGCGCTTTGGGGCTGGGGCCGGGTTTATGATATATTCACGCTCTTTGCCGACGGTTGGATTGACGGCGCATTTGACTTCACCCCCGGTGAAGGTAGGGTCCGCCATGGATTGGGCGATCCCTTGGATTATGGTTCCGATACATTCTGAGCATCCGAGGCAAGGCACGATATCCTCGAGTCTTCCCTCAGCTGCTTTTTTCGGTAAGTAGGGATCGGCTATTAGGGCTCTCCCCATCGCAATCATATCAGCTACCCCCTCCCGTAGAGCCCACTCTCCGAGCTCGGGTAAAATGCGTCCTACTGCGATCACCGGGACCTTTACATGCCTTTTGATCACGGCAGCGCTGGGCAGATGAAACCCCGGCAAGCCAGGACAGAAAAACGCAAATTCCGGCCCATAAGCCCACGCCGAGACGTGAATGGCATCAGATCCTGCCTCTTCTGCCAGGCGCGCCGTCTGCGCCGCCTGAGCGTAGTCAATGGCGGGATCAATGCCATACTCGGCCCCGTCTATTCGGCACCAAATTGGGTAGTCGGGACCTAATTGCGCTCGACAGGCGCGAATCACTTCGAGCAGGAACCGCGCTCGATTCTCCAGACTGCCTCCATACTGGTCCTGGCGCTGGTTGATGTTTGGGGATAAGAACTGGGCTAGTAAATGACCATGGGCTCCGTGGATTTCAACGCCGTCGAAACCTGCCTTCTGCGCCCGCACTGTTGCCTGAACGTAATGTTCTACAAGCTCTGCTATTTCCATAACTGTAAGCTCTCTTACGGGCTCACCCATCGGTGAGATTGAAGCGGAGGGCCCCACTGGCTGCTGGCCGGTGATGCTCGAGCAAGCGTATCTACCTCCATGCTCAAGCTGGATTGCAGCTCGGGCACCGCCCCGCTTTATCGCCCGGGCTAGCTCGGAGAGACCTTCAAGATACTTATCATGGTCTAAGCTCATCTGACGTGGCGTTGCTTTTCCTCGCGGGTCATCCACGGTGGCGGTCTGTACGATAATGAGACTTACGCCCCCTTTGGCTCTCTCCTCATAGTAGTCGATAAGTCTGGGGGTTACGAAGCCATCTATTGATTCCAGGTTTGTCTCCATGCCTGGCATGACTATGCGGTTTTTCAGGGTCATGCTACCGATCTTGGTGGGTTCGAAAAGCTTCTGCAATCTCATTCTCTATTGCCCTCCCCAAACGGCATGATTTCCTTATTTACTGTCCTTATACCATATGAGCAGGTGCTCATCTAATTCTATGCACTTTTCGGGGGGTACAACGAGGGTGGTCATCGGATGCTCAATAATGGCCGGGCCCTCCACCCGATTGCCTGCCTGCAACAAATCCATCTCCCAAATATCGAACTTCATCCATGCTTTGTGATAAACATCCCTTTGTCCCTTATAGGCGTTTTTGGGCGGCTCTTTGCCCTCGAGAGGATACCTGCGAATCAAGGGCTTCATTCTTTCCACATAGGCCTGGAGGCCGACCGATGTGATGGCGCATCCTACATCGCGCATGGCCACCGCTAGCGGATAGATAGCAGCGTAGGTCTTTTCGAAGCTCTCGATCAGCTTGTCCATATCCTGGCCTGTCTTTACCCTTCCAATTTCCACAGGGGCCTCCCAACTAGTCAACTGTCCCAAATATCTTGCATATATGAAATACTTAAAACTGACACCTTCCCGAGAAAACCCTTCCCGCTCAAGCTCTTCATAGGCCTTTTGCTCAAGTTCCTCCCATGCCTGATTCACGGGTTCGGCTTGCCAGAGCTTGTACTCATCAGGCATCCCAAAAGGAATGACGCTGATGAAACTCTTCTCATAGCGATGGAAATAGTCAGCAGTGCAAACGCCGAAGGCGGAAAAGGCTGCAGCCCAGGGAACAGTGACCATATCAGCCACTTTGAGCCCGTCTTCCAGTCCCCACATATGCAGAGGCCCACTACCCCCATAAGAGATCAGGGTAAACTCGGAAGGGTCAAATCCTCTTGCCAGCAATCTGCTACTAACAGCGTCGCGCAGCTGGCTATGTAGCAAATCCAGAACCTTGCTCGAGGTGTCATAAAGGTCACCTCCCAGGGGCTTAGCCAGGCGTTCGTCTAGCGCCTTCAGCGCTGCCTCCTTGTTTAGCTTGACTGCCCCGCCCAGGAAATAATCTGGATTAAGGTATCCTAAAATCAGATCTATGTCGCCGATGGTGATGTCTGGATACTGGTAGCAGGTGCCGATAAGAGCACCTGCACTCTCGGGGCCGAGGTCAATCGTTCTCAGTTGCTGATCTACATGGACCACACTGCCTGTGCCGGCACCAACGGAATCTATAGATAGCATTGGCAGATTCAACTTGTGGCCCGCAAACGCGGGTTCTGGCACTACAGGTATCTCGCCCCTGGCTACAATACCTATGTCGAAGGAAGTGCCGCCCAGGTCGGTGCAAACTATGTTTTTGAACCCCTTTGTATCCCCTAATAACGCCTTGCCGCCGAGCAAGCCTCCCGCTGGCCCTGAGATGATGGTCTCGTATAGCCGGGGGAAGTGAACGGTCGTTGTAGCTCCATATGAAAGCAGAGTCTGGAGCTCATATCGGTAACCATTACCCTTTGCACTTTGCTCCACCCTGGCTAGCTGTTTGGCCACTGGCTCCGCCGCGTAGCACTGAAGCAAGAGACTCTTACACCTTTGCGTTTCAAAGGAAACCTGCGAGACCTCATACGAAGTTATCACCGGCACCTCAAGACCTCGCTGCCGCACCACCTCGCGGGCGATTTCCGCTGCTCTTTTTTCATGCACAGTGCTGATATAAGAGTGCAGGAACAGAATCCCGATCACCTCCACTCCGGCATCCAAAAGCTCTTCCGTCCCTTTTGTGACGTCATCCTCCGATAAAGGAACGACTACTGCGTCGGCGGGGAGATGACAGCCAACGTAGTAGGTGGGGCCCTTAATGCGCTCAGTCACCCCCTTTACCAGATTGATATCTACCAGGGGCGGCGTGTGCTCGTGGAGGGCATAGTGCAGCGTATCTTCATAGGAGAGCGAGAGCCATGTCAGTCCCCTCTCCATATGGACTATGTGCTCAAATCCTCTGGTTACCAGTAATCCCACCCTCATTCCCTTGCGGGTGAGCAAAGTATTGAGCATTGTTGTACCGGTGTAGACGATGGAAATCGCCTGCTCACACACTTCACGAGGATTCATATTTGCTATATGACTGGCGTCCTCAATAGAGTTCACGAAGCTCTTAGACTCATCTTCACGATTAGTCAGCGCCTTTCCCAGGCTGAACCGGCCCTCTTTGTCTACCAAAAAGGTGTCAGTCATTGTGCCACCGGCATCTAACGCCACCAACAACCCCTTTCCTTTCTTTTCAGCCATCCATCCACCTCCTTATTTCACAGAGCTAGGTTGGTTCTGAGTCTCGGGTTCTTTATTACTTAACAGCCCAGTGTGATATCTCCTCTAGGGTCTTATCTTGAAACCACTCAGGGTTCTCGCCGGGCAAGGGCTTTCCCAGCCATTCCCGGTAGAAGGTGTCAAGGTCTGGAAACATCTCAAATATGGCGGGGTAACCTGGTGGAACAAGCTCTACCGCGAGCTGAGCCAGGCATCCCGGACAATAGTATTCCCTCACCTCCACGAGCCCCTCTTCTGGATAGGGCATCTCCTTGGGCAGAAATGGATATACTTCTTTCATCTCGTCACAGGTTTTTCTAACATGGACTAACGAGCTGAGTTTCCAGTTGACCCGATAATCGCCGAACTCTTGCCCGCAGTCACACTTCACTATCCTCTCACCCCCCTTGGCCACAATATACTGATGATCCGATAGCCGCAACAATATCTTCTCTTTGAAACCGACCCTCTCCTGTAGAACCTCCAGATATTTCCAGAACCGGTCCTCTTCTTTGATAGCAATGCGACGCAGCCTGTTCACAATCTCTGGGCTGAGTTTCCCTTCCACCATGAGCCTAATATTTTCCTTGGATGTAAGTTCGGCACCACTGGCCTCAGGCATATCTTCCTCCTTCCCATAAGTTATAATACAAAGTCCTCGCCCACCTGCCAGAATCCGCGGAATTGAGCCCCGGACTTAGCGTTATTCAGGACGTCTTGATAGATATAGCAAACCTCCTCCTTAAATTCCTTATTTAGTAAGCGCTCCCTCTCCTGGAGCCACCACTCCTTAAAGGGCTTAGCCTCCTCCCTTCTCGTCTGCCTTATCTCCTGGCGCTCTTTACTGGCGCGCTCTTCATCCACTTTCCATTTGCCATCGATGGACTGCGCTACCGCTCCATATATGTCTCTGGCTACTTCGGGGGTCATCCATCCGCCGTTCAGATCCTCCTCTATTAAGCCGAGGTCTCGTTCTATAGGATCGCCCCAACCGGCCTCACCATGGGACGATAGCACATAAAGATCACCGTCTTTCATCGGCACCGACGGCATCCCACCAGAATGATACATAATCTTGCCCACCTTTAGCTTCCCCTCGTTAATCCATTGCATGATCTCGGGAAGGGTGGTGGGATAGCCAGCCCCTTTTTCTATTAACTCGAGTGCATTAGTGTCAGAGAAAACAACATGCCAGTCTGTATAGCCTCCAGGATAACCGCCGCTCATGCCTACTGCTGGTCCAATTATCCTAGGACCGCCACCGCTGCCGAAGCTTATGCTGAGGCGCTGCCCAGCGTTAACAACCAGGAAAACCCAGCTTATGCCCACCCCACCTCTGAACTTGCCATGTGCAAACAGGTTGGGGGGCAGTTTCCGCGCCAGACAGACAAGTGGCGGTTCATAAAGATCCCATTCCTCAACCTCGCCCATGTCTGATTGAGGGTTGAATCCGCAGGTTGCTGCCGAAAGGCCATCTCTGAAGGATCCTGCATCAGTAGACCAGGCCCCGGCTGCCCCAAACATGCCAAATGACCAGGGCACTCCAATTTCAAGCACACCCTCGGACTCAAGCAAGCCGCCGCAACCAGTTGCACTCCAATCCTCCTCCAGAACCCCCCGGGAGAAAAAGCAGCGCTTGCAGATGTTCCATAACGGCGTCATCAAGGTGGCCATACCACCGAGACCTATGGAGGTACTGAGCTGTTCGTTGGTTGGATTCAGGTGACATCCTTCTGGTGCTGAATAGTCGATTAGATAGTCGAAGGCTGTGTTGATACAAATTGAATGGACGAATTGAGGGAGCCACCACCAGGCCAGTGCTAGCCTTCGAGTTCCATCGCTAGGGGCGTTCCATGAGTGGTAGTCCTCCCTGCTTGTTCCAGCAAGGTCGATTGAGAACCGACCATCGGAGGTGATATGAAGTTCAATAGGGGTGTGTATGGGGAAATCCCTATCAGCGAAAGGAAAGCTGGGGCCTACCTGACCCTTATTGGGGGAAATACGCCAATAAGCATGCTTGTAAATACCGGGCACCATTTGTCTGTGAACAATGGTGGCAACTCGCCTCCTCTCCCGCTCTAGGATCTCCCTTACCCCTTTCCTGAAATAGTCTATCCCAAATTCCTCCATGATCTTCTGGACTGTGTCGTGGATCATAATGGACCCAGCTACGCGCATATTGCTGTCGAGGATATTGAAATTACCCATCCTGGTCTTTTCGCTCCACAGCAAGTTCCACCATTTTGCGATCTGAAAGCTGTCTCCGATCTTCATTGGAGGATAGGCCCATCCATCGGTATAGGTTGTGGGCGAGATGATGGGAACGCTTGCAGAGTATAGAGCAGCCCCAACCTCAGCAATATGGTTGATACCAGCCGCCCAGGCAACTAATTCCCCCTTATAGAAGATGGGAACATATGTGTAGTTGTCTGCGGAATGGCCACCTCCATAGCGGGGATGGTTGCAGGCGAAGATATCGCCCTCTCTGATTTTCGGGTTTTCCTCAAAGCCCAGCTTGATCATAAATGCAATCTGGTCCCTTGCGCTGGCGACATGCCCGGCGAGGCCATGAGACGCCGTTACGCAATCTCCTTGGGGAAGCAGCAGCATGAACAGGCATTCACCAAAGGTTCGAACCGTGGGGGTAGCGGACAGCAACTTGGCGCTCTCGCGGGCTGTAATACAGGCGTTGGTGAGCCTCCAGTTGAAGCGCGTCATTTTAGCCGGGTCCTCATCATGCAGCGCCATCTTCTCCAGCCCATAGAAGTAACCTGTTTCCTTTATCAGACGGTCTCTTTCCTCCAGCATCTCCAACAGGCTCTTGCCACCTTCTCCTATTCCCATTTCACTTACCTCCCCTAACGTTCTGTTCTGAGATTATTCCAACTAGAGCTCCATTTCCTTGAGCCCGGGGCTTATTATCAACTGGGGCTCGGTGAGAGCCTGGACCTCTTCTGCGGTCCATCCCGGGGCAAGCTCCTTCAGTGCCAAGCCCTGCGGTGTGACTTCGATGACCGCGAGGTCGGTAATGATCAGGGAGACACAGCGGACACCGGTCAGCGGGTAGCTGCACTCCTTTAAGATCCTGGGCTTGTTATCCTTGGTCGTGTGTTCCATAAGGATTATCACCCTTGTCTTACCCGCTACCAGGTCCATGGCACCGCCAACACCTGGTGCCCCCATCTCCGGGTTCCAAACATTAGCCAGGTCTCCTTTCTCCGAGACCTGGAATGCTCCCAGGAATACTGTGTTGACGCGACCACTCCGAGCCATGGCGAAGGCTTCCAGGTTTGAGCAAAAGGATGTCCCTGGCTTGACTGTGAGCCATTCAGCGCTGGCACCCCAGGTGTCTATATCTATTTCACCGTCTGGTTGCGGCGGCGGACCGTGCGCTATGATGCCCATCTCGGCGTGGAGATTAACTCCTTCGGGCAGGAACTGTGAGACGATGGTTGGTATGCCAGTCCCAAGGTTGACCCAGTCCCCTGGCTTGAGCTCTTTGGATCCCCGAAGGGCAATGAGTTCCCGGCTCAGCCCTGTCTTACCCCCTCTCTCTATTGGAGCGCCCAGCATTAGTCCCCTGGCCAGCAGGGATTTCCATTCGTCTTTTGCTCGATGGCGGTCGAAAGTGGTCTTGACAACCCGGTCTACATAGATACCTGAGATATCAATCGAATCGGGCTCCAGCTCTCCCGTCTCTACGATCTCCTCTACCTCCACGAGGGAGGTCTTCGCCGCCGTAATGAACACTGGATTGAAATTGTGTCCCGTCCTGCGGAAGACAACGTTCCCCATGGTATCGGCTTTGTGAGCAGAAATGAGAGCGTAATCAGCAAATAGCGCGGTCTCAAGGAGGTACTCCTTATCCCCGAAAGTCCGTTTTTCTTTCCCCGTTTCCACTGCAGTTCCAACTCCAGTTGGGGTATAGATAGCGGCGATTCCAGCCGCACCTGCCCTCAGCCGCTCACAAAGCGTTCCCTGGGGGACAAGCTCAAACTCTATCTCACCTGCCTTGATCTGCTCTTCAGTGGCTGTAGGCAGCCTGGCAACGCCCCCGAAGGCAGCGAGGAGTCTGCTAATCTGCTTATTCTCGACTAGAACTATGGCAGCATAGGGGCAGAATCCCGCCATATTGCAGATAAGCGTCAGATTCTTGCTCCCCTTATCCCTCAGCGCCCAAATCAGGCTGGTCGGGGATGCGGTCGGCGTGCCGGGGCCGCCGATGATAATGCTGGCCCCATCCTCAACATCCCAGACGGCTTCTTCAGGGCTAGCGAATACCTTGTTCATAGTCCCTCCTTTCCATCCCTACATACCTGCAATGCAACAGCTGATGACGCTCAAATAGGGGAACCCCCCCAGATTATGGGTCAGTCCCAACTGGGGGTTCTTTATCTGGCGGGGGCCAGCCCTTCCCTGGAGCTGGAGGTATACCTCGTACATCATCCTCAGCCCGCTGGCGCCAATGGGGTGGCCAAAACACTTGAGCCCACCGTCCGGTTGCACTGGTAATTCGCCATCAAGGCTAAATGTCCCTGCATCGATATCCTCCTTCACCCTCCCCCTGGGGCTAAACTGCAGGTCCTCCATGATAACAGCCTCGGTGATGGAAAAGCAGTCGTGTACCTCCGCCATGCTGATCTCCTTGCGTGGGTCCTTAATTCCTGCCTCGGCGTAGGCCGCTTGTCCAGCCCGGTAGGTCTCCTCCACATGGGTGTAGTCGAACACCTGGCTCATCTGGCCCTCAGCGGGACCAACACAGATTTGTAGCGCCTTTATGTAGACTGGATCGGGCCTGAACTTCTTGGCATCCTCAGCGCGGACGACGATGGCTGCTGCCGCACCATCGCTCACCCCGCAGGAATCGAGGATGCCCAGTGGCCAGGCAATAATTGGCGCGTTCAATACCTGCTCCACGGTTATTTCCCTCTGATAATGGGCCTTGGGGTTTAGAGCGCCGTTGCGGTGGCTCTTCACCGGTATCTGGGCAATCATCCTCTTCCCCTCAGCGGGGCTCAGGCCATATCGGGCGAAGTATTTAGTGGCCAGCATGGCGAAAGCGCCGGGGGCTGTCATCGAGGAGGCGACGCCGGTTGTGATGGCCGTGCCGCCCAGGCCACTGATGCCCTGGTCTTTAAGTTTCTCATAGCCGAGGGCCAGGGCGATATCGTAAGCCCCGGATGCTACCGCATAGCAGGCATTTCGCAGTGCCTCAGCACCTGTGGCACATGCGTTTTCCACCCTGGTGACAGGCTTATACTGTATTTTCAGGGCCACGCTTAGCATTGCTGCCGTCATCCCCCAACAGGTTCCCACCCAGGAAGCCTGGACATCCTTGGGCTCGATACCGGCATCCTCATAAGCTTCATAGGCTGCGTCCACAATCATGTCAGCGTCGCTCTTATCCCAGTTCTCTCCGAACTTGGTGCAGCCCATACCAACGATACAGACCTTATCTTTGATACCCTGCGGCATCTTCCCTCCTTTTCTTAACACCTTACAGGTCGAGTCTTCCAGAAGTAATTGTGAATCCCCCGCGGTGCATCGTAGTAGAGCTTGCGGAAGGTCATCTCCACAGGCATGTCCACATAAACCTCGCCGGGATCACGATCGGTCATATCGAATATGGCCCGGCCTCCTGCCTCAAAGTCAACCGTCGTAATGACAGAAGGAGGATCAACGGTGTCGGCCAGGTTATCCTGGGTGAAGGTGAAGACCTTGGCCTTTTTATCTGCGAATCTGTAGTCCTCAAACTGGTCCTTTGCCTGGCAGCTTACACATACCCTTGTCGGTGTGCCCATGCCCATGCTGGCGCCCTGTATGATTTGCGGGGTGCCACAGACCTTGCATTTCTTACCCCAAAGGCCAAGGATAAGCCTGCGATCCCGCCACAGCCCCGCTATGGTAGTAGGCCCCAGTTCGGGGCGCCGGGCTCGTTCTATGGTTACCAGTCTGCGCCAGCGCAGGTAGGTCTCGTAATTGTTGAGCGGTTTCTTCGAGGCGAGGTGGTTTCTTATCCCCCGCCGATCCCTGGCCTTCTCTATCTCAGGAGTCACCTCGAGCACAAAGGCATCAGCCCCATTTCCATAGCTGGCGAAGAGTATCTTATCCCCAGCCTTAGCTTCTTCTAACGCGGCAACCAGCATCATCATTGCCAGGGCGCAACCGGTATTGCCCACAGTCAGAAACATCGGGTCCTGAACCTGCGACGCATCAAATCCCAATTCCCTCGCCAACCTGGCATGCCTTCTCACATCGAGAGGGGAATCGCAGACCATCTTTGTGAAATCCTTTGTGGCCAGGCCATACCTCTTCATCAGTCCCGAGATGGCCTCGGGCATAATGCTGGAATAGCCACTATCGAGGACCATCCGGTCCTCCCATGATCGGATGAAAGTATCATCAGACGTCCGCCACATCCCTGCAAACTCATCGGAGATGGAGTAGCTGCCCTCGACGCTGGCAATAACCCCCTCAGTTCCCAGGAAAAGGGCAGCACCACCGTCACCGTAGGCCTGCTCGAAATCACCCGCTGGCGCTGCCATAATGGTATCGGCAGCGGTCACCATGACGCTCTTGGCTGTTCCAGCTTTGATGGCATCGAGGGCTGAGACGATGGCAGTTGTCCCCGCCCGTAGCGATCCGGTTACATCTATGGTTCGGACGTCGCGGCGCATATCGAGGACTACGGCCATTATGCTGGAGCAAAGCCTGTCCTTGTAGGGGGAGGTTGTGGTGGCAAAAAAAAGGACGTCGACTTTCTGGGGATCGGTTCCATTCATGCAGTCGATGGCCGATTCAACGGCCATTGTGAGGCTATCCTCATCGAAGTTGGACACTGCCTTCTCCCCGGGTATAGACATGCCAAATATGCCACCCCAGGCCCTGAAAAACTCAGAGCGGTCTAGACGGTGCAAAGGAACATAGGCTCCGTAAGATGTGATACCAATCATTTATCACCCCCTTAATAGTAATCTTAGGGTCTCTTTCCACCCCTCCAATTCACTCAAGGGCGCCTGCTATGAGCAGGTCTGCCACCTCATCATCAGACATCCCCAAGACCTCTTTTAAGACGTACTCGTTGTGCTGACCAATGCAGGGAGCGGGCATGGTGAGTTTGGGGGGCGTTTTCGAGAGCCGGTAAGGCGGTAGACCGTAGATGTGTGGCCCGATCTCGGGATGTTCCAGGGTCACGTGAAGGCAGTGGTTCAATTGAGGGTCTGCAACCAGGTCTTCACCGCTCTCCACCACCCCTGCGGGCACCCCCGCTGCCTGCATGCGGCTCATTACCTCCTGCGGCGGATAGTTCGCCGTCCATTGCTCTACCAACATGTTTAGCTCACCCTCGTTCTCCTTCCTGCCCATGAGCGTGGCGAACCTGGGGTCTCTGGTCCACTCTGGACCGCCGATTACCCTGCAGAAGGCCTTCCACTCTTCATCAGTCTCCACGGCAATGGCACACCACCTCTCCTCTCCCTGGCAGCGGTAGATGGCATGTGGTGCGGCATGGCTGGAGCGGTTCCCCATGCGCATCATAATTCGCCCGTTTATCATGTAATCCATGATGGGAGGTGCCAGAAACTGAACGTTCGCTTCAAGCTGGGAGAAGTCTATGTACTGCCCCTTGCCCGTCCTCTTGCGGTGGATGAGAGCTGCCATAAGGGCGGTTACCATGAAAGGGAAGGCGACGAAATCGGAGTAGGCTCCAAAGGGAACTGTCGGCTCCCTGTCGGGCCAGCCGCTGATAACGCTGAAGCCCACCAGTTGTGACCCGACGATTCCATACCCTGGCAGCCCGCTGTAGGGGCCTGTTTTCCCTTGTAGGGACGTGGCGACGTGGATGAGGTCCGGTTTCTCCTTTCTCAGGGTCTGGTAGTCCAGGCCCCACCTCTCCATAATCCCCGGCAGGTGGGCATCGGCAACCACATCGGCCCACTCATAGACTATTCTCCTGGCCACCTCCTGGGCCTGGGGCATCTTCATGTTGAGGCTCAGTCCATACTTGCTGTCGTTGTAATAGTTGAAAACACCACTGCGGTTCAGGCCCGGCTGCCAGTCCTTATAGGGCATGGATGTTCTGGTGGTGTCAGCCCTGGTGCTGGATTCGATATGGATTACCTGTGCCCCGAGGTTGGCCATGAATTTCATGGCGATGGCACCTACGCCCATCCAGGTGAAATCGGCGATCTTCACCCCTTCAAATACACGCCTCTTCTCCATCTTCCACTTCCTTCATTTCCGTCTTTATTATGTTTAAATAACCCTGGCTTCCTTAAACAGGCGCATCTCCTCTTTGGAGAAGCCCAGCTCTCCTTCGTAGATCTCCTGGTTATGCTCCCCGATCAGGGGGGCACGTCTCGATATCCTCCAGGGGGTTTCCCTCATCTTGTACGGAGCGCCCATATAAGTGATGATTTCGCCCAGTTCTGGGTGTTCCACACCTATATAGAAATCCCTGTCCTTGAGCTGGATGTTCTCCGCCAGGTCTTCGGTGGTGCTGGTAGGGTAGAGCATGATACGTCTCTTTAGCGCCTGCTCATAGAGCTCCGCCTTGGTCTTGTTGGCGAAGAACTTCAGCAGAGTGTCCTCTTGAGCGGTCAGCTCCTCCTGCGACATGAGCATGGAATCTACCTGAGCCCACTCGTCAAATCCCCAGTCCTTGCGCTCCTCGAAAACGCCCATCATCCCCTCCTCGGCCATCCATCTCACCATCTGAGGCATGGAGGACGCCGCCAGGAAGCCCGCTGCCACCCAGAAACCCACGTGGCCATCCTTACAGGGATAGGCGAATCTGGCCCAACCGCCGCCGATCATACGCTTGGTTCCGCTGCGGGTCATACTGTACCCCGACAAATCCCAGAACTGGATCACATTACACAGGGTCCATGCCACAGATGCCTGGATTGAGACGTCAACATGCTGCCCTTCGCCTGAGAGCTCTCGGTAGTAGAGGGCTGCCAGCGTTCCCCCGGCAGCCTGGGAGCTACCATGAAGGCAGGCCTGGGGGAAGCTCATCCGGCAGGGAGGTCGGTCTTCATCGCCGGTGATGTACGACTGGCCGCCCAGAGACCAGAGGACGATGTCAGAGCCCTTGTAGTCCTTGTAGGGGCCCGTATGCCCGAAGGGGGTAATGGAGGTCATAATAATGCTCGAGTTAATTTCACTAAGTGCCGAATATCCCAGGCCCAGGTCGTCTATATGCCCCGGTGGGAAGGACTCGATGACGATATCAGCGCTCTTGACCAACCTCTTGAAGATATCCTGGCCATCGGCGGTTTGGATGTCTAGGGTTATGCCCCTTTTACTGGTATTGTAGGCCCACCAGTAAAGGCTTTTTTCAGGGTCGGGGATATCCTTGTAGAAGGGGCCGATGTTTCGTGAAGGGTCTCCGCCGGGTGGCTCGATCTTGATGACGTCAGCCCCCAGGTCGCCGAGGAGCTTGCCACAAAAGAAACCCTTGTCGTCGGTCAGGTCCAAGACCCGAAAGGGATTCAGTGTGCCTTCTGCTTCCGATTGCTCGCTCATAAGGTAAAACCTCACTCCATCAGCTCGTTACTGGCGGGGCAGGCCCAGGCCCATTATGGCAATGATAGACCGCTGGATCTCACTGGTGCCCCCGCCAATGGTAACCATAAAGGCAAGCTGGCACGCACGCTCCATGCTCCCCTGGAGCGGTGCCCATTTGGATTTCTCCTTCAGTTGCCCATAGAGCCCTGCTATCTCCATCCCGATACTTGTTAGGCGCCGTTCCAGTTCAGAGGTAAACACCTTGCCTATCGATGCCTCGTGGAAAGGGACGTTCCCTTTCTCCAGTAGCCAAGCAACACGATAGCCAAACATGCGCCCCACCTCGAGTTCAGTGGCCAGTTGGGCAAGCTTGTGCCGCACCCGGGGGTCTTTGCTGAGGGGTTGACCGTTATGGCGTGTCTCCCTGGCATATTCCAGCAACTCCTCCAGGGTACGTTGAAGGTAGGCTGCTGCCGCTGCCGAGTACGCCCTCTCGTAGTCCAAGGCGATGCCCAGGTGATTCCACCCCTTATTCTCCTCGCCCACAATGGCAGTCTTAGGAACGCGCACGTCGTCGAGAAAGATGTCGTTTACCAGCATGTCACCTATGGTCAATGTAGGGCGCGCCGTTATGCCCGGGGTCTTCATGTCTACGATGAACAAGCTGATGCCCCGGTGCTTGGGAGCATCGGGATCGGTTCTGGCTGCTAGCAAGCAGTAGTGGGCGTGCTGGGCAAGGGTGATAAACATCTTTTGCCCGCTAATGACATAGTCATCCCCATTGGCTACGGCACTGGTCTGGAGTGAAGCCAAATCGGAGCCAGCGCCAGGCTCGGTGTAACCCAGGCAGAAGGTGATCTCTCCGGCCAAGATCCGGGGCAGATACTCCTTCTTCTGCTCCGGACTGCCCACCATCATCAGCGTAGGGCCCGCTATGGTCTCAGCGAGGAAATGGCATCCTATTGGTGCCCCGTGGTATCCAAGCTCCTCGTTGTAAACCAGTTGTTCCATATAGGGGCGTCCTTGTCCTCCGTATTCGGTGGGCCACCCTATTCCCAGCCAGCCCTTCTGCACTAGCTTGCGGGTGAACTCTGGAGAATACGCCAGATATGCCGGTGGCCTTGCCCCAATGTCGCGCAGAAACTCGGGAGTAAGCTCCTTTCGCAGGAAGTCG
This sequence comes from uncultured Dehalococcoidia bacterium, assembly GCA_964502665.1. GTDB lineage: Bacteria > Chloroflexota > Dehalococcoidia > SZUA-161 > SZUA-161 > SOKG01. The sequence goes on along the minus strand of CAZCXP010000013.1, from coordinate 13,667 downwards.
CGAACCTCCCCTCTGAACCTTTCCTGTTGTTCAGTAAACTGGAAGTCCGTGTTCCACCTCCTTGCCAAGGCTGGCACATCGGCTTCAATTTGGATAGCCCTTACCTCATCGCTAATAGCCTCGCAGGCCACCTTACTTAGCGATTATCTTCGCCTTCAGGGATCCCGTTATTTCCTCCGCGCCCTCAACAATCCGCCTGACAAGCTCTTGGCAGGTAGGGATGTCTCTGATCATACCAACCACCTGGCCCCCGGCCATGATAGCGTGATACTCGACATCACCATATATCAGTCCGCCTGCTGTACTGCTGCCTCCCTTTTCAGGGGTTGGCAGCACCATAAAAGGCGCCAGAGCTTCATACGTATAACCTTCCCGGTCCAGTGTTTCACGAATGTGGTCATCGACGAGCATCCTCAATATGCCGCGACGCTCATCGACAAAACCACGGTCTCCCGGCCCTGCCATGCCCCTTATGCCATGCCTTATCGCTACCGAGCTTGTCTCATTGGAGTCCAGTATTAGCTTCTTGACATTGGAGTGAGCATGGCATTCCTTAGTAGCTATAAATCGGGTACCCATGTAGACCCCTTCAGCTCCTAAGGCCAGGGCAGCCACAAGTCCCCGGGCATCCCCAACCCCCCCAGCAGCGATCACCGGTATCTTGAGTGCATCGGCTACCTGAGGCACCAGGCAGAAAGTAGTGACCTCGAAAAAGCCACTGTGGCCACCCCCCTCAAGCCCTGTGGCGATTACGGCATCAACCCCTGCCTCCTCCGCCTTTTTAGCGTGTTCCACGCTGGAAGATGTGTGCAGAACGGTTATTCCAGCATCCTTTAGCCTCGGAGTGTATACCTTCGGGTCTCCTTGGGACACTATGGCTACAGGGACTCGCTCCTCGATTCCCACCTCCACACATCGATTGCTGAATTCCCTGTCCAATCCCGGTACCCCCACAACAAAATTGACAGCGAACGGCTTATCGGTAAGGCTCCTCACCTGCCTGATTTGCTCTCTTAGACGCTCCCCGGTCTCGTAGACATCCGTGGTTACCTCTACCTGTCCGGCGTTTGGGCCCAGGGTTCCCAGACCGCCAGCTTCGGAGACGGCTGCAGTTAGATCGACATCGCCGATCCACGCCATCGCTGCCAGGATTATCGGATGTTCTATCCCCAGTAGCTCGGTTATCCTCGTTTTCATGGCGGATACCCCCCTTTATTGTGAGGGATCAAGAACCCTGCCCTGAGTTCTATTGGGCCGACGCCTCCACATATTTGTAGACCTCGATGGCAAAGCGAGGGCACATCCAGGCGCAGATTCCGCAGGCATTGCACTTCTCGGGATGGGCAAAGACGGGTAGAAGATATCCCTTGGGAGTGAACTTGTCGCCCGGTACCTCGATGCATCCCCTGGCACAGAATTCGGCACAGTAGCCGCACCCTTTGCAGATTGCCTCGTCGATGACTATCTCGCCCTTGGCCATCTTACCCCCTCGTGAAGTTTTTTTCTCCATCATCTCTCCCCTTCACTGAATCAAGCGTGGGCCCACTTTTGGCGGTACTTTTCCTTGACCTGAGGGTTGAGCAGACCGACGGGCCATTCGCCCTTAGTCACCCTGATTATCTCCTCGCCAGGACGACTCAGCAATGCAGCAGTGGACATAGGTGAGATGCCAGCACAGTGGGCGGTGATGATGATGTTATCAAGCTTTAGTAGAGGACTATCGGGGGGGAGGGGTTCCGGTTCGGTTACATCAATGGCCGCCACAGAGATTTGGCCCTGGCTCAAAGCTGTATATAGCGCCTCATGATCGACTACCGCGCCACGGGCGGTATTGACAAGGCAGGAAGTGGGTTTCATCTTTTTCAACTGCTCCAGCCCCAAAAGGTGTGTCGTCTCCAGGGTCAGGGGAGCATGAACTGAGACGATGTCCGACTGAGCCAGCAACTGATCCAGGCTCACCTGTTCCACACCGAACTCCCGAAATATATCTGGAGCTATATGGGGGTCATTGGCGATAACCCTTAGCCCGAAACCCTTTGCCTTGGGCACCAGAGCCTGGGGAATCCGTCCCAAGCCGATAAGCCCCAGGGTCTGCCCCCGCAGCCTCGACAGCCTGGGCCATATCTCTCTCTGGATATAAGGCTCTGCCGGTGATTTCCAATCCCCCCTTTTCACAAATTCATTCAACTGGACAACCCTCCTGGTGCAGGTCAGGATCAGGGCCATTGCGTGGTCCGATACCTCCTCCAGGCAGTAATCCGGTATGTTAGCAGCCAGGATACCGAGCTCTGTGGCCGCCTCCACATCCAGATTATCGTAGCCGATTCCGATGCTCATGATGAATTTGAAGCTGCTCAAGCTGGCAAGCACTTTCCTTGAGAAGGGCTGGACGGTGGTCCCTGCGATAGCGGCATCAGCATCTCCCACTGCGGCGATGATCTGATCCTCAGTGAGTGGAACCGGGGCGATTCTCTTGGTCAACTCCACGTCGACCTCAGCCTGTTTAAACATCTCGCTATAGTCAGGCATCCCAGGTAATTCTAGAAGCTGGGCTACCTTAAATGCCATCGCCCCCCCTTTCACAATCGTCTCAGGAAATAAGGACCCTACCCGGCACTTTTCCCCAGTTCGAGCCCGCGCCTGAGGGCATCCATATTCCGTCCCAATACCCTCTCGTTGTCTCCAAACCTCCTCTGGAGCTCTCCTTCGATTAGTTCCGGGGAGATCGATCTCATAATCGTAACGTAGGCCCCGAGCATGATCAGGCCGATGAGCACGCTCTCGCCCATGCCGACAGCGATTTCCATAGCTGGCAACGCATAGAGCTTGTAGTCCCCCCTCCCCCTCTCAGCAGCCAGACCTGATTTCTCGGTAATGAGGAGCCCTTCTGGACGCACCCTGGGTTCATAGGCCGCGAACTGAGAGCTATCTAGGAGCACTATCGCCTGGGACTGGTCTAGCAGCGGAGACGATATCTTCCCATTGGAGAAAACGACGGTACACTCTGAGCCACCTCCTCGCCTGGCGAAGCCGTAGGAGGGAAGAAAGGATACCTGCTCATACTGTTGGGCAGCCGCCCACAAGAGAACCCGTCCAGCCACCAGAACACCCATACCACCGATTCCAGCCATAATTACTTCGTTTCTTGATGTCTTATCCCGTGCCATGCCTTTCCTTCTCCCGATAATTGCTATTCAATGTGAGTTACGTTTTTAAACTCGCCCAGTGGGAATTCAGGGATCACCTTCTCATCTATCCACTTCAGGCTCTCCAACGGCGTCAGGTGCCAATTGGGAGGACAGGCGGTGATAATCTCGACGAAGCTGAGGCCGACTCCCTCTATCTGCCTCTGGAATGCAGTTCTAACGTATCCTTTCGTCCGCCGGTAATTGGCTGCGGTGTGGAGCGATCCCCGGGCGCTATAGGCCACCCCCTTGAATGTAGCTACGAGCTCAGCAGCATGCGTCGGGTATCCTTCCACACTGGGGTTTCTTCCCCGGGGGCTGGTGGTGGTTACCTGCCCTACGATGGTGGTAGGCGCCATCTGGCCGCCAGTGGTGCCGTAGTTGGTGTTGTTGACCATGATGATAGTCAACTTCTCGCCTCGGCCCAGGGCACCGAGCAAGGCATCAGCCCCGATGGCGACACAGTCTCCATCACCCTGTACAGTGAATACGATGGCATCCGGCCAGACGCGCTTCATGGCGGTAGCTATATCCGGGGCGCGGCCATGCCCACCGCTTGTGACGTCGAAGTCCAAGCCCCCTGCCAGATAGGCGTGGCAGCCGTTGCCCATAACCATAATTGTCCTGTCCCCAACACCCAACTCCTCAAGCGTCTCAGCAACAAGACGCCCCACCAGCGGGGTCTGGCAGCCGGGGCAATACATGTCCCACAGAAAATTCGTCCACCACTCAGTTACGAACAGAGATGGCGTTCCCGCGACTTTCTCCTTCGCTACCGCTCTTGCCTCCTCGTTCATAGTAGCCTCCTTATCTCCTCCAGTACCCTCCCCGGCATGATCATGCCATCTTCTGAAGGGAGATGACGAGAAGTTATATCCAGCAGCGAAACCTCGGCCTTTCCCTCCGCTCCCATCCTGACATCATCGACCATCAGCCCCAGGCTGTCCTCCACAACCAGGAGTTTGCACCCCTGAGCCGCTTTGTCCCGAATCACCTGGTATGGGAACGGCCAGAGGGTTATCGGCCGCAGCAGCCCCGCCTTGAGCCCCTGAGCCCGGGCTGTGTCCACCGCTTCCGTGCAGACCCGGGCACAATAGCCATAGGCCACAAGAACCAGCTCAGCATCCTCCGTCTTATAGTCCTCGTACCTCAGTTCGGACTCCATCGCTTGATATCTACGTCTCAAGTCCTGGAGGTAGTCAATATAGCCCTCCATCATGCCCTTGGCAGGGGCCACGATGTGCTTCCCGTTCTTTCGCTGGCCTCGGACCCTCAGCACCCAGTCCTCCTTGCTGGGAAGCGGACCAAAGTCCAGGGTCTTGACCTCCAGGAACTCGGTAACATGGCCCATGAGAGCATCCGTTAGCACTATCACCGGGTTGCAGTACTTGTCAGCCAGATAGAAGGCTAGCTGCATCAGGTCGTGGGTCTCCTGTACTGAGGCTGGTGCCAGGACTATGTTCTTATAGCCGCCGCCACCCCCGCCCTTGGTGACACTGTTGTAATCCATCTGGGCGTGTTGAAGGTTCTGCACCGCAGGACCGACACGCTGCACCAGCACCACCACACAGGGGAGGCGGGCACCGGAGAGATTGGACATCCCCTCCTGCATCAACCCCCAGCCTGGGCTCGAGGTGGAGGTCATGGCTCGAACCCCGATGGCGGCAGCACCATAGAGCATGCCTATCGTCCCGGTCTCGGATTGGGCCTGGACAAACACCTTGCCCCTCTGGGGCATCTCCCGGGCGAAAAACTCTATGATCTCATTCTGGGGCGAGATGGGATAGGCGAAGTAGCAATCACAGCCAGCGCTAATCGCACCCCAGCCTACAGCCTCATTGCCTTCAACGAGAATCCTCTCTCCCATTAGTCACCTCCAACAAGTAGCTACACCGAGCGACAGGGGAGCCGCAAGAACAATCTCCAGCAATGCACATTCCTACGATGCTGAAGGATGGGTGCTCTTTCCCCTCTTGTGGGCGTCCACAATCTCGATAAAGGTCTCTATCCTGCTCTTGACGTCCTCTTCGGAGAAGCTGCTGACGTCCACCATGTCACTCTCCAGGACCAGGGAGGGCAGGTTCCGGTATTTCTTAAGCACGGCGAGCTGGTGAAGTTGTCCGGTATGCACCGTGCGGCAGGAGAAGGCCCGGTGCATGACAACGGCGTCGATCTTGTATTCATCAATTAGCTCGATAAGATACTCGATATCGGCATCACCGGTGCGTTTCCTGGCCTTTTCGTGTCTATAGGTACCACGCTTGTATAGCCTCCATGCCAGCCTCTCTAAAGGGTGGCTCACGCCTGCGGGTATCTCCACCGGTTCAAATGGCCTATAGATGGCTTCGATGGTAAACACTGCCCCCAAGCTCTCAAAGAAGTTGAACAGCTGCAAGAAAAACCAGGGCGGTATGCCCATGCCCCACACCAGGCGATATTTCTCATCGGGGATTACCCCTATCTTGTTTTCCACTCGATACTTGACCTCATCATAAAGGTCTCGGCAGAAATCGAGCGCTTGCTGCGTGCCGAGCAGACACCAGCCGGGGACGAAGGCGCTCATGGCGTCCTGCGTCGGCATAGGGGCCGGAACCGCCTTTCGCAACTGGTAGGCCTCATACCATATGTCATTGGTTTCATCGCTTATATCAATAAGGTGGCTCAGCTCATCCCAGTCCATCTTCCTGCCGGCTATGCGCTCCAGAAACTCGACCAGCCCCTTCAGCTCCTCCACCATGTAATCGATGTAATAGCCTTCCACCTCCTTGAGGTCTATGTCGTAGGGGGGCACCAATAGACCCATAGTATGCAGAGGAACATCGGTGTAACGCTGCACGGCTTGGAACCATTTGTGTCTGGGGTCGCACATGCTCAGACCGATGCCCAGCATCGCATCGGGCTTGGGCAGGCCGCCAAAGGGAGCATCGGGGGGCGCTTCCCCCAACTCCTGGCGCATGATATCGAAGCCGAGGCCGCAGGTGGCATAGGTGCAGAGTTTATCGGAAAAGCCTTCGGCGTTGGCCTTTTTCAGGAAGCCCTCTGCAAGGTGTACGGCAGCGCAGAAGCCGGCCCAGTTCTCGGGCCAGACCGGTGCCATGCCCATAGCTCGCACAATCTCATCACAGTTATTCCCCAGGAAGCAGTAGACGACCGGCTTGCCCTGAGCCTTACCTTCGTGAGCCTCCATAAGCATAGCCTTAATCAAGCGAGGTACCCTTTTGACGGTCTCGGTGGCCTTAACAGCTGTGGTTTTCTCTCTTGGCGCTTCTGCCATCCTTGCCCCCTTTAGCTGATCATCTCTATGAATGCTTCAATCCGTGTTTTGAGCCTGGCGCTGCTTATCAGGTATTCATCTTCGACAAAAAGCACCGGCAGGCCGGCCTTCTCCAGATAGTCCCTCAAATCGGGGACATCGAATCCGAAGTTGTCGCAGTACCTTAATATATAGAGGATAACGCCGTTCACACCGAACTCTCGGGCCAGGCCCAGGATATGCCCGAACCTGATATCCAAATCCTCCTCCCTGCTTCCCGTCCGCTCCCTGGCAGTCCGAGGGCACATCACTCTATCCAGGTAACGCGTGGCCAGGTTATCCAACGGGTTGCCTTCGGTCTCCACATCATGCCAGTAGACCCTTGTGCCGATGCAGGCATCATCTATAACTACGTTGGCCTCGCTGTCTTCGATGATCTGGAAAAGGGGAGAGTCATCGATCTCAGAGCCGACTACCATGAGCCTCGCTGGTTTCCGCGCCGGGCCATCGTGGCGTTTCTTGAGGTCCTGGATGACGTCACGCAGGAGCTGGTTCGATTCCTCCACCGGTATGCTCTGCGAGGCAACCAGTATCTTGTTCATCTCGACTGCTGAAAGCAGGGGTGGGTCGGGTTTCCTCAGCGCATAGATTTCTCTCATCAGGGCCCTATTCTCATTGTGCAGGTTGATAGCTTCAAACAAGCGCTGCTCAGTGATCTGGCCACCTGTGAATTTCTCAAGGTGTCTTTGGAATGTGCCAAGCTCAGCCCTGAAGAATTTCAGAGAGGCTGTGGAGGTGGTATTAGGCACGTTGACGAAATAGGAAAACTGCGGTTTGAAATTATACCGCCAGATGGTATATATCTTGCCTATGTTGTCGCAGGCGTGGCTCGCCACAAAGCCATCGAGGAAATCGTAGCCGCCCAGGAGGGCGACGTCGAAGCAACTGCGAACGAAGGAGCACACGATGCTCTCGAGATATTCATCGGCACGTGCCACCGCTTGTCTGGGGTTGCCCATAATTCGATAAGGGACAAGATTGGCAGCGGTCAGCATCTCCACTGGCGGGTAAGCGCAGAAATACCCGATTATCTTCTTGCCCTCATCTCTCAACTGCCTGGCTCTCTGGCTCCGGTCTTGATATACCTGTTTCGCTGCTGACAAACCTCGCTGTTCGACCTGCGCTTTCGCCATTTGACCCTCCTCTGCAAATCAAGGGCAAATCGGGCCAGGTTCGGCCCAGCCTCTAGGGTTTCGACTTCAATAGACCCCCTCCTCCCTCAATTTGGCCAGGTCATCCCAGGTATAGCCACAGAGCTCCATTAGCACCTCTTCTGTATGCTGACCCAGCTCAGGGCCGAGCCTCTCCACCTTCCCTGGTGTCTCGCTCAGCTTCACTGGTATCCCTGGCAGCGTAAGCTTCCCGTGGATGGGATCGTCGATCTCCACGATGTACTCGTTGGCTATCACCTGTGGATCCTTGACTATATCAGAATAGTCGTTCACGGGCGCAGCAGGTACTCCTTCCTCATCGAGGAGCTTAAGCCATTCCTCCCTTGGTTTGGTACGTATGATCTCTTTTAGCCTGGGTATGATTTCATCGAAGTGATCCCCCCTCACTATCTGGTTTTCGAACCTGGGGTCCCTCTCCATCTCCTCTATGCCAAATACCTTGCAGAATTGAGGCCAGAATCTGTCCGCTTGTAGGGCGGCGATGGCGAACCATTTGCCCTCGCTGTCTTGGTAAATGTAATAGAGCGGATTCCTGGCGCCTTTTACCAGTGACCCCGGGGGAAGCACGCCCATTGCCAGATACGCGTGCAAGAGAAGACGTCCCATTTCAATCTGACCTCCCAGCAGGGAAGCATCTACCCTTTGGCCAATTCCAAATCGTTCCCGGGCGATAATGGCCAGCAATATGCCATAGGCTGTCATCACGCCACCAACTTCGTCAGCGAAGCCAGCTCCGATAGGCGTCGGCTTCAGGTCTTCCGATTGAGTAATGCTCCATATGCCCCCCCTTGCCTGCCCGGCGAAGTCAGCAGCCATCTTGTCGGCATCTGGGCCCTCAGGCCCGTAGCCTGAGCTATAGGCATAGATAAGCCTGGGGTTGTATCTCTGCAACGTTTCATAATCTACCTGCAAACGCTTGGCCACACTCTCGCGATAGTTGGTCACGAACACGTCCGATTTCTCCACCAGCTTATAGAGAACGTCCTGTCCCTTACCCACCGTCAGGTTCAGCACGATCCCCTTCTTGCCCCGATTCTGGTTCTGATAGTAGAAATTTAGTGGCAAATCCCGTCCGTACATCCTCAACATTCCGCGACCGGGTTCTCCTTCGGGTGGCTCTATCTTTATTACCTCAGCCCCCATGTCTGCCAGCAATGCGGTAGCGATCGGTCCCTGCTGCCACGCTGTCCAGTCCAGCACCCTGATGCCTTCCAGTGGCTTAGACATCGTCGATTCCCCCTATCAGGTTTCTTTGGGCGGCAATCCGCCCCTGCTTAAATGAGACGACTAATGCTAGCCCGGCTGCCAAATTCCTGTCAGTCGTTTGCGACCCATAAAGCACAAATGTCTTTGCAAGCTTTTTAAAGAATGCCGCTTATCACTACACCTATAGCTGAATGCTTTGCCCTCTATCCTGCCTTTTTGAAGGCGTGAAGGATTATCTCATCCGTTATCTTCTCGCAATCCACCTCCACCGGCTGTGCTGTTGCCAGTTCGGCCTTCCATCTGAAGATGTGTGCGTATTAAATCCTTGATGACCTCGCTTGGTATCCGAATGCCACGGGGTAGCTTGATGCAAGATAATTGCCGATTCCTGACCCATCGGCGTACGGTCTCTTTGCTCACCCTCAACTCACTGGCGACCTCTGCGACAGTGAGCATGTTGGCATCGGGTAATTGACTTAGTACGCGTTGCACGGCTGACGCTATCTCGTCAGTTTGCCTCGACGCAGTATCGTTAGTCCCCCGCGCCATCCCCACGATCCCCAGTGGTTTGCCTGTGCTGTCCTTGACAAGCACACCGGTGAGGCGAATACCGATGGTATTGCTGTCGCTCAGTGTGACTCTCACCTCACCATCGACGTACCTCTTCAGCATGATTCGGGCAATGAACCCGTCCACTACCGCTGGGTCGGCCACGATATCCTGAACGTGCTTGCCCATAAGCTCTGTCCTCGATTTCTGGAGGAGGTCGCAAGCCCGTTCATTGATGAATATAAACGTGCCATCCAACTCAAACACGCAGACAGCGGCGGGATAGCTCTCAAGGAAACCAAGGAGGAACTCGGCATTCAATCTGGAAGAGTACATAGGACTACTTTGGGCTACAAGGTGCTACGTAAGCTACCAGAACTCACAGCGTTTGTCAAGGCTCCTTGCACGAGAGGTAATGCATCTTTTTGTGTGTAAAAAGAAGAGGCCGTACCCTTACGGGCTCAGGGAACAATGGTGGCCCTGGTAACCAGTCCCTTTTCTTGCTCCTCAAAGGCTTCGTTGATCTCGTCCAGGGCGTAGGGACGAGAGAGGATCCTATCGAAGGGGTACTTATCCTTGGCCCGGCTCAGGAAATCAAGGGCTTTCCTCAATGTGCCGGCATCATAGAGCATGACGCCCACGATGCTCTTGTTCCCCATAACGAGGATGGAAGGGTCAGCTTCATAGGTCATACCTATGCTGATAGTGCCCATAGCCAAGTAGCGCCCACCATTGCCTAACATCCCTATGCCCTCGGGCACTACATGGGGGTAGCCCACAAGCTCAGCGACGACATCCGCTCCCCAGCCGCCAGTGAGTTTCCTCACCCTTAGGACCCGTTCCTCCGGGGTCTTGAACTGCCGCATATCGATCAGCTCATCGGCGCCGAAAGCTTTGGCCAGCTCCAGGCGCTCCTCAAGGCCATCGATGACGATGACCGTCTCCGCCCCCATCTCCTTGGCCACGGCGGTAGCGTAAATGCCTAGGCCCCCTGCTCCCTGGATGGCGATAGTCTCCCCGAAACCAAACCCCACTCTCTCCAGGCCATAGATAACCTGAGAGAGGGCGCAGTTGACAGGGGCTACCATATCGTCCGTGAGGCCGTCAGGTACCTTAAGAACAGTTTGACCAGGGCGAAGATAATAGTATTCGGCGTAGGCCCCCAGAAAGTGCGGCGGTTGCTCACAGGGGCTGTACACCGCGAGGGGAGCCACAGGGCAAGCGACGTCTTGCCCCCTCAAGCATGCACGGCAATTTCCGCAGGAATAGAAGATGCGGTGGACCACCCGGTCCCCTACCCCCAGCGGCTCGCCTGCCGAGTCGGTGAGAACACGCTCCCCCACTTTGGCTACGGTGCCCGTCATCTCGTGCCCCAGGATTATCGGTAATGGTGCCCCCATAGCAGCGATGTCAATATCCCCCCGCCATATGTGAATGTCCGAGCCACATATGTTTGCCCTTCTCACCTTGATCAAGATGGCCCCTGGCTCGGGTTCGGGCACTGGGTACTCCCTCATCTCCATGGGATAGCCCAGGCCTCTATAGACCGCTGCTCTACCCTTGTCAGGCATGAAAATACCCCCCTTTCTTTTGCTCTCAACCAGTGACTGGATTCAACGAAAAGGCGCTACAGCGCCTGAACAGAGCTGTCACCTCGCCTCTGATTCTTGTGCGCTCACAAAGGCCATACTTGTTCCAGCAAGCGTGACCTAGGATAACAAATATCCGCCATCCACAAGCACTAAGCTGCCGGTCATATAGCCTGCCGCCGCGCTTGCCAAAAAGAGCGCCACCGTGGCAACCTCGTCAGGTTCGCCCAGGCGACCTAGGGGCAAGCGTGCCATGAAGCTCTCCGTGAGCTGCTCGAGGAGTTCACCGCGCGCCTCGAGGGACTGCGCCATTGCCGCTGAACCAGGCGTGTTGCAGGGCCCCGGTGCGATGGCATTGACCAGGATGCAATAAGGGGCTAGTTCCAGAGCCAGCGCCTTGGTAAGCATGATCACCCCACCCTTGGAGGCATTGTAGTGTACCAGCTCCAACCTGGTGGGATGCAGGCCATCCATCGAGGCCATATTGATGATCTTCCCCCCGCGCCCAGCTTTGATCATCTCCCGAGCAGCAGCTTGAGCATGGAAGAACATGCCCTTAAGGTTGATGTTAAGCGTTTTGTCCCACGTCTCCTCGCTCATCTGAAGAGGCGGCGAGAAGCTAAAGACTCCGGCGTTGTTGACCAGTATGTCAAGACGGCCGAAGGCCTCCACAGTGGCTTGAACTGCCCTCTCAGCATCGGCGACGCTGGCCACATCAGCATGAATAGACTCGGCTTTGCCGCCGCTACTTCTGATCTGCTCCACGGTCTGGCTTGCGCCCTCTTGGTCGATGTCAGTGATCATCACGCCAGCGCCCGCTTCCGCTAGTCGCAAGGCAATGGCTTGGCCAAGGCCCATAGCAGCTCCGGTGACTATTGCGCCCTTTCCAGTCAGGTCAAATAGTTGTGCAATGGTCTGAGGTGGCATGTTTCAATCTCCTTCCTGATTAATTGGTATTAACTGTGATGCCCCGACAAGCCTGGGGATATGACCTTGCCAGCATGTCTTGCATCTGAGGTGCCTGGTGCAGTGACTTTACGCCAAATACTTCGCGAACCTCCTGCGTGCCTCATCCAAGACGTCTTTTGGGGGTGTCCGATACAAGCTAGTGGGGAGGTTTGTCTTCCTGAGTCCGAGGCTGTTCTGAAGGTCGGCGAGGAGTTCAGCCAGCTTCAGTGCGGCGGTGGTACTATCGACAACGGGAACATTAGCCCCTGGCACCTCCACATAGCCGTTCAGCGAAAATGCAGGCCCCGACAAGCCACAGGCGTTCACAATGACATCTGCACCATCCCGAATTAGTTCCCATGCTACTTTCTCGAAGTCTTCGATTAGCCTTTCAGGCTTACCCCGGAAGGCATCAGCGAGACCAAATACAATTTCGAAGTGCCTGACGGGCCGGTATTTAATAGCCCGGTCCTCCAAGCCGAGGAAATGAAGGTTTTCCTCCTCCCCAGCGACAGCAGTTTCGGATGGTGCCACCACCGCGAGCTTTCTTCCCAGCAACTGAGCTAGTACGAGACCGGATTCGCCAGCGCTAGTCACCGGAATGTTCAACATGCCCCGAGCCTGGTGCAGCCCCGGGTCGAGGGCACAGTCGACCACCACCGCATCGAAGCCTTCCTCCTCGGCTTTGAGGATTCCATTGACGATGGCGGTTTCCCTCATTATCTGCAGGCACGGCCAAGTCAACGGCCATGGCCAGTTCAGAGAGTCAGGGGTGCCGTGATCTTTTTCCAGGTGACTGAGGATCACCTCGGTATCTGGTCTTACAACCTTCTTTGCTGACCTTACAAGACCATCCCAGACTATTTCCGAATCTGCCCCCATCTCTTCTTCATGCATGATATTCTGCATCCAGATCTTCAATCCCATTCTGCCCTCCTTCTAGATGATCCACCAGGAACTCGTAAACGGGAACGGGAGCTATGGTACCGCGACACTGTCCCACCAAAACATAACGTCCTGTATATACCTTCGCAGATTGTTTGTCAAGACAGTCTGCCCCTCCAATTGCTCGGTTGTAGCTCGCATCGGGCTTGACATCAGTGATGCCCTGAAGGCGAGATATCGGCGCCCGAAGAGGAATGATAGCCACGAACCCGTGGTTGACGAGGACATCTTTGCGCAGGTGCAGCAAGTCCTCAGGGAGCATGATAAGTACAGGCAGCGCACCCAGCGCCACAAGTACCTCCTGCGCGGTCTGTTGTACACGCTGGACGCCGGAAGCCCATGCTGGGCGGAGACTCACCTCAACAAGGGAATAAGCTGCTACCGCAGCCGGGCCAGGGTGAACGGCAGCCAGATCTTCTACAATGCTAGATAAGTAGAGGCGCAGCTTCCGGCCATCATCAAGGGGGTGGTTATCACCGAGGGGACCAGGCAGGAGCTGCGCAGGGGGTTGGTCAGCATTTTTTTCTCAGATCGTTCATCAATGGTATCGAGGTGGACAACGGGAACATCACCTTGAACTATGCGGTACCTCTGCCCCCAGACGACTCAAGGCAGGAAACGCTGTTGGTTCCAGGTATCGTCCCTTCAGGCCCACCATAAACACTAAGGACACTCCTCAGAAAACGCCTCTGCAAAGGAACAAAGCTACTATCCTCCCTGATAACGTCTATTAGCTTTCCCTAGGAGAGGAATCAGAAGT
>CAZCXP010000012.1:0-29117 GCA_964502665.1 uncultured Dehalococcoidia bacterium | reverse complement strand
TGATATTCCCATCATCCAAGTGGCTCCAGGGTACGCCGTACTCGCCTATTAGAAGCGGCGCATTGTGCATTATTGCTTCGTTGGCATATCGTTCGAAAATCTCGGCATAATTGCCTGTCCAATATGGGTAGAGTAAATACGGATAGAAGTGAGGAGCATAAACGACCTGCTCTCGACTTATGGGGACATTGTAAGGGAGAAAGCCATAGTCATATCCTCCCAAAGCCGGTTCGAACAACACAAGATGCTTATCATCGATTTTCCGCAGCTCGTCAATCGCCTTCTGGTAGAAGGGCGTGAGATAGTCACCGACAAATTCCTCATCCCCCACCGAAAGATCGCCCTTCTGAGGCTCGCCGATAAGGTCGTAGCCAATTACCGCCGTCTCATCCTTATACCTTTCCCAGATGTTTTTCCAGCCTGCAATTACGGCGTCCTGCTCGCCGTTCTCGTTGAGCCACAGGTCCGTCCAGTCGAAATCCGGTAGGCCAAACATCGTCAGCTTGAAGACTGTATAGAGCCCCACCTGCTTCGCCAGAGATGTCATACTGTCAAGTCTGTCCATATAATACGGCGAGACCGTTTCGCCAGGCCACGCGCCTATGTTGGGCGCGGTAAGCCTTATCGATTGGTGATCGGCTCCCAACGACTTCATTCTCTCGTAATCTTCAAGGGTGTAGTCCACAGGGCTTCCCGGCTGGTTATGCGTTATCGTTCGAAACCCTCTGAGGACCACTGTCCTGCCTGATGAGTCGAGTAAGACGCTGCCGTTGGTGCTAATCTGATCAAGGGTCAGCGTAGGTGCAGGCGCCGTTGTAGCGTATGGTGTTGTCTTCTGGTCCCAGCTCGCGTGTCCTGCTGACAATGGCAAGGTGAAGCTTAGCAGGTTAATCACCAAAGCTAGGGCAATAGCAGCAGTCAAGGGCCTCCATATTGCTCTCATTCGCAACCTCCGCTTATGAACTATTGTCATTTAATGACAACTGCTTCCTAAACATTAAGGATAGCCCTGTATCTGCAGCAATCCATCACCTATTTGGGCTTTTCTGCCAGTGAAATGGTACTTTGCCGTTAAGGAATTGGTACCAGTAATCCAGGCAAGCACTAGCTTACTTGGTCAAAGATGGTTACTATGACTGGCGCTACTATGACGGGGGCATGATTGTTTTGACAGATTTAGAAAGACCGGGCATTGATGCAATCGCAAAGGCCCTGTTTGAGGAAGAAACGTTGTGGCAGTATGCTGAAGCGGGGGCCAAAAGCAGTGAGCAATGGTCAGGGCTGGCGAGGATATCGCGGGGTGTTCAATTGAAGTATGGTCTTGATGGTCCCGATGCCTCGGAGAGTATATCGCCACGGCGGCGGCTCTTGCTGCGGTCACGCTGGATGGGGACCCAGCCACTGCGAACGGCGAGCATGACCGCGTGGGCTCTATCGCTGGCATTGAGCTTTCGCAGCATAGCGCTAATGTGATTCTTGATAGTCTGCTCGCTGACGCCCAGGATGACTGCAATTCGCTTGTTGGCATTGCCATCAGCGACAAGAGTCAGTATTTGCACCTCTCTTGCGGTGAGGGGGGTAACTATGTCATCCTCTCTTCGAACGCTAGATGCCATCTCCTGGAATTGGCTGATCACTCGCCGAGCGACTTTGGGTTTCGTGATTACACTGTCATTTATGGGATACTCACCGTTGGAAGCTCGCAGTACTGCCTCGGTGAGCTCCGCTGGTGAACAGTGTTTGCTCCTGATGTAAGCCGCCGCCCCGCTTTTGATAGCTTGAAACAGCTCATCGTCGTCTTCCACCGGGTTGGTGCTCAGCATCACAACCCTTATTTGAGGGAAAGTGCGAACGATCTTCTTGCACAACTCCAATCCGTCTAGGAAGGGGTAAGCGATATCCAGTACTAGGATATCAGGCGACTCGGCGGCGATTTGAGCTATTGCCTCATGGCCATTCTCGCCGGGGTCACATTCAAGGATATCCATTGAGTCAGCGGTGTCTCCTTGAGCTATAACCTGCCGTACCCCAGCCCTGAAGAATGGCCGGCTGTTCACTATCATGACGGCGATTCTGCGCATAGCTCACCGTAGAACCCACATCTTGTCTGGAAGTCACTTCCCTTTGTCTCCACTTAGTGGGGCATGCTTATTATCTTCCAGAAGCAAGACAGCGATGTCCCCTGCACTAAATCTGCGATCACCCCGCGGCCCAATGCGGTATGCCCTTATTATTCCCTGCTCGGTCCAGCGCCGCAGCGTGTTGCTATGGACGTGGAGGAGCCGGCTCACTTCCTTCACCGTTAGCATGCTCCCCATCCGGTTGTCGTTGGTCATCCAGAAGTCCTCCATCTACTTCTTAACTAACACTTTACCAATATAGACCATCCAACCTCAAAGGAGTATCACCCAATAGAGCCAGTTTTGGGAGTATATGGTAACGTGACTTCAGTACCAGATTGAGAGGAAACGATAACTTAGGTTCATTGACAGTTGCCGCCTTTTCAGCTATCATTCTGGTTAGGAACTAGTTCAGACGATCTGGGCTGGTTCTTTGTTCTTTACGAGGTGAGCGCCCAAGGGCAGCAGGCGCTGACAGGACAGTAGCACATGGCCGTGGGATACGCGATCTGGTCTCAACTCCAAGGGACGCGGGTCACATCTAGTTCAGGTGCAAAGCTCTTGGGGAAGTCCGAATATCGGACCTCGAAGCCGTCTTTCGGGGTGGCTATCATGAAGAGGCTATTGGAAAAACTGGTAGAAGAGAAGCAGCGTCTCAGGACGGAACTGGTGCAAATCCAATCCATGCTGCACCTGATCGATGACCGCATATTGGAAGAGCTGCTAATGGAAGTCGAGAGCACGGATGAGCCTATTGTGAAGAAGGCAGACTAGTGCTAGAATAGGTCTCTCGTGGCTGCGGTCTTGCTTCCGGAGCATCCCTTGGTCAAAATCTCCAACTGGTTTCTATGCCTTTGCCAACAGATCGTCTCGCGCGCTGGGAGGGTCCAATTTGGGAACTCCCACATAAACTCGTTGGGGCCAACCTGCACTGGTTCCCAGGGCTCGGCGTCGCCCGTTGCTCTATCGGCGCATTCCAGCTCCAAATTTAGCTGACTCCGGGGTCAAAGTATGGCAAAAAGAAGAAGAGTAGTCGTTACAGGTCTGGGAGTAGTCGTCCCAAACGGAATAGGGAAAGACGAGTTCTGGAAAGCGAATGTCGAGGGTCTATCCGCGGTTAGCCTAATAACAAGTTTTGATACCTCGGACTACGCGACCAAGATGGCAGCGGAGATAAGGGATTTTGATCCATCGAAATACATTTCTGGCAAGCTGCTGGATACCACTGATAGGTTCACTCACTTAGCTCTTGTAGCTGCACAGCTGGCTATCGAAGACTCAGGCATGATTCTTGAAAAAGAAGACAAGAATAGCATTGGCGTGTATATAGGTTCAGGCTTCGGAGGTATGTTCTTTTATGAGAGCCAATTCCTCGAGGTTTATCAGAATTCCGTCGGCAAGACAAGCCCATTCGATGTTCCTCGAAATGCCATCAGAAAGATAAAGCCGTGGAGTGTTCCTCGAATAACGCCCAATGCCCCGGCGTCGCAGATTTCAATACAATACGGCTTATTGGGCCCCAATATTACGATTTCTACGGCGTGCTCCGCTAGCAACCATGCTTTGGGTTTGGCCGCACAGCTGATAGAGCTACAAAAGGCAGATGTTATTCTGGCAGGCGGTACGGAGGCACCGATAACCCCGCTCACTTTCGGAGGTTTCAACAACCTGCGCGTAATGTCTCGAAGAAATGATAAAGCTAGCCAAGCAAGTCGTCCCTTTGACAAAGAGAGGGATGGTTTTGTTATGGGGGAAGGAGCAGCGCTTCTGGTATTAGAGGAATTGTCGCACGCAAGGAGTCGCAGCGCCAACATCTATGCTGAGCTTGTTGGTTATGGTTCCACTTCGGGGGCCTACCATATGGTCGCGCCTGCGCCGAACGGCGAAGACGTTGTCAGAGCTATGCAGCTTGCGCTTGACGATGCAGGGGTCAATCCAGAAGATGTCGACTACATAAACGCCCACGGCACCTCAACGAAGGCAAACGACAAAGTCGAAACGGATGCGATTAAGCAGTTATTCAAACGACGCGCGTATGAATTGCCGATCAGTTCAACAAAATCCATGATTGGTCATCTCATAGGTGCATCAGGAGCAGCCGAAGCAGTTGCATCAGTATTGGCTATCCAGGATAATATTGCTCCACCCACGATCAATTATGCTAATCCAGACCCGGAGTGCGACCTTAATTATGTGCCCAATCGAGCCCAAGAACGCAAAATTGATATTGTGCTATCAAACTCATTTGGCTTTGGCAGCAATAATGCTACATTGGTATTTAGAAGATTTGCTGAATAGCAAGGATACATGTCATCGATTCCCATCGTCCAGCTAAGCTGCAGCCAGGCTAAAGTGTAGCATTCAAGTCGCAGCCAGGCTTCGAGCTTAGAATCTCCCCTATCCGGAATCCTTTTGGGCTTGCAGGAAGCCTACACAACAGTCTCCAACCGTCGCGCCAGACGCTTCCCCAGAACAACAGCTAGTCGTCGTACGCACTGTTTCCAAGGATAGGAGAGCGTTCTTCAAGCAATTTGTTTGCCCCTATTGCAAAATGCAACAAGATACGGTTATAATATGCGGCGAATTATCGTACCCTACATACATTGGACATAAGAAGAAAGGAGGGCAATATGTCAAAACTCAAGGGAACGGCCCGCATCTTACTCGTTCTGATCGCAGTCTTGGCGCTCATTGCCGCAGCCTGCGGAGAGGAAGAGGCGGCAGAGGTAACTCCTCTCAAGATCGGGCAGCTAAACAGCTTCACCGGAGACCTTTCCGACTTCGGTGCAGCTCATAGAGATGCCGCCCAGCTGGCCATAGACCATGTCAATCAGGCAGGCGGGGTGTTGGGCACCAGGGTGGCCATCGTCGCTCGGGACACAGCCACAAACCCAGTGCAGGGAGTGGACAGCGCATCAGCCCTGGTTAGCGTGAACAACGTCGTCGCAATAGTCGGTGCCCTCTCCAGCGGCGTTACCATCGCCGTGGCGCAATCGGTCACCGTGCCCGACGGTATCCTCCAGATCTCCGCCGCATCCACCTCGCCAGGGATAACGGTGCTGGACGACGACGACTTCCTCTTCCGCACCACCGTCTCCGATGCGGTCCAGGGGGTTATTCTGGGACGTCTCGCTAAAGAGCTCGGCTACGACACGGCCTCGGCACTGTACGTCAACAACGCCTACGGCCAGGGGCTAGCGGAAGCATTCGAACAGGCCTTCGAGGAGGAGGGAGGCACAGTCCTGGAGCTAGTACCCGTCGAGATGGTGCAGCCCACCTACGCCTCGGAGCTTAGTCGGGCAACCGCCGGTGATCCCGATGTTCTGTTGGCCCTAAGCTACCCAGAGAGCGCCCAGGTCTACCTGCGCGAGGCCATAGAGGGTGGCTACATTGACACCTTCCTCTTCTGTGACGGTACTAAGTCGCCCGCCATGAATGCAGCGGTGGGATTGCAGTACCTGGAAGGAACCTACGGAACGGCCGCAGGCACGCCAGTTACTGCTGTGCGGACTGCCTTCGAAGACGCCTATGAGACCGCCTTCGCAGTCGTACCGCCGCTTCCGTATCTCGACACCACATATGATGCGGTAGTGCTGATCTGCCTGGCAGCAGAGAAGGCGGGCAGTACTACTGACAGCGCAGCCATTCGAGACGCACTGCGCGACGTCGCCAACCCGCCTGGCGAGGTGGTGGGGCCCGGTGTCGCTGGTATTGCGCGAGCGCTGGAACTCATCCAAGACGGCAAGGATATCAACTACGAGGGCGCTGGGGGCTCACAGGACTTCGATGAGAACGGCGATGTCATCTCCACCATCGAGATCTGGAAGATCGAGAACGGAGAGATTGTCTCGACCGGAAGATTCGAGTTACCCTAGTAAAAGATAGTAAACCTCGCTGTAGTTAACAGGCCTTGAGGAGTAGAAGAGGGGCTGCTCATCTCGCTATGGCTGCGGGAGGGCAGCCCCCTCTGATGGCTCAATGCGCCTTGATACCCTTCGCTCTTCCCCGAGGATGCCGCCGGCTCGCAGCAGGATGACGGCCACGATGAGCAAGCCGATCATAACGTAGCGGAAGTAATAGTCGGAAAGGAAACCGGGCAGGTGCTGAGTCCCGGTCCAGATACCCCACACCACAAAGGCACCCAGGATCGCCCCCTTATTGTTGCCACTGCCTCCCACCATCAGCATTGCCCAAATGACAAAGGTTGCCAGCAGAGGGTCAAAGGTGGAGGGATCCAAGAAGCGGATGTTAAAGGCGTAAAGGGCACCCCCTATACCCATGATTACCGATCCCAGTATGAATGACTGAAGCTTGAAGCTGAACACATTCTTGCCACTGGCCGCAGTAGTCACTTCATCCTCTCGAATAGCCTTCAGCACCCTTCCCCAGGGAGATTTGATGACCCGTTCCACGGCTATGTACAGGATGACCAGTATGACTATCACCACTGCCAGGTACAGGTAATCGTAGTTCTCGGGGGAGACCACATCTCCCAGGAACTTCGGGATGCGGTAGAGACCCTTTGAGCCATTGGCCAGCCACCTCTCGTTGAGGAAGATGAGGCGAACGCTCTCGGCAATGCCCAGGGTGGCAATGGCTAGATAGTCGTCCCTCAGCCTTAGGGTAATGAAGCCGATAACAAGGGCCACGAGGCCGCAGACAGCTCCTGCCCCGAGCAAGGCCACGACAAACCACAGATCGCCAACGCCAATGGCTGCCGCCAGGTCGCCGCCAAACTTGAAATCCTCAAACATTAGAGGGTCTGGCGGGGGGGTGGTGAGCAGCGCTGCCGTGTATGCACCCAGGGCGAAGAAGCCGGCAATGCCGATGTTAAACAAGCCGGTGAAACCCCAGTGCACATTGAGTCCCAGGGAGAATACGGCGTAGATAGCCGCAAAGATGGCATAGTCTGTGAAATAGCCTACACCGCCATGCAGGAACAGGTACAGGGCCAACATCAGGATCAGCGTTAGCGCTCCAATGGATGCCCAGTCCGGCCGAATCTTTGCTCCCATCACTCTCTCACCCCGAAAAGCCCCCTTGGCCGCAAAAGGAGCGTAACGATCATGATTCCGAAGGCGATGGCGGGTTTATAGGTTGGGGTGAGCCACTGGGTAGAGACCTCGGCAGTGACCCCTATGATTAGGGCACCTGCCAGCGCCCCATAGGGATTACCGATGCCGCCCAGGATCACCGCGGCGAAGAGCGGGATCAGGATCTTCCAACCCATGACGGGAAAAAGCTGAGCCTGAAAGACCGCCAGCAAAACCCCTGCTGTGGCCGCCAGTGCAGCACCTATGGCCCAGGTCCACCAGATAACGTGCTCAGTATTGATGCCGCTGACCCGGGCCAACTCCAGATTGTCCGAGGTGGCCCGCATGGCCTTGCCCATCTTGGTGCGGGTAAGGAACAGGTAGAGGGCCACCACCAGGATCAGCGCTAGCGCTCCTATAAAGATGCTGTCCGGTGGAATCCGGACCTCCAGCGGAAGCTGGTAGAAGGGCTTGGACAGCCGGGGATACTGCTCCGTACCCCCGCCCCAGATGACCTGGACAAGGCCACGGAGCGCGATGGCCACGCCAAGCGATACCATGGCCAGCAGCACCATGCTCACGCCGCGGCGCCGCAAGCGCCTGTATATTAATCTGTCCAATATGAGTGCCGTGGCCACCAAGGCCAGCATAGTCAGAGGAAGCGCAATAAACAGGGAATAGCCGAACGTAAAGGGTCCGAAGCCGGTGCTGCGGGGAAGGAGGGTCCCCAGCAGGAAGAACGCGATGTAGGCGCCCCAGGTCATGTAGTCGCCATGGGCGATGTTAGCGAACTTCAGGATACCGTATATCATTGAGAGGCCAATGGCGCCGAGGGCGATGATCAGCCCCAAGAACAGGCCATTGACCACGAGTTCCATCTTGATGATTGAGAGGAAAGCGAGAACCAGCACCACCAGCACGATTGCCAGCACTGTGCGGCCAGTGCTCCAGCGCGGCGGCAATCGGCGGGCTACCTGCTCGAGCATTGCCAGATTCCTATCCTCCGAGGTAGAGCCGTGCGACCTCTGGATTCTCCAGAAGGCTCTCGCCGCGATCCTCGAGTTGGTTCTGTCCCATGGCCAGGATATACCCCCGTTTGGAGAGCCTCAGTGCCTCATGGGCATTCTGCTCTACCAAGACAATAGCGACACCAGTCTTGTTAATCCCGAGAATCTTCTCAAGCACCAATGTCACCAGGTTGGGAGCGAGCCCCGCTGAGGGCTCATCCAAGAGCAGCAGGACAGGGTCCAACATCAGGGCTCGGGCCAGGGCCAGCATCTGTCGCTGCCCACCCGACAATCTCCCCGCCCTCTCCCTGGGTCTCTCTGCCAGGTCCGGGAAAAGATCATACATCTCCGCTATCCGCTGCCGAAAGTCGTCGGTGCGCACAAAGGCTCCCATCTCAAGGTTCTCGTGGATAGTAAGGGAGGGAAAGACGTTGCTGGACTGAGGAACGTAACAGATGCCCTTGCGCACGATCGACTCGGGCGCCACGCGGGTGATATCCTCCCCCTGGAAAATGACCCGGCCTTTGTTGGCCTGCACCAAGCCAATGATGGTCTTCAGCAGGGTGGACTTCCCCGAGCCGTTGGGCCCGATAATGGTGACCATCTCCCCCTCATCCACGGCGATAGAGACCCCATGAAGTATCTCTGTCTCGCCGTAGCCAGAGACGACGTCGTAGACCTCTAATAGGCCCATCAGCTCGGACCGCCTAGATAGGCCTGCAATACGCGCTGATCCTTCTGCACTTCCTCGGGCGTGCCCTCGGCGATAATCTCGCCATTGCTCATGACGATAACAGGGTTGCACAGGCGCATCACCAGGTCCATGTCGTGCTCGATGAGCAGAAAGGTGAGGTTCTTTTCTTCACAGGACTTGCGGATGTATTCAACCAGTTGGTTCATCAGGGTGGGGTTCACCCCGGCACCAGGTTCGTCCAACAAGACCAAGTGAGGTTCGGCCATCAACGTTCTAGCCAGCTCCAGGAGCTTCTTCTGCCCCGAAGAGAGGTTGCCCGCATACTCGTCCCTCAGGTCCAGCAGGTTCACGAAGCGCAAGACCTCCACCGCCCGTGCCTCGATCTCTCTCTCTTGACGCTTGACTCGCCACGGAAGCAGCCACGAGCTCCAAATGCTCTCCCCCGCTTGCCCACTGGGCACCACCATCAGGTTCTCCAGGACGGTCATCCGCCTCAGTTCCCGGGGTATCTGGAAGGTGCGCACGATCCCCTGGCGAAAGATCTTATGGGGAGGGAGCCCATCCAGCCGCTTCCCCTGGGAGAAGATCTGGCCACTCGTGCACTGCAAGAAACCAGTGATCAGGTTAAACAGAGTGGTCTTCCCCGCGCCGTTGGGACCGATCAGCCCCGTGATGGTTCCCCGCCGCACCCTAAAGGAGCAGCCGTTGACCGCTCTGACCCCGTCGAAGTCCCTGACTACGTCTCGTATTTCGAGGATATGAGCAGGCTCTTCCATCCTGTCACCAGGCAGAAAATAGTGGCGCAATCTCTCAACCTATGCCGGAAGTATTATGGCATAAGGCTCCCTGCGTTGCAAATGAGATGTATTTGGGTACTGTTTCGTGCTTGTGACATCATGAGCGGGTTGTGCAGCCGACGCTGAACCCTATGATAATAATCCCTCTCATAAGGTCGCAAGGCATGAGCGCGGGGGCGGATGCTTGATAACACTTCGGAAAGATGCTAGCCTAACGTCGGGGAACTGCTGGGCAGGAAGCCTCCGCTGTTCGCGGGAAGCCTCGGCTGTTTGACAGCGCATATTCTGGAAAGCGAAGGACAGCAATGAAGATAAAAACCTATCTGTCACCACAAGAAGAGGGAGCGCCTCCCGAGTTTATTGAAAAAGTAAAAAACATTGTTGGAGAGGAGAATATCTCGGAGAGGGAATGCGACCTCATTTCATACAGCCTTGACTACTGGTTGTACGGTGTGTTCCTCTCCCAGTATGGCGATCTGCCATCGCTTCCCTGTGCGGTCATCTCTCCCAAGAATGGTGAGGAAATACAGGGCATCCTCAGATGTGCCAATGAGTACAAGGTTCACATCACGCCATTTGGTGGTGGTTCAGGTGTGCTCGGCGGCGCTATTCCCACAGGTGGGAGCGCTATCTTGAACCTTCAGGGAATGAACAGGTTTATCTTCCTTGATGAAGTGTCGCTGGTTGCTGGGTTTGAGGCAGGAATTATCGGCGCAAATCTCGAGCGGGAGCTGAATCACAGGGGCTATTCACTGGGGAATATCCCCCAGTCCCTCTACTGTTCCACGCTTGGGGGATGGATCTCAACACGGGCTGCAGGTCAGTTCTCCACGAAATATGGCAAAATCGAGGACATGGTTCTGGGAATGGAGGTCGTGCTTCCCGATGGGAGTCTTCTTGATATTAGACCGGTTCCAAGGCGCTCCGTGGGACCCTCGCTGAAAGACCTATTCCTGGGCGGTGAAGGAACTCTGGGCATTGTGACCAGGGCAGTGGTATCAGTGCATCCCCTGCCAAAAGGAACGGCAAAACAGTCGTTTGTCTTCCGCTCTGTTGCAGTAGCGTTGGACGTGGTGCGCAGGATTCTGAGGGGCGATGCGAGGCCCGCGGTGGTAAGAATATTCGATGAAGCTGAAAGCGAAAGGTATTTTAAGGAAATAGGAAACAGAGTAACGGTCATCTTCGTCTCCGAGGGCGAGCCAGATTTCGTCGCGCTTGAAAGCAGCGTAATCAGAAGAATTGCCGAAGAAAACGGAGGAGAGCCTAAGGGAGAGGATCCTGCGGACATATGGCTCGAGAAACGTTTCGACATAGGTCTGGGGCCTGTCGTAATGCAACAGGGAGCGGTTGTAGACACGATTGAGGTCGTTTCTCTATTCAAAGATGCCGCAAATCTCTATGAGGATATGATCGCCTCAATGAACGCAGTGGACGGTGCGGTAATGATTTCGGGGCATTTCTCGCATTTCTATCCGCAGGGAGCTTGCCTGTACATGACATTCGCTGGTTTCCCCAAAGACCCATTGCGTTACTACCAGGATACGTGGAGTGCTGCCATGCAAGCCACCACAAGAAACAACGGCTCTATCAGCCATCACCATGGAATTGGATACTGGAGAAAGCAGTTCATGCAGCAAGAGCTGGGCGCTAGTGGGGTGGAATTGCTGCAGAGGATCAAATATGCATTGGACAAGAACGGTATTCTGAACAGAGGAAAACTTGTCGAAGATGAAAGATAAGAAACTATTGGCACAGATCACGAACTGCGCAATGTGCGCCAACATGTGCAAGTATAGTTGCCCCACGTATCTTGCCACGGGGAATGAGACAATTACCCCACAGAAAATAGCACGTCTCATTCTATACGAGGAGAAAGCACTTATTGAAGACGAACAGGGCTTCTTTGACGTGATGTTCCAGAGTGCCATGTGCGGAGCATGCAAGGTACATTGTGTCTACGACAATTATGACCTGAGGGAATTCATTCAGAGAGGGCGAAGCAAAGCTTTCAAAGAGGGCATACTTCCAGATGAGACAAGGAAGCGAGTAGAAGCGTTCATAAAGTACGGCAATCCTCATGGTGAGCGTCAGCTTCTTGAAAAGGGAACGGGAGACCTCGGCTACTTCGTTTCCTGTTCTGCGTACAATGATCAGCAGATGCTGAAGGCAATGGATAGGATAATCACGGTGAGCAGGGAGCAGGTTCAACAATTCGGTGGCGCCGATATCTGCTGTGCCGCACCCCTCTACTACGCCGGAGATATGGAAGGATTCGCGAAGGCAGCAAGGAGAATGAAAGAGGAGATTAAGAAAAGAAAACTGCGGAAGGTCATTGCGGACTGCCCCACTTGTCTGAAAATGATGACAGAGGTGTACCGCGAGGTGGGCGTTGATCTGGACGTGGAACTTATTCACACTACAGAATTCCTCAAGTATCTCCTTGAAGAAGGGAAGATAAAGGTGAAGAGCCGAAATGCCACGGCAACTTTTCACGACCCTTGTATCCTGGCAAACGATATAGGTATTACCGCGGCTCCCAGGGAGGTGCTTGGAGTACTGGGGTTTGAGATAAGGGAGCCAGTCTACTCACAGCAGGATACACACTGCTGCGGGGGACTGCCCGGAGCGAGAATTGGAGATTGCGGGCTCGCCGATAAGGTGAGCTTAATGCGCATCAGTGAGCTTAAGGAAACCGCTGCCGATGTTTACGTTTCAGCATGCCCTACGTGCAAATCTATCCTATCCGATGTCGATATGAAAGACATAGCTGAACTTGTTGCGGAGCAAATTGTCAATGAACAAAGCTAAGCTTGCACGGACCATACAACGTGAGATAGAAAAAGCGACTGGTGAAAAGGCGACAGTCTCAATTGAAGATAGCGTTGTAAGATTGGACGGGCGGTTCGCCTCTAATCAGAGTGCTGTGGATGCCGGGCACATTGCCGCCAAGTCTGAGCATGTCAGGGGAGTGCTGAACGAAATCGATTACCCGGGCAGGATACCGTTCGTCCCACCTAAAAAGGTGTCCGATGAACTCACCGGAAAAGACTTCGACGCTGTCATTGTCGGTGGTGGAGTAATCGGCGCAGCAATCGCCAGAGAGCTTTCACGATTCAACCTGAGCACGGCACTAGTCGAAAGGCATGACGACCTTGGCATGGACCAGACAGCGCATAGCAACGCCATGGTACATCCCGCTCTCGTTACCGAATATGGCACGCTGAAATGGGAGATGAACTACAAGGGAAACCCAATGTGGGACGAGGTTGCCGCCCAGCTTGACTTTGATTTCAAACGGACAGGGACACTCCTCGTGGCTGAGAATCCTGGCGAAGAATTGTTGCTTCCCTTTGTAGTGGAGGCTGCCACGAAACAAAAAGACCCGCCTCCGTGGCAATTGAACAGAGAGCAACTGGACGAGATCGAGCCAGGGCTTGCCCCCAATGTGAGGAGGGGTGTGCTGGTGTGGAACACAGGCATCGTCTCTGTATTTGACCTCGTGATTGCTTACGCCGAGAATGCCCTGGCAAATGGAGTGCGGTTCTTTCTGGATACGAGCGTCATAGGAGTCCAAACCGAGGAAGGAAGCATAAAGGCAGTAGATACAACAAGAGGAACCGTCAAAACGCGGATTTTGATCAACGCGGCGGGACTATATGCCGATAGGATCGCCGAATTCGCTGGAGACAGGTTCTTCACCATTCATCCCAGAAAGGGAGAAACAATCATTTTCGATAAGTCCTACCAGCCGGTGCGAACAGTCTTAGCTTCGTTTAGCATGGGGGCAGAGAGAAGCCCATACTCCAAAGGTGGAGGCATCATCCCCACGATCGATGGCAATCTTCAGTTCGGGCCAACGGCAGAGGACGTATGTGACAAGGAGGATGTTTCAACCACTTTTTCAGGGCTTGAAACGTTGTTTGATAGATTCGCACCGGTGCTTGAGCGACTTAAGCCACACTATGAGAAACCCGATAAGAGCAAGATCATCACTCATTTCGCTGGATGCAGAGCGGCGACATACAAAGAGGATTTCATTATTGAGCCTTCCAAAAAGGTGAGGGGGTTGATTCACGTTGCCGGCATTCAATCTCCGGGACTTGCGTCGTCGCCAGCCGTTGCCGAAAGGGTGAAGGACATTGTGATACAGGAATGGCACCCCGCTGAGAATACGGACTTTGAACCGAGGAGAAAAAGGAGCAAGCGTTTCTCCGAACTGGACCAAAGGGAAACAGAGGAAATCATCCGAATGAACCCTCTATACGGACATATTGTCTGCCGCTGCGAACACGCCAGCGAAGGCGAGATTATAGATGCGTTACACGGAGGTATTCCGGCAAGGAGCATCGATGCCGTCAAGAGAAGGACGAGAGCAGGTATGGGAAGATGCCAGGGCGGCTTCTGCATGCCCAGGGTTCTGGAAATCATCAGCAGGGAGGCAAATGTCCAGAAGGAATTGGTGACTAAGAGCGGGGGCAAATCCTTCATCCTGAGAGGAAGGGCAAAGTAGGTGAGAGGATGAAGCATTTTGTTGTCATCGATGGGGGAACGCAGAACATAAAGGCATTCATCTTTGATGAAAAGGGGAATGAGGTATATGGCGAGGCATATCCCGTGAGCCCGTATTTTGCTACTCAACCCGATTTTGCCGAGCAGGACGCGGCGGAGTATCTGAGAATCACCCAGATGGTAACGAAGAGTGCGGTGGAAAATTCCCGTGTTCCCGGAGATGAGCTCGCTGCCGTTGCTATCACCACCCACAGAAGCACAATCGTGCCCGTTGATGAAAACGGCAGACCGGTTCGACCCGCAATCACCTGGCTCGATGAGCGCAAAACAGAGGGGCTCAAGCTCCCCGGTGGCCCGGTTATGTCACTGGCGTTCCGAATCTCAGGAATGATGGCGAAGCTGAAGGAGTATCAGAGAAGGTCCCCGCTTAACTGGCTCAGGAAGTACGAACCGGAAAGCTACAACGGGACATACATCTACCTCACCATCACATCCTATATCTTTCACGCACTAACCAGCCAGTTCAAAGACAGCTCCTCCATAGTGGCGATCCTCCCCATCGACTTCAAGGGACTTCGGTGGCATCCCTGGGAGATAGTGTACAAGATTCTCGGGGTTGAGCGAGAGAAGCTACCTCCGCTTGTTTCACCGGCTGAGATCGCTGGGGAGGTTTCGGAGGAGGGAGCAAGGAACTTCGGTGTACCACAAGGGCTCCCCGTAATCATCGGAGCGGGGGACAAACAGTCAGAGCTACTGGGCGCTGGCGCAATAAGCAACGATATCGCCGAAATCAGCTACGGAACGGCTGCGGTCATTGAAGTACT
The DNA here is from genome assembly GCA_964502665.1 of uncultured Dehalococcoidia bacterium. Lineage (GTDB taxonomy): Bacteria > Chloroflexota > Dehalococcoidia > SZUA-161 > SZUA-161 > SOKG01. The sequence goes on along the minus strand of CAZCXP010000012.1, from coordinate 14,133 downwards.
ATCGAACAAATATGTGGAGCATCCCAAGATGGATTTCTTCACCTTTGGAGCAGCAATTCCGAAGCATTGGGTGCTCGAAGGCTTTGTGGGGAAAGGATACTGGATGGTCTCCTGGTTCAGAAGCGAGTTTGGCAAATGTGAGGAGGAAGAGGCGGAGAAACTGGGGATAGAGCCAGAGGATTTGTTGAACAGGAAAATGGAGGAAATCCCTCCCGGTTCCATGGGCCTGATTCTCCAGCCTTATTGGCACCCACTCAAGAATGACCCCCCTTCCAAGGGCGCCATCATAGGATTCTCTGGAGAGCACACAAGAACGCACATCTACCGGGCAACCATTGAAGGCATTGCATATGAATTGCGCAGATTAAAGGAGATAATTGAAAAGCGTTCAGGAAGTAAGATCAGGGAGTTGAGGGTCGGTGGCGGAGGCTCAAAAAGCGATGAGATCATGCAAATCACCGCTGACGTCTTTGGCCTCCGCACGTGCAGACTGCACACAAGCAATCTTTCCGCGCTGGGCGCTGCAATCGATGCCACCGTTGCCTTGAAGATCTATGACAGCTTCCCCGAAGCTGTAGGCAATATGGTGAGAGTAAAGGAGACCTTCATGCCCCGCCCCGATAATGCGAAGATTTATGACAGGTTGTTCAATGAAGTGTACAAGAAGATGTATCCCGCGCTTTCCCCGTTACACAACAAAATCGCGGAAATCACAGGCTACCCAAAGGTAACATGACACTTTGAATAGCGTGTCAATCGGCTTTGGAAGGTTAGTGAGATATGCGAATGGAAGCTGATGTAACTGTAATAGGAAGCGGCCCTGCTGGGCTTACTGCCGCACTCCATGCTGAGAAGAGTGGGGCAAAGAGTGTTCTTCTCCTTGAGAGAGAGGAGGAGCTGGGTGGCATCTTGAAACAGTGCATACACAACGGCTTTGGTTTGGAGCAGTTTAAGAAAGACTACACCGGTCCTGAGTATGCGGAGCGCCTTATTGGAGAGATAGAGGAAACAAACGTGCGCTACTTCCTGAATACAATGGTGACTGGCCTCTCGCCGGATAGGACTATTACAGCAGTGAATCCCGAGAATGGCGTGTTCCAGATAAGATCAAAGAGTGTTGTGCTTGCTATGGGATGCCGGGAACGTGCCCGAGGAAGCATTAACATCCCAGGCACACGCCCAGCCGGCGTATATACCGCGGGAGTGGCTCAAAGATTTGTCAATATCGATGGGTATCTTCCTGGGAAAGAGGTTGTTATCCTCGGCTCCGGGGACATCGGACTCATAATGGCGAGGAGGCTCACCCTGGAGGGCGCTCAAGTCAAAGGCGTTTATGAAATAATGGACTACCCCGGAGGATTGAAGAGAAATATCGTTCAGTGCCTCAATGACTTCAATATCCCTCTCTGTCTGTCTCACACGGTAACTGAGATACGAGGCAGGGAGCGCGTAGAGGGTGTTGTGGTATCCAAAGTTGACGGTAGAATGCAGCCAATGAGAGGTAGTGAAGAATTCATACCCTGCGATACTTTGCTTCTTTCCGTAGGATTAATCCCCGAGAATGAGCTATCAACAGGAGCTGGAATAGAACTTAGCCCAATTACAAGAGGACCTGCTACCACAGAGACAATGGAAACAGCGGTGCCCGGAATATTCTCCTGCGGCAATGTCTCCACCGTATTCGACCTGGTGGACTATGTTGCCGAAACTGGCATGGCCGCCGGCAGGAGCGCTGCCAGATTTGCAGCGGGGGCCCGGAAGAAAGAGAGCAACTCGATTGATGTAGTTGCGGGAGAAAACGTGAGAGTGCTCTTCCCTCAGCGATATTCTTTTGAAGACGACCTTGTTTTGTTTATCAGGTGTGCCAAGCCAGTCGAGGGCCCCGTGAGAATAGAGGTTTCCCCTCTCGAAATGCACATTAAGAGACTATACGCCAGGCCAAACGAGATGATTAGACTGAAGGTGCCCAAGGACAAACTGGAGGGCGTTACCGAATCCATCAAGGTCGATATAACAGAGAGATAAGCATGGATGTAGAGAAGGAACACTTCACCTGTGTTGTTTGTCCTATTGGCTGCGAGATCGACGTAGAGCTTAAGGACAGCGACGTTGTTTCTATTGAAGGAAGCAAATGCGCAAAGGGGAAAGAATTCGTGCTGCAGGAACTGGAGGAGCCGATGCGCATATTGACCACGACCATTCGTATAAAGGGGGCGGAGTGGGCGATGCTTCCGGTTCGCAGCGATAGACCAATCCCAAAGCGATTGCTGTTCGCGGTGATGAAAGAACTCGCAAATATCGAATTGCAGGCACCTGTGAAGATGTCTGATCTGATAATTAGCGATGTTGCTGGCACTGGCGCAAATATTGTAGCCACCAGAACCATGGAACGAGAGAGGAAAGGCAAGCTTGTCTAGATAGATAGGTCACACCTAAGTGTGGGGGTGGCCGATGTCGCCGATTCCGTGGACGCCAGCAGGTGGAGCATAGCCTTCATGCCGTCATTGGGCGCAAACTTCAGCAGGACCTCCTAGCTGCCGGCTGCTTTGCTCACCAGGTCAACGGGGTAATACCGGTTGCGGTAGCCCTCCCTTTTCACCATCGTCCTCGCCCCTCCAGAGCAGGTGGAGACGCAGAGCCCGCATCCATAGCATTTTGTGAGATCGACATGGCTAACCCCATTCACCAAGTGATTTGCGCCGAAGTGGCAGCGCTCCACGCACATACCGCAGGCGGTGCACTTCTCGCTGTCAAGGGCTACTATGTCCGGCCCTGGGCCAAGCACCCCTCCTGCCGCCTGATGAGCCCTGAAGGGGAAGCATATGTTCCTCTCGCAGCCGCATATGGCAAACATCCATTCCCCGGAGCCCATGCACGCGAAAAAAGTGGGTATCACTCCCTCTTGGTGAAGCTCACGGAGAAGCCTCTTTGCCTCCTCGGGGGTCAGGTCCGTATACTCGTCGCTGGCCCTCTTGTACGCCTCGGCGCCATATAGAACCACCATATCCTTTACGAAGGTTCCCTCCCTTTTCCCCAGGGCTTCCTGGCACCGGCAAGGGCCCACAGCGATCTGTGTGTTCTCGAGACCCGATATGGCATCTATGAAGTCCGTTGCCCGCTCGACGGTGACCACCTCCCCCGTGGGAAGAAAGCGGCCGAGCAGCCGGGACAATAGCACCAGGATGGGCCTTCCTCTCACCTTCAAGAAGAAGCGCAGTGTTGCGTCTAACACCTTCAGGATCAAGGGCTCATATCTGGCGTAGAGAGTGTGTAGCAGCAACTGGATTCGTCCAACCGGCGCCAGCCCCCCACCCGTCATCTTATGATGCGCCATGAGCCTCCCTCCTTTGTCTCACTTCCAGGGACTTACGGGTGTGATTCCATTCCTTCCGTCAGAGCTCGATCCCCTTGTGCTGCGGCTCCTCTCCAAAATACGCCTTCAGGTCTGGGCCTGCCTGCCTATTATGTACCTGTAGGGGTCGACCTCTTCCCTGAGTATCGTCAATTCCTCTTCGGTGGGGGGCCTGGTCTCCGCGATCTCCGGTGCTTGGAGCAGCTCAAAGCCGCAGTTATCCTGAACATCCTTGAACGAGTATCCAGGGTTGATGGATATTACCCGCATGCGCTTGCTCTCGGCCTCAAAGTCCATGATCCCCATATCGGTGATGATCTTGTACGGCCCTGTATCCAGGGGCAGGCCTGACTTGGCCCTGGAGTCCCCTCCTTCAAGCCAGCCCGGGGTGGTGATGAAATCCAGCTTCTCCACGAAGCGCCTGGCGTCCTGAACCGTCATCACCATTGTCCTCCAGCAAAACGATGCAAAGTCATTGGCCCCACCGCTGCCCGGGAATCGCACTTTCGGCTTGCTGTGATCAGCGCCAATCATGGTGGAGTTCAAGTTGCCGTACATGTCAATCTGCGCGCCCCCCAAGAATGTATAGTCTACAAAACCCCTGCAACATGACTCCAATACGTCGCACATGCTGGACGCCATAACGGCCTTGTGGAAAGTCCTGGTGTCCCCCACTGATATGGGCATCTCCGGCAATTGCGGATCTGCGCCACCAGCCTCGAACATGATAACCAGGTTTGGGGAATGGGTCTTCTGAGCAAGCATGGCAGCGGCGCAGGGAGCTCCTGTCCCAACCCCTACTGTGGCGCCGTCCTCAAGCTCCCTTGCAGCCACACAGATCATCATCTCGATCATATTATAGCCGGCCACTTTCCGCCTCCCTGTCGATCAGCAGCTCTTTCCTCCTGAGTTCGTTGATCTTCTGCATTCCCCCGTTTCTATGAACGTACTCGTAATGATCTGGACACTCATATATGTTGCGATTGAGAAACCTCCGGAACTCCTCGGGATCACTCTGCACTCTAAACCACTCCTGAAGATGCTCCTCGTCAGAGAAGTATTCATAGGGCATCGTACCTGGATATGCGCCATAGCTGACCTCGCACACCGCATCAACGAGGTAGAACGGGATAACTGTTCTGGTGGGGTCCCTGCGGATCTCCTCATTGGGGATTAGGCGCTCCGTAGTTATGATCACGCGCTTAGAGGCTCTGGCGAGGTCATCATCAGAAATCAGAATCCCCTGAATCCTCGCATTGCCGTATACGTCGGACTCATGCACGTGGATTACGGACACGTCCGGATAGAGGGCAGGCTGCAGCATCAAAGGCTTACCGGTGAAAGGGCACTCGACGATCTTACCCCCGCTGTACTTGAAGGTGTCAGTGCCAAGCACATTGCGCGTGGGCACATATGGCACGCCCATTGCTGCCGCCTTAAGCCTGGCAGAAAGGCTGTAATTGGTCCACTCGCAGACCTCCACCTTGCCGCTCTCCATGTATTTCCTAGCACACGGAGAAAGGCCCCTGGCTTCTAGCCCTACGATATAGGCGACATCCACCCTGTTGAAAACCTCTCCGGCTGATAGGATCTGGAAATCATGGGTGGATGTGTGGCCGGCAAAGCCCATATTCTTCCTGCCCTGCCGGACTATCTCGTGGCATGCTGCAATAGGCGTCCTGTTGGCACCAAATCCACCGATAGCCAGATAGTCGCCATCATGGACAAATTCCTCTATGGCCTTCTTGAGGCTCATCAATTTGCCTGTCATCTTACGTGACTTCTTGCGGAAGAACTCCCTTGCCTTGTCAGGGTCTGGGTCCGTGAAAAGCCTCCCTTTGCCTTCTTGTAGCACAACCACCGATGCATACCTCCACTATATCTTCATATTGGCCGTATTACCTACAATGCTCTGGTCCTTTGCTATCTGCCTGCACGATGCAGGCTAAAGACCTAGCTCGCGGGCCACTGTGGCGCGGTGACAGGCACCGTCGCCAAACATCATCTCGCTGGCCTTCGCCCGCCGGTAGTACAGGTGCAGATCGTGGTCCATGGTGAAGCCAATGGCGCCAAATATCTGATGTGCCAGGAGGGTTACTCGCCCGTAAGCGCCACTGGTCCATGCCTTGGCCACAGCCACATCCATCGTCGCCGGTAGCCCCTCACTGACCTTCCAGGCCGCCTTGTAGGTGACAAACCGCGAACCATCGACATCGCTCACCATGTTAGCGCAGTAGTGCTGGATAGCCTGGAAACTGCCAATAGGCCGGTTGAACTGAATCCTCTCCTTTGCATAGGCGACGGCCATATCGAGCGCAGCCTGGGCGCCGCCGACCATCTCAGCGCATTTAGCCACGGTAGCCTTCTGCAGAATGTCTTGTACTATAGGCCAGCCCCGATCTAACTCGCCCAGTATGTTCTTTTGTGGCACGCTCACATCCTCAAATACGACCTCACACTGCTTATCCCGGGCCAGGGTTTTCAGAAGAGTCGTTTTTACCCCAGGGCTGTTGGCGTCGACCAGAAAAACGGTGATGCCACCCTCCGGATTCGCTGTCTCCCTTGTTCTGGCGACCACCAACAAGAAGTCAGCAACGTTGGCATCAGGAACAAAGAGCTTGGTGCCATTGATGACATATTCGCCACTACGAGCATCGGCGGTTGTCCTGACCGCTGCCGCATCATACCTGACGCTGGGTTCGGTCAATGCCAGAGTAAGGATTGCTTCTCCATTGGCAATACTGGGTAGCAACTCCTTCTTCTGCTCCTCGTTCCCCGCTGCCAGGATAGGCAAGCCACCCAGAACCATAGTTGATAAGAAGGGGCCAGGCAGGATGTTGTAACCCATCTCCTCAAGCAGGACTGTCAGGTCCAGAAAGCTACCGCCACCGCCGCCGTATTCCTCAGGGAATGGCAGCCCTATCCATCCTAGGCCGGCCATCTTTCGCCACAGTCCAGGCGAATACCCTTCCTCGCTCTCATCCAATTGCTTCACCAGTTGCTTGGGGCATTCCTTCTGTAGGAAATCGCGGGCCGATTTTTTCAACATCTCCTGTTCTTCGCTCAAACCAAGATCCATCTCTCACCTCTTGTTGTCTCCAAGTCTGCTCAAGTCAGTAAAGTCGTGCTATGACCAGGGCAGCCCCAGTCCCCTCATGGCAATGATATTACGCTGGATCTCAGAGGTGCCGGCACCAACGAGAGCAGAGATGCAGTCCAGGTAGCCAGTGCATACCCTGCCTCCCAAAGGCGCCCATTTGGAACCTCTCTCCAGTTCGGCATAAGGTCCTGTAACCTCCGCGCCAGTACTGGCGAGTTTCTGGCTTAGCTCGGTGGTAAATAGCTTCAGTACGGATGCCTCGATATTTGGCACAAGGCCCTGGTCGAGCATCCAGGCGGTTTGCCAGAAGAACATATACGCTACCTCGATTTCGATTGCCAGCTCTGCCAGCTTATCCTGTATCAGAGGATCACTGCCGACGGTTTGCCCGTTGTGCCTTGTCTCCTTGCAGTACTGCAGCAGCTCCTCGAAGGTTCGCCTGAAGCTTCCTATGGCGACTGCCAGCCTCTCGAAGTCAAGGGCTGCCATCAGGTAATACCATCCCCGGTTCATCTCCCCCACGATGTTCTTCTTGGGAACCCTCACATTGTCGAAGAAGACCTCGTTAAAGGAATGAAAGCCCAATATGTTGATCAGGGGACGAATCGTGATGCCCTTCGAGCTGTTATCTACGATGACGAGCGACATTCCCCTGTGTGGAGGAGCAGCCGGGTCTGTCCTGACAGCCATCCAGGCATAGTCCGATACGTGAGCGCCGCTGCTCCATGTCTTCTGGCCATCGATGACAAGGTCATCGCCATCCTCAATAGCACTGGTCTTGATCGAGGCGAGGTCGGAGCCAGCGTTCGGCTCGCTATATGCCAGCCAGAGCCTTATGTCCCCTTTGGCTATTCTGGGTAGCCATTCCTTCTTCATTTCGTCGCCGCCGAAGCGCATGATCGTGGGGCCTGAGATTAGCACGCCGATGTCGGCGACAGGCGCCCTGTAGTAGCTTAAGCGTTCGTACAAGATGCCCTGTTCAATATTGGAGCATCCTGCACCGCCGTACTCCTCAGGCCATGAAATGGCAAGCCAGCCCTTCTCCGCCAACCGGCGCCTGAACGTCTCAGCGGCGGGCGTGATCTCCTCGAAGTCTGGAATTGCGCCGTACCCGCCTGGCCAGTAGGGACTTTCCTCCGTCCAGTTAGCAGGGAGTTCCCTCTGTATGAACTCATCGACCTCTGTTCGAAGCGCCTCTTCTTGCTCGCTAAACCGAAAATCCACGCTTTTTTTCCTCGTGAAGCCTCACCAACTCAGATTTTCCCCGGGATCACTGCTGACGGGGTAGCCCCAGCCCCCTCATGGCGACGATGTTGCGTTGAATCTCGTTGGAGCCGCCGCCAACGCCTATAGAGAGCGCGCTCAAATAGCCCCGCATTATCCTCGCATTCAGGACAGCCCATTTGGAGTCCACGTCCAGTTGCCCGTAGTGCCCCAAAACCCGCATCCCCACATTGGCCAAGCGCCTCAGCAATTCACTGGAGAAAAGCAGCGACATAGATGATTCGTAGCTGGGATGGAGGTTCTTGCTGTACATCCAGGCGATGCGGTAGCACATCATGCGCAGAACCTCGTTTTCAACGGCCATTTCCGCCAGCTCATCCTTTATCAGGGGGTCGTTGGCCAGGGGAGTGCCATCGCGCTTCGCTTCGATGACATACTGCACCAGTTCCTCGATCATTCGCTGGTTTACCGCGGCAGTGCCAATCAAGGAACGCTCAAAGTCCAAAGCCATCACCAGTTGGTACCAGCCGTTGTTCTTCTGACCTATCAGGCCATCCCCAGGGATGCGCACATCGTCAAAGAAGACCTCGTTAAAAGAATGGCGATTCAGTAAGTTTATCAGGGGGCGAACGGTGATTCCTGGGGTCTTCATGTCGACCACAAACATGCTGATGCCCTTATGCTTGGGGACGTTGGGGTCGGTTCTGGCGCCGAGCCAGCAGTAGTCGGCGTAGTGGGCGTAGCTGCACCATGTTTTCTGGCCGTTGATCACCCAGTAATCGCCATCCTCTACAGCGCGCGTTTGCAGCGAGGCAAGGTCGGACCCGGCATTAGGCTCACTGTACCCCAGACAGAAGATCGATTCGCCCTTCGCCACCTCGGTTAGATATTTCTTCTTCTGCTCCTCGGTGCCAAACAGCATCATGGCCGGCCCCACCCAGTTCACCGAGATCTCGGCCTCGATGCTTACCGGAGCTCTGTTGTAGGCCAGCTCCTCCGCAAGTATGAGCCTTCGCATGTGGCTCATTTCCGAGCCACCGTATTCCTTAGGGTATGCTGGGGCCAGCCAGCCCTTCTGCCCCAGTTTGCGCTGGAACTCGCGGGAAAGCGCCCAAGACTCGTCGGTCTCCTCCCACAGCCCGGCATCGAGCTCAATCCACCTCGGCGTGATCTCCTTCTTCAGCCACTCGCGAACCTCCTGGCGGAAGACCTCTTCCTCAGGGGTAAATGTGAAGTCCATGCTCACCCTCCATCTCACAAATCAGGCTACCTACTGTGGGTGTGGCTCCGTAAGAGGTCAATGGACACAGCGTTTACTATCGTTACTGCGCTATGGTTCTAGCTGATGGTCACGACTTCCGCGCTGGCAGAGTCGGGAAATTACATCAACTCTATTTCCTTCAGGTCGGGGGCAACCATGAGCTTGGGGTCAGTTAGTTCCTGAATCTCCCCGGCCGTCCACCCCGGGGCTACCTCCTTGAGCACCAGCCCCTGGTTAGTGACCTCGATAACCGCCAGGTCAGTAACGATCATGTCAACACACCCCACAGCGGTAAGCTCGTAGTTGCATTTTCGCAATATCTTAGGCTTGCCATCTTTAGAGGTGTGCTCCATGACCACAATCAGCTTTTTGGCACCGACGGCCAAGTCCATCGCTCCACCGATGCTGCCTATGCCGCGCTCGGGGAGCAGCCAGTTGGCAAGGTCCCCTTTCTCCGATACCTGCATCCCCCCTAAAACGCACAGGTCGATGTGTCCCCCCCTGATCATGGCGAAGGACTCGTCGTGGGCGAAGAGGGACATCCCCGGCTTTGTGGTTACCATTTGCCCCCCCGCGTTGACCAGATCGAGGTCCGCCTCCTCTGGAGTGGCGTTGGGGCCGAAGTTGAGGGCGCCGTTCTCAGTTTGATAGAGGATTTCCTTATCCGGCGAGGGATAGTTGACACAAAGCGTCGGAATACCGATACCCAGGTTCACCACCATTCCATCCGCAAACTCCTTGGCTACCCGAAAGGCCATGGTCTCTCTGCTTAACCGCTCTTTCTCAGCCATGATACCTCCTATTTCCGGAGCTGTTCCTCCTTGCCTATCTTCTGCACGAACTTGGTTCTACCCTCCTCGGGCCTTACAGCTACTCTGTCAACATATAGAGCGGGGGTAACCACACTCTCAGGGTCGAACTCTCCGACCTCGACAACCTCGTCCACCTCGGCAATGGTGACCTTTGCCGCACCGGCCATTGTGGCGTTGAAAGTCCTGGACGTGCCCCTGTAGACCAGATTCCCCAGCCTATCCGCCTTAAATGCCCTGATCAGGGCGAAATCAGCCTTTATCGGATACTCGAGGACATGCTTCCTGCCGTCAATAACCTTTACTTCCTTCCCTTTCTCTACGATGGTCCCTGGGCCCACAGGGCAATAGAAGGCACCAATGCCGGCTTTGGCGGCTCTTATTCGCTCCGCCAGGGTTCCCTGGGGCACTATCTCGATCTCCACCTCGCCCGCGCGAAGCTGCTTCTCAAAGGGAGAGACCATCAGTGGCGAGGCAAGCACAGGGAAGGCAGCGATTGCTCTCCTCACCTGCCGATTCGATGCCAGCTGTCCCCCGTCATACCACCAATCAGGCGCTATCGTAAACTGGGCTGCAACCTCCATTAGTTCTCTTCCGAAGCCGACGTTATTACACACAATAGTCAAATCCTTCGCCCCATGCCTGCCCAGGGCTTGCATAAGGTAGCTCGGGCATCCCCCGGGTGTGCCAAAGCCACCAATCAGGACGGTAGCGCCATCAAAAAAATCCTTTACTGCCTCATCGAAGCTAGCGACAACTTTGTTAATAGCCATTTCACGCTTCCCCTTTCGCTATTGGAGTCCTCCCTGCTCAACCAGGTTTGAAACACCGTAAATCTGCCAGCTCCCCTTTTGTCTCCTCTCGCCACTGGACCTCAACCTTGAGCCCTTCGGTCACATCCTGGGGTTTAATCCCTTCAAGGGGCATGAAGATCGTTGAATCTGCATTCTCCAGCTTTATTGCCCCGATTATCCCCGGTTCCTCTAAATCTCGAAAATTCCCCTGACCATCTAATTCGACATGCGCTGTTGTATAGCCAACCAGGGTACCTTTTCCCGATAGAGTTATCAGGTTCTCCTCTTCTATTCTGGCATAGCATTTCCCGCATCTCGACCTTGGGGGTACATAAGTATATCCGCATTGGGGACATTTTGCTCCCAGGATTTTTCTATTGGCAAGTTCTTTGATAAACCTCTGCATCTGGAAGCCTGTTGACCAGTTAAAGCCAGCAGCAAATGGCAGGGGCTGTACATCAATTATCTCAGATTTGCTTTTCATGGTTTCTATCCCTCCCCCGGTAATTGATAGTGGTATCCATTATCTGTTAAACAGGTTCAACAGCTTCGAAATCGCTGAGTGCACCTTGCGGCTCTTTCGCCCAAACAACTTGAACCCTCATGCCTATGTGAACAGTCTTTGGGTCCGCGTTCAGCAGTATTGTATCGGTATTGGAGTCTGCCCCATCGAACTTGACGAAGACGGGAATAACCACCTCACCCTCCTTTATTAGGCCCGTTTCCACAGGATCCATTCCCAGGACCCTCAATTTTCCTTTCTGCATGGGGGGACTGACTATGAAGCAGGTAATAGTCCCCCTATTGCTAACGATCTTTCGTCCGTCCATTATCCGGTGACAGCTTCCGCACAGGTTTCTGGGCGGCACAATTACCTTTCCACAGCCCGGGCAGAATGAGCCGATCAATTTCTTCTGCTTAAGCCCCTTAACATATTCTTCCAGGAGTCTGGAACCCTTATAGTGATAGGAACTCATATTCCATGTACCTTCTACGCCGATTGTCTCCGGTCTTTCGTCCTTTATATATCCCATCTTCTTTACCTCCCAGGGGAATCTCCTAAAACTGTCACTGTGCTATAATTGGTCACGCCCCCCCATCCGTGGGCAACGGCATTGCTGACTTTTTTCGGGACCTGATGCTCTTCTGCTTTTCCCATTATCTGCAGGGCGCACTCAAGAATGCGCTGCATGGCAGAGGACCCAATGGCGTTGGTGGCATTGACGCCACCTGAGGGATCAAGGGGCATTCTGCCGTCAATATCGGTCTCACCTTTTTCAAGAGCCATCCATGCCGTGCCTTCATCAAACAGGCCCAATCTCTCAGCAAATATCAACTCCTGACTTGGAAATGGCTGATATATCTCTGCTACGTCAATCTCTTTTTTGGGGTCCTTTATTCCTGCCGTCTGATATGCCTTCATTGCTGATATCCAGCACCCCTTTTGCTCAGAGGGATCAAGTACTCCAACGCCACCGAAATTTTCACTCTGTAACTGGTTTTCCTCGTCCGAATAGGAGGCGAGTCCCTTGTACCAGGCTGGCCGCTTGGCTTTTTTTCTTGCCAGGTTTTCTTCAGCCACGACAATGGCTGAGGCACCATCGCTTGCCGGGCAGATATGTCCATACCTGAAGGGATATGCGACCATCTCGGTCCTGGCAATGTCCTCCGGAGTGCAGCCTGGCCACTGAAGATGTGCATATTTGTTCTTGGCAGCATTGCGCCTTGCCTTTGCCGCTACCATATCAAAGTGTTCGATGCTGCACCCCGATCTATGCATGTAAAACACTGCCTGATAGACGGCAACGCCAGCCGCCGCTCCTACCGCTGAGGTGGCGACCAGGTTCTTAAGACTCAACCCATAACTGAAGGCGTGGAAAACATTGCCCAGTGCTACATGCAAAAGCCCGATCGTGGCACCGGCCTCTTTGCTATCTGAATGTTTTTCCCAGGCAACAGCTACAACTACATCGTGAAGTCCCGAGGCAACAGGATAATAAGCACCCTGTCCCACCGATCCCCCGGTCGTACCACCAGTAGCGATCCTGATCACCGGTTTACCCGCGGCACCAATCCAATCCCCAAGCCATTGTTCTGGCTGGGCAATACCACCGAATCCCTGCATATTGCCAACAACAAAGGCGTCCACCTCACGCATACTGACCTGGGCGTCTTCCAGCGCATTATAGACCGCTTCTGATACCATTTCAGCGAGGTTAACATCTCTTCGCTTACTCGAATGTTTGGTTTGTCCACAACCGATTATGGCAACATTCCTGCTCATGATCCGTTACCTCCCAATACAAAAACCGTATTCTTCTGGGCACAAATCCCGAATTGTCCATGGGCGAGAGCCCTGCGGACATCGGGAACCTGATACCCACCTGCTTCACCCCTGATCTGCTTCGCCGCTTCTATTACTCTTATCAACCCGGTAGCACAGACAGGGTCAGCGCCCAGCGCCCCACCACTAGGATTTACTGGCATCTCACCATCTCTGCGAGTTGTGCCCCTTTCAATCAGATTCTTCCCTTCACCCTCCTGGCACAGGCCCAGGGCTTCGTAAATCATCAATTCTTCGTGAGCGAATTTCTCGGAAACCTCGGCGACATCCAGCTCAGAAAAGGGCTCCTTTACACCAGCCATCTTGTAGGCTGTTCTGGCAGCGCTCTGGAGGGAATCAAGACTTTGGATATTCCTGTCCCGGAGATAGGAGTCCTGGCAACTGCCGACTCCTTCTATCCACACTGGTTTGTCTGTGATCTCCTTGGCCCTCTCCTCAGAGGCGAGTATCAAAGCACATGCCCCGTCGCTGATGGGGGACATCATCAGCTCCCTGATGGGATCGTAGAATACTTTTGAACTCATCACCTCTTCCACACTCACGTCCGGCATCCTTCTGTGTGCACAAGGATTCTCAGCGGCATTGGCAATGTTCTTGACGGCTGCCATTGCCAGATGCTCTTCCGACACACCGTACCTGTTCATATACATTCTCGCCTGAAGAGCGGCAGCCGCTATATCATTGAGCACACCTATCTGCCGATCAAATAATGGATCAAGGGTGTAGAAGGTTACTTGATGGGGATTGAAAGTCGAGCCCTGCGTATGTGCCTCTACCAGGGCTACATCATGGGTGCCGGCGAGGATTCTCATCAAAGCATAATAGAGAGCAGAAGTCCCGTCCTCCTCTACCTTTGACTCATCCTTGAGAAAAGCTCCAACAGCCATGCTGAGAAAGACATTTGAAATTGTCCTTCCATCCAGAAAATCCGTGGAGGCGGTGATCACGGTATCCAGATGCTCTCTGAGGATGCCGGCATGGTGCAAAGCCTCTTTGCAGACTTCAAAGACCATATCCTCTCTGGTCTTCTGCATGTTATGCTGATGATGAGATTGAGCATATCCAACTATTGCCACCCTTCTGATCATTTCTCCCTCCTTTTGGTCCAAGAAACCCGCACTCTGATTTCTAAGGTCCCTGATTGTCTGGGTTGGTTATATCATCCGCGATTTCCTATTCCAGCTCGCGGCAGCAAACCAGATGATACCGCCAGTGCACCTGGCCGTCAAGCCAGGTAGTTGTCCACCGG
>CAZCXP010000011.1:0-29296 GCA_964502665.1 uncultured Dehalococcoidia bacterium | reverse complement strand
GGAGGGCTGCCGTTGACTCACACCAGAGAACGCCTTCTGCGGTTGTTGACGAACTCATGTATCGCGGTGCAGGTCAAAGCGTTTTGCTGTCCAGAGAAGTCAAACCTGCCGGAGCCAACAGAGAGCAGTGATATCGTGAAGGGGTCTGCCACAAAGGTCCGGGTGAGCAATCTCACCAGCGGGTTATAGTCAGCGATCAGGTCTATCTCTTGGAAGACTCTCTCGACTCCCAAGTCTATGTCGAGGAACAGGTCCTCATCCTGAGCCTTCAGCGAGTACCTTTCGGGACGTTCCATGCGCCTCTGTGGATCGAACTTGACATCGCTCTTGGTCAGTGTCCATTTTTTGGGCTCAGTTGTCAGGAAAATGAGTCCTCGCGAGTCGTAGACCATCAGGGGTTTGACCTCGGCATTCTCAAATCTTCTGGTGGCGACGATATTGGCGAAGATGATGGTAAACTCATTGGCGTAGATTCTTCCCCAATCCCAGTATGAGACGCACCTGGTAGGGGAGATGTTCGACCAGTTGTGGTCGCGGTATCCCACTCCCTCCACCTCCACAGTCTCCTCTTCCGTTCTGAAGGTCCCCCTGACTTGGCTGCGCGGCTGCGGAACAACCCAGATCATATACCTTCTCTCATCGCCGAAGCACGCGCGACCTTTGAAACCCGCTATTCCAGAATCAAATTCAAGGTCGAGTGCCTTGCCCCCGTCTTCAACATGAAGCCTGTAGTGTGCGAGGTCACCCTTGAGGTAATTCCCGCCGATCTCAACATCGCAGACCTCCGTTGAGGACCTGAAGGAGGAGTAGGGGAACTTCCTGTCTATGACCACCTCCGTTAGATCCGGTTTGACCAGGCTGGCCCTAACGCCGGTCTTCACCTTGTTGGGCCGGGAGACGTCTCCAATGATATAGAATTGGCCCCTAACAAGACTTCCATCTATGTTTGTCAGGTCGAAGTACCACCATTCGACATAATCTCGGTCATTTAAGGGATGCCAGGCGTCGTCGGATTGACTGATCATCAGGGACTCGGGGATTTCCCTATCAGTTCGTTGTTCACAGATTACTTTCATCAATGTCAACCTTAATGTACACCTGTTTCCCTCGCCTTCAAGGCTCAGTTTCTCTCAAGAATTCACTTTTTGTGTCTTCGCTAACGCGGTTGAACGGGCAGTCAAAGAACATGCACCGATTACACTCATACCTGGCTAAAGTCACGAGCATGATAGCTGCAGACAGCAGATAAATGACCAAAAACTTCGGCTGCGGAACTAACCAGTAGATGGGAAACGAAAACGCGAGTATCAGAAAGGAGAACAGCATCGCTTTATCGAAAAAGCTCATCGGACCTTGTCTGGGTCTGGCCCATTTGGTTGGACCCCACATACTCTGGCAGTGGAGTATCTTGCCCGGTTGCTGTCTGTAGTAGTGACAATGCGAGCAGAGAAACCTTATCTCGACGACCCCCAAAAAGAACATAACGCCCAGATACGCCAGCATCCAAAGCAGTGAACTACTTGCTATGGCCAAACATGCAACAAGAACAGGCGTCCAGCCAATAAGAAAGAACCAAAGAAAATCGGAGAACTCATGTTTTGCCCTCAGACAGTTCTTCGCGTTGCAGCTATCCATTTCTTCCTCCCTTTCGCGTCTTTTATCGGCACAGCTATATCGAAGGAAGATAAGCCTAAATCTCCCGCCAGGGGGTGGTAACAGACATGCGTCCGAAGGGCTCAATGGTTCTAAACAACGGAATAAACACAAGCAGGTAAACGATACAGGCTAGAACCGCAAAACCCCAGTGGATGTAGCTCGTAACTGCGACGCCAAACAGCACCAGGCCAATATCAACTGCAGCCATCATCATAAACACCAGGCATTTGGGACCGTTCTTGACGGGATCTTTGACTCGCGTAGCTATGGCGAAGACTGCCGTGGGGAAAGCCGCAGCAAGCAAACCTATTGACAATGCCGTATCGAATATCCCCAGATGCCAGAAGATGGGAACCAAGACAAACGCTCCCAGAGTCGTAGCCGCCTCCAGAGCCATTGCGGTCTTGACCTTCAGCCCCAGGCCGACAGTTCTGACGTCGTACACGCTACCACCCTCTTCGACCTGAATCAGGCCAGAATTCAAAGCGTGGAATGTTTTTCTAAACTTAACCGTTATTCCGTAGCCGAAACTGAAAAGGAGAAGTAATGAGGCAAAGGCTATGATAAAGCCATTTCCCGCAGTTAATGACGGTTCAACAACGAGCCAGGCAGCCATAGCCGGCAGCGCGTAGAGAAAACCATGGTTAAACGGGTCTGCAATCGTCTCCTTGAGTCTAAGAGGTGGTAGTGAATATGCAAGATTCACGAACCAGCTCGCTATCATTACTATTAGCAGAGAATAGTTGAGGGTGACCGACACCAGGGCGACTAACAACAAACCTGCTACGATATTCTCCAAAATGAGGGCCTTCCTGGCCGTCCCCACGTCAAGCTCGCCGGTGGCGATCGGATTATTTGGAAAATATAGCCGGTCTTCATCTCGATCCGCGTAAACATTGGCAAACTCGAGAATAGCCATGAGAATGGTCATCGTCACCAGGAAAAGGGCAATGGGGCCCCATTCGGGGGCTCTGCCGTCAAGTCCGCGAATAATGGCGCCAATCAATAACGGTGGGCAGAGCCAGACCATGGGGGGGATATTTGCCTTCCACAGGGCCTTCAGAGTTCGAATAGCAATGTCAAGCTCCTTTACACAATCAGGGTGAGGTCAGCAGTTGTTTCTATTTCAACGCCCAGGCGAGGTAACGTTCGATAGGAGACTCCTTTGCTAAGACGCTGAGAAAAGTCTGAAGCAAGCATAGCAGAGAGATGACAGCGAGACTACGGACGAGAAGGCAATCTCTCGCCTTGGGTGCCCGGTGAGCAGCGGCACAGTCTGGCTCGGGGTTCTCAAGGACCACCAGACTGTCGAGGTATAGATTGCCAGGCTGGCACACCCCAGCACTACAGCTACCTTATAGCCGAACGCATAGGGCTCTGAGATTATGAACCATGCCAGAGGTAGAATACACAGCCACAAGACCCACATCGCTTTCGCCAGATTACGCTGGCCGAAGACGACGGCGGAGGTTCTAAGGCCGGCTTGAGCATCGTATTTGTAGTCATAGAGAACTGAGGGAATGTGACTGATGGCAGCAAACATATACAGGAAAAGGAACGCCGGCCAGTTCAGCATCGTTCCCCGCGCAAGTGCGTACCCTGCCGAGAAAAGAATCGCAGCCATAGCAGCCATGCAAACAACGTCAACAACGGGCTTCGCTTTGAGCCTGATCCAGGGATGGGAGTACAGTACCCCGCCTACGAGACACACCGAAACCATGAGCCATCCAAACAGGTTGCTCACCACAAAACCGAGTGCGATCGCCGCCAGGAATGTCACTACGCAGAACGCTATGCATTCCCGCTCTGTAACCTCCCCGGTGATCAGCGGTTGCTTACTAAGATCGTACTCCTTCTCTTTGCCATCATGATAGATGTCGGATTCCCTGTCGGAGTAGAAGTTGAGAGCGAAGGCGAAGCCAGCGAATAGAAACAGGGCCACAAATCCAATCAGCGCTTCAGTCCAGCTTGTTCCTTCATATGCTCCCACCGCGAAGATGATTACGAAGGATAATGAAAACGATGGCCAGGAGGTGATTCTCCCCAGTTTCAGGTACTTCTTTACCGTGGTCTTCATTTCGTTGACCCGAGAACGGTGTGAATTCTACACACCGAGGTACTTTGCCTTGACCTCGTCGTTGTCCCTCAACTCCTGTGGCGTGGACTCATACGCCACCTCGCCGTTGCTCATGACGTAAACATAGTCGGCCAGTTCCAGCGCCAGGCGGATATTCTGTGCCACCAGCAGCATCGAAAGGCCTTCTTCACTTTTGAGCTGTTGGATAATGCGAGCTGTTTCTCGCAGAGTCAAGGGGTCGAGCCCTTCTGAGACCTCGTCCACCAGTACCAGGCTGGGATTGCCCATTAGGGCTCGAGCTATAGCCAGCACTTGCAGTTCCCCTCCACTCAGCGAAGATCCCCTGGCATTGAGTCGCTCCTTCAGTATGGGGAAGGAAGAGAGAACTCTATTCAAATCCCACCCTTGGCGGTGACCGCGATGGTGGCGCTCGGCTATGGTGAGGTTCTCTTTCACACTCAACGAAGGAAAAATCCGCCGTCCTTGAGGAACGAGGCCTATGCCCATTTGAACAATTCGATGGGGCTCAAAGCCGGTTATGTCTACGCCTTTGAACCTCACCGTACCCGCGCGTGGGGGTGTGAAGCCGATGATGGAACGGATAACGGTGGTTTTGCCCACGCCATTTCGCCCCAGGAGGACTGCCACGGAGCCCGCTGCAATCTCCAATGAAATACCCCGGAGTATGTGGCTGTCCCCATAATAAGTATGAACGTTGACCAACTCGAGCACCCCGTCAGTCCTCCTCGCCCAGATAGGCTTTCTTGACCCTGGGGTTGGCTCTGATCTCCTCCTTCGTACCTTCAGCTATTATCCCTCCGTTGTGAAGTACGGTGATATAATCGGCCAGCCCGAACACTACATCCATGTCATGCTCAACAATCACCACGGTGGTATCGCGGCCGAGTCCGCGTATCATGTCGAGAAATGAAGCAGCAGCATCCTGTGAAAGTCCGCTTGTCGGTTCGTCCAGCAGTAGTATCCTGGGCTTTGAGGCTAAAGCCATGATTAGCTCGACTCGGCGCTGCTGCCCGCAAGACAGGTCTTGGACCCTGTCGTTGCGCTTTTCCCATAGCCCCCATTGAGTTAGCAGCGCCTGAGCTTCATCAAAAAGCTCAGTATATGCGCTCTGAGGGCGAAACATGCCAAACCGAAATGGCTTGGCTGCTTGAACAGCCAGCTTCACATTATCAAGGACAGACAGATTGGTGATCAGATTCATTATCTGAAATGTGCGAGCCAACCCCAGGCGAACTCGCTCATGCATCGGGATGGAGGTAACATCCTGGCCGAACACAAATATCCGGCCGGTCGAGGGCTTTAGCTCTCCCAAAAACAGGTTAAACAGGGTGGTCTTCCCCGCCCCGTTTGGCCCGATAATTGCCCGGCGTTCGCCGCTCCTTACGCTCAAGGAGACATCCCGAACCGCATACAAACCATCGAAGTTCTTGGAAACGCCTTCAACCCTTAACGGTTCCATACCTCTCCCTCAGTCGCGCAGGGTAGCCAGCAATCCCTTGGGGAGCAAACATGACGACGACAACCATGAGGATGCCCAGGATAAGGGTCCAGTATTCGATGTATGAGCTGACGATACTCCTTATGATCCAGACTGCGCCAGCGCCCAAGATGGGTCCGGCGAAGACCCTGGTGCCCCCTATCATAGCCATAAGCACGACTAGTGCCGACGTCGTCATGCTGCAATAAGTCGGGCTGATGAAGCCGTCTTGATAGACTTTCAAGGAACCAGCCAGGCCAGCAAATACCGCAGCTATCACAAAACAAACATACTTGTATCGCCAGGTATTGTAGCCCAAAGCCCGCAGCCGGGACTCATTCTCACGAATGCCAACCAGAGTGCGGCCGAAGGGTGACCGCGTAATGCGGTAGAGGAGGAAGACAGCGATGACAAAGAACACCAAGATGAAGTAGTAGAAGTTCACAGTATCCCACAGAGACCACGGCAATCCGAGATCAGGGCGGCCGATACCGGGCAGGCCATCGTCCCCGCCGGTGAACGAGCGCCAGCGCCAGACAATCGCCCACACCATTTGCGCCAGAGCCAGAGTAAGCATTATGAAGTACATTCCGGTTGTCCGCAACGCCAGAAAGCCGAAAACAAGGCCAAGAATTGCTGAGACCAGAAGGGCAGCGATGATGCACAACCAGAAGTTGTCAACACCGCCCTGCGCGATAAGAAGGGCAACTGTATAGCCACCGGCTCCCCAGAAGGCCGCCTGTCCAAGCGAGACGAGACCGGTATACCCCAGCAGCATATTGACGCTGAGCGCGAAGATGCCATAGATGAGGACCTCAGTTAACAAGAGCACATAATAGGAGGGTATCGCCTGAGGAAGGACAACGAGGACGATCACACATGCTGCAACCAGGTAAACAGGGTATCTGAGATACCTAACTCTTGAGCTCAAGCTTTTCATGTGAACGAACGATCCCATAGGGCCTAAACGCCAGGATAAGAGCCATAACTCCGAATATCAGGAACATGGACAGCTCAGGGAAGAAGAATATGCCCACACTGTACACCAGCCCGATCAAGAGGCTGCCCACCAGAGCCCCCTGTATGGTTCTCAATCCTCCCACCACCATCACAACCAATGCCAGAGTCAGGATCTGCCAATCCAGCCGAAGATTGGCCGTCAGAACAGGGGTCGCTATCACTCCAGCCAGGCCTGCCAGCAGGGCAGCCAACGTGAAGACCGCGGTGAAAACCCGTTTGATATCTATGCCTATCCCGGCTACCATCTCCTTGTCATCGGCCCCGGCTCGAACGATGGCGCCGAATCGCGTCCTCTCTACAAAGAACCACAGGCCTATAGCTATTATCAAGCCAACAAGGATGATTGCTAAGCGGTACACCGGGAATTGATAATCCCCGATGGCTACCGAACCACCCAGAAATGATGGGGCGGAGAGGAACCGCGGATTTGACCCCCAGACCTCTCTGGCCAAATCCCAAATGATGTAGACGCAGCCCAGAGTGAAGAGTACTTGCTCTGATTTTCCCGGAAGGCGGCGCAGGAAAAAGCGCTCCATTACCAGGCCAAGAACGCCGACGGCTCCTACGCCGGCCAGAATGCCCAGAGCGAAATTCCCCGTCTTCGCGGCAACCCACACGCCGATGAAGCCTGCAAGCATATAGAAGGAGCCGTGAGCGAGGTTGATGATGTTCATAACCCCAAGCATGAGCACCAGGCCGGCAGCGAGGAGAAAGAGCAACATGCCGAACGCCATGCCGTCAAGGAACACCAGGGCCAACTGGTCTGCCTGGGGCATTGCAGATCAACCTCCTTCAGCCTAACGAAGCTCCGGCGGCATCCAATAGGGGCCTACGTCGGTATAAGTACCTATCACGGTGTTCTGCAACTTGCCATCTACCTTTTCCACCACCCTGTGATATATATTCTGAATCGGGCTGTGGAGCCCCTCGAACTTGATGGGACCACGCGGCGCCTCGAATTCCAGATTCTCCAGGGCCTCAATCATCCCAGCTACGTCCTCAACATCGCCCTCGATTTCCTCAAGAGCCAATATGGCCATTTTGGCCGCCACATAGCCATGCTCTGTGTAGATGGTTACATCCTCCTGGTACTTATCCCGAATTGCCTGCACAAACCTTGTGTTTTCGGGGGTATCCAAGACCGCGCTGTAATGGCTGGCATCTTCGATTCCCAGGGCTGAGTCCCCCTCCGCCCACAAGTCAGGGGGCTCGACGGTGGCACCCCCGGTGAAAAATAACCCCACCCGGTCCTTAATCCCGTACTCATCCAGTGCCTTTACAAAGCGTACTGCATCGTCGCCCCAATGGAATGACCACACAAAGTCGGCATTGTCGACATCGATCATAGCCATGTAGGGGCCGTAGTCTGCAGTCCCTATAGGCATGTAGATTTCCTGGATCACCTCGCCACCCAGTCCTTCGAAAATCTCCTTGAACCCCTGCACCTCGTCGTGTCCGGCTTGATAGTCCAGGGCAGTACAGACCGCTTTGCGATACCCGTTCACAGTATAGGGTATGTAGGCCGAGTGACCGGTAGGCTGGTGACCGGAGTTGTGAGACGAGCGAAAGAAGTACCTGCTATACGACTCCTCCAGAAACGACGGGCTGGAGCAAAACCAGGCTATTGTCACAATCTCGTTCTCATGGATGTAGTCGCGAATAGCCAGGCCTGAACTGGTGACACAGGGGCCTAAGAGCAGGTCAACATTGTTCAGCTCGTTGAGCTTTTTCACTTTTGTCAGGCAGAGCGCCGGGTCCTCTCCCACGTCCTCCACTATCAGCTCAATCTTCCGCCCCGCCACTTCGTAGTTGACCTCTTCAAAAGCAAGCTCAATACCGTGGACAGCCTCCTCTTCATTCGTGGCCAGGCTGCCGGTGAGTGCCGGCAGCACCCCGATTTTGATGGGGCCCCCGGCTTCTTCTTCAGCCGCGCACCCCGCCAGGAGAAGGCCTGCAGCTAACGCCCCGAGCACCAAAATGACCACCAGCCTCGTCTTCATAGTAACCCCCTTGATTCCATCTGAGCCCGTTTTGAGATATTTTCTAATCCAGATTTGACCTCATTTGTGGCTGGGCATCACTGCCGCCGGCGGCAGAGAACGCTAATGGCTCAGGTGTGGCTATTCTGTGGCCGCCAGGAGCCTTACATCCCCAGGGGTGAACGATCCTGACAAACAGGGAGAACACTAGGAGGAAAAGGATACAGGATAGAATTGCAAAACCCCAGTGGATAACGCTTGCAAGTGCGACAGCCAGCAGCGAGAGTATCACAAATACCCAGGCCAGTCCCAGGAGCCACACGCTTGTCTCGCCATTCTTGACAGGGTCTTTGATTCGCATGGCGATGGCCAAGACCGCGAACGGCAGCGGCAGGCTTAGCAGCGCGACTGATAATGCCATGTCAAATATCCCCAGATGCCAGAAGATAGGAACCAGAATAAACGCTCCCAAAGTAGTGATTCCCTCCAAGGCCGTCGCAGTTCCAACCTTCAGCTTGAGGCCAACAGTGCCAAGATCATATAGGTTGCTACTCTGCTGAATTAGACCGGAATTGAGGGCGAGCAGTGTTTTTCTAAACTTTATGGTTATTCCAAACCCGAAACTGCTCAGGAAGAGGAATGCCGCAAAGGCTATGATAAAGCCATTTATCGCAGTCAACGATGGTTCAACGATCAGCCAGGCAAAAATAGGTAGAAGCGCCACCCCAAGACCATGGAAAAATGGGGCAGCAACGGTCTCCTTGAACCGGAGAGGCGGCAATGAATATGATAAAGCTACAAACCAGCCCACTATCATGGCTATTACTAGAGAGGGGTTGAGTGTGACCAGCATTAGGGCAAATCCCAGTGATCCGGCCACGATGTTCTGCACGATCAGGGCCTTCCTCGCCGTCCTGGCATCGAGCTCACCGGTAACCAGCGGATTGGTTGGCCCATATAGCCGGTCCTCATCTCGATCGGAATACGTACCGGACAACTCGGCAATGCCCATGCCAATTGTCACCGCTACCATGAAAAGGGCCACCTGTCCCCATTCGGGGCTTCGCCCTTCTAGTGCGAGAATGGTGGGGGCAAACCAAAGTGGAGCCATAATCCAGACCCAGTGGGGCGAATTTGCCTTCCACAGGCCTGTCAGAGTTCGTCTACTAATCTCACCCTCCCTTTAGAGAAACCGGGGTTTGTGCTATACACTGGAATCTTGCATCTCAGCGCTCATTCTCTCCAGATCGTCATGTGTCAGGCTGCTAAGCCTGGCACGGGAGCCTATCTCCTCCACAATACTCGTCTTCGTGGTTTCTGACCTCGCATGTTCGGCAGGAATGGCCCCCGCCCATAAGGCAGAAATTGGCCTTTTGGGATGAGTTGCCCTGCCGAGTATTGTAAGTATCCTATGCAATGCAATCAGTTCTGTCAAGAAGCTGCACTTAACTTCTCTTCACCTTTCCCACCCGTCTTTCAGAACGCAGCTTCACCGCTCGGCTTTGTACAGTCGAGCAGCACGATCCGGTGTAGCGGCCGAAGCAATGGGCCTGGGATATGCCAGGATTTGATAGCCGGCTGAGCTACCGAGGAAGACTGAACTTAACTTATGAACTTAAGTTGGTGAAGAATGCTTGAGAAGGGCACAGCAATGTGTTACTCTACCGCTCAGCGGAGGAGCAGACCTCGGTGGCCGGCACCGGTAGTCGGCACGTGAGGTCATTATAAAGGGTGAAATGAGGGATGGTCATGCAGAAGAGGTTCGATGTCATCATCGTGGGGGGAGGCCCCGGTGGTCTTGCAATAGGGTGCCTGTTAGCTAAGGAAGGGATATCCTCGGCAATCATAGAGAAGGGCCCGGCTCTGGGAGGGCGATTTCGCTCCGTCGATTTCCACGGCTGTCGTGTGGATTGTGCGATACACTTCCTGGTGTCGTTGGCTGGCGCTGTGGAGAAGACATCTGTTTACAACCTATTCACTTCCTTAGGACTACCTCTTGAATACAAGATAGTGCCCTGGGCCATGGGACTGGTCACCAAGGAGAAGCCCGGCGGAATCGACTTTTTCGCGATGGATCCGGCGCTCGGAGCAGCGAACTTCTTCCAGTTCTTCGCTTTCGCAACAGGCACAACCATGTCCGACTCAGCAAAGGATGAGCTTATGAGGGTCGCCAACATCACAGCGGATATGTCCGAGGAAGAATGCCGGAAGGTGGTGAACGTATCCTTTGCCGATTGGATAGATCGAAACGTCAGGGACCCGATAGCCCAGGCAGTCATGCACGGAATGGAACCCGTTGTAGGTGCCCCTGCCAAGGAATTGAACTTCGGCTATGTTGCCAAAGCCTTCGGC
Organism: uncultured Dehalococcoidia bacterium; assembly: GCA_964502665.1. Taxonomy (GTDB): domain Bacteria; phylum Chloroflexota; class Dehalococcoidia; order SZUA-161; family SZUA-161; genus SOKG01. Next base: position 18,714 of record CAZCXP010000011.1, on the reverse strand, counting down.
AGCTTCATCAGTTCCGGAGCGCCCCTTATTTGGTACCCGAAGAACGATACGCTGGAAAACGCGTTTATAGCTCCCATGGTCAGGTACTACACGGATCACGGGGGCGAGGTCATCACCAACAGGACGGTCAGCAGTATTGATGTAGAGAATGGGAAAGCGAGAGGAGTGGTTGCTGCGGACCATCAAAACCGCTTCATGCTGGAGGAATACAGCGCCCGTGCTGTCATATGTGCCATACCGATCTTCGAAGCAGTGGCAAAAAACATCCTCAGGCCTGAGCTGCTAACAGAGGACTGGGCTGAGTCCATCAGGCGATGCGCAGCCCTGGCCGGCCCTGACCTGTCCGGGTTTTTCCTTCTTCGTGAGGAGGTTGTCCCGAGGGACGGATATGGCTGGATACATATCTTCGATACCGACTATGGCATCCCTACTTACGTGGGGGACCTGGCACTAGGATCGTTTACCAGTGCCGCAGAGCCGCCGGGGAAACAACTTGTTAGCTCCATTGTTGTGGGCTCTAATCCGATCAACCAATTCGGCCTTACCCCAACGATGGAGGCAGTGTGGGCAGGACATAAAAGGTGGAAGGAGTCTGTCGAGAAGGCATTCCCTGGCTTCAACGAAGCTATTGAATACGAGGGTATGAATCTGCAGCTCAACTTCACGAGGTATGCCTATGCCGTCGTCCCAACAGAAGTCGATATACAGTCACCGAATATCCAGGGGCTCTACTTCGCGGGCGACTCAATCTGGGCTGTGGGTAACCCGATGTCTGACAAGTGTTTTCAAATAGCCTTTCCTCTCTGTGAGCGGGTTCTTGAATATGTTCGTGCTCAATCCTGAGGTATCCCTGACGGGAATAGGCTTCTGAGGGTTAATCTTTCCTCAGGCCTTGTGAAGTAGGAAGAGATTGCTGACAGGATAGGGGAAGTGTTTGGGGGGGTGGGGCTTAGGCGCTAAATGCCGATGCGCTAGTGGTCGTTTCGCTGTGCTTGATATCGCGACAAGGAGGTGCAAATGGCTGATGCAAGCTTCGATGTGGTAGTGATTGGAGGGGGGCATCAAGGTCTGATAGCAGCAAACTATATGGCCAGGAACGGCTATACCGTAGGCCTGTTTGAGCAGAGACGTGAGTTGGGTGGCGGCGGCGCCACTGAGTCGCGGCCGATATCCGGTTTCCTCGGAAATCCCTGTGCTCACGTGGCGGGGTTCTATGCCAGCCCGGCGAACGTGGACTTCAAGCTCCACGAAAAGGGCCTGGAGTACATTTTTCCCCCGGTAAACAGCTCGATGGTATTTCCTGATGGAAAGTGCATAGTATCTTATCGGTCTATATTCTGGGACAAGGAAACCGGGATGATGACCCCGCAGCAGGACATCGTGGAGAAAAACATCAAAGAGGTGGAGAGGATTTCGCCGAGGGACGCCGAGGTGCTGGCCTGGTTCGGGGAAGGCAAGGTATGGGAATGGGGGTTTGCCGCCATGCACGTGCTGTGGAACCCTCCCGCTCTCCCTGACGAGTTTGATCCGATTGAGGCCATAATCAGCGACCCGAACTCCGGGCTTCAACGCAGACATCAGTTCATGACCGCAACCGAGTTTGTCAGCGACTTCTTCGAGAGCAATGAGCTGAGGTCACATGCACTGAGGATGCTCGGTTCCCAAGGTGTATACCCTGACGATGTACCTCCACTTCCCGTAGCGTTGATTGCCGTGCCTATGCAGATACTCGGTAACGGTGGCGCCGTATATGTAGGCGGCACCCACAATGTCATTCACGCCATGCAGCGGGCGCTGAGCGAGGAAGGGGGACAGTTCTTCGTCGGTGCTGATGTGGACGAGATACTGGTAGAAAATGGCCGTGCCACTGGAATAAGGCTGGCCGATGGCACCGAGATCGAGGCTAAAAAGATGGTGATTACCTCCATAGTGATCACCCAGACCCTCGCCAGACACATGCGCAATGTTGATCTGGGGCCGAAGGGGGCTGAGTGGCGTCGGAAGATCGCCAAGCTGAGGGCAGATAGGGGCAACCTCTTCTGGGGACATATTTGCTTTCATGAACTGCCGGACTACAGGGCGAAAGAGTGGAATCCCGACTGCGGTGATGCACGCTGGGTATTCATGGGTGATGCTGATATTGAGTACCTCGACCGGGAGTACCGCTTCAATAATCAGCACATCAGGCCAGGCCAGTGGCCGGATAGGCTGTATCTCTGGGAGGGCACTGACTCTAAATGGGACCCACGCTATGCCCCTCCGGGGAAACATGTTGCCCTCCTGGAGGAAATGGCCTTCCCTGCCAGCTGGAGGACCGAGGAAGAATGGATGCAGATCAAGAAGGAAGCACCTGACCATTTCCTGAGAGAGTGGCAGAAGTACGCGCCGAACATGACCTGGGATAATGTGATAGCCGCCAACATAGATACCCCCTGGGACATTATGCATAGAAGCGACAACTTCCTGGAGGGAAACTGGGGTTTAATCGCTGGCACCCCCAGCCAGTGGGGCGCGATGAGGCCCATACCGGAATTTGCCCAGTACCAGATTCCCGGGATTGAGGACTTCTGGATGGCTGCGGGCTCCTGTCACTATTCCCTGGGACTGACGGGTTGGGCCGGCTACAACTGCTACAAGAGAATTGCCCAGAAACACGATCTGTGGAAGCCCTGGGAGGGACGATTATACTAGGGGTCAAGGAGCCCGAAGACCAGGGTTGGCTGTGGAAAAGTAGCACTCGGAGGTGAAGCGAAATGCCAGAGTATGACTTTATTATTATTGGAGGCGGGCCCAATGGGCTCACCGTGGCTGCTTACCTCAGCAAAGCGGGACAGAAGGTCCTCGTGCTGGAAAGGTATCTAGAGGTGGGCGGCGGACTTGCCACCGAAGAGGTGACGCTCGGGGGCTTCTATCACAATACCCACGCAATATACCACATGATGGTTGATTACGCACCGGTCTACGAAGACTTTGAGCTCGAGAAGTACCGCTGCAAGTATGTTTACCCCGATTTGCAGGTAGCGATGCCCTTTACCGATGGCAGGTGTCTCTGTCTCCACTCTGATGCGGACAGATCGTGTGAATCTATAGCCAGGTTCTCTAACAAGGATGCGGAGTCCTACCGTGAGGTCTACCACAAGTTCAGACTGTTCATGGACGAATTCCTTGCGCCCGGTACTTATGTGAGGCCTCTGCCCACTCTTGAGGCAGTTATTGGTATGGAGAAAACTGCCATAGGCAAAGAGCTGTCCACCTATCAACCCAAGAGTCCAAAAGAGATAGTCGATGAGCTCTTTGAGAACGAACGGGTGAGGACAATGATGCTGTACCTGGCCTGTCACTGGGGGTTGGAATATGACTACGGGGGCCTTGGTTTCCTCGTTCCGCTGATGTTAGATCGTCCGGTCAATACCAGGCTTTGCCTTGGTGGCTCACACAGGCTGAGCAATGCGCTGGCCAGGGTCATCCAGGAGGGGGGAGGTGGGCACCTCAGGGGCAGTCAGATCATCAAGAGAATCATAATGGAGGATGGGGTTGCCAAGGGAGTGGAGCTCAATGACGGCACGATTTATCAAGCGGAAAAGGCGGTGGTGAGCAGCATTGACCCCCATCAGACGTTCCTGGACCTGGTGGGCGAGGAGCACCTGTCCCAAGACTTCGCGGACAAGGTCAAGAACTGGCATTGGGAGAAGTGGAGCCTGTGTTCGCTTCATGTGGCGTTGGAGGAACTCCCTGTCTTCGCTGTCGACCAGGACATCGGCAATGGCCTGATGTATATCCTGGGCTATGAGACGCCGGATGACCTGATAAATCACTGGCAAGAAATCGAAAGGGGCGAATTGTCGGCAACCGTCGGCTTCGATGCTGTATTTCCCACAATGCACGACCCCAGCCAGGCGCCTGCGGGGAGACATACTGGCTCGATGTATGAGATGGCTCCCTACGATTTGAAAGGGGGGGCTGAAAGGTGGTGGGACCGTAGCCTCAGGGAGGAGCATGAAGCTCGGTTCCTGGGCACCTTGCAGAGATACGCTCCGAATATGACGAGCGACAAAGTGCTTTGGACCTATTTGGTGACTCCCCTCGATTTTTCAACGAAGTATCTGAACATGGTTCAGGGGTCGATCAAGCAAGGCGCGTATGAGATATTCCAGATGGCGAACAACAGACCCAACGATGAATGTTCGCACCACAGGACGCCTATCAAGAACCTATACGTTTGTGGGGCCTGCGTAAATCCCGGCGGGCTTGTCACCTTTGGCCCAGGTTATATCGCCGCCAATACTATAGCCGAGGATTTCGGGATCGAGAAGTGGTGGACGGAGCCGGAGTACATCACTGAAGCACGCAAGAAGGGCTACTTCGGAGATTACGAGTAGACGTTACGAAGAGAAACGTTTGTGACTGCCCGCCAGTAGGAGGAAGAAATGAGGATGAGAGCTGCGATACTGGAGCAGGTGAATACACCTCTTGTGATAGAAGAGGTTGAGCTCGATGATCCCAAGGACAAAGAGATCCTGGTCAAACTGGTGGCGACCGGAGTATGCCATACAGATCTCCATTGCATCAAGGGTGAATTGGCGACGCAACCTCCTGTAGTGTTGGGTCACGAGGGCGCTGGGATCGTAGAGAAAGTGGGCAAGAATGTAACAGAGGTGCAGCCGGGAGACAGGGTAGTGGTCACTGTCGCACCCCACTGCGGGAAGTGTCCTGCTTGCATGATGGGGGTACCTACAAGCTGCGAAACAGACCCGCAGACAGCAATGCTTATGGGCACCATGGCGGACGGTACCAGGCGGCTGAAAAGGAAGAATGGCGATGAATTAAATCATTTTATGGCGCAAGCATCCTTTGCCGAATATGCCGTGGTGGAGGAATCGGCAACAGTGAAGGTGCGAAATGATGCTCCTCTGGATGTAGTCTGTCTTCTGGCCTGTGGCGCATCTACCGGAATCGGCGCGGTGATCAACAAGGCCAGGGTCAAGGCTGGCAGCAGTGTGGCCGTCTTCGGCTGTGGGGGAGTAGGGTTGGCAACGATCATGGCGGCGAAGCTGGTGGGCGCGCACCCGATCTTCGCTGTGGACTTGCTCGATAGCAAGCTTGAGATGGCTCGGGAGCTCGGGGCGACCAATCTGGTCAACGCCTCCAAAGACGAGCCGGTGGCTAAGATTGCGGCGGAGTGTGGAGGGGGCGTGGAGTACAGCTTTGAAGCTATCGGCAGGCCGGAGGTCATGACCCAGGCATTTCACTCCGTTTACCCTCGTCCCGGCGGCATGGCGGTGATCCTGGGCCTTGCCCCCATAGGGTCAACGTTCCCTATCGAGGCCTGGCGCTTCATGAGGGAAGTAACCATCACGGGGTGCACCGCCGGCAGTATACGCCCCAAGATCGATATCCCTCGCTACGTGGATCTGTTTATGGCAGGCAGATTGCCTTTGGAGAAACTGGTGTCGGCTCGCTATCCGCTGGATCAGGTCAACGAAGCCATCCAGGACACGCTGGATGGGAAGATTTTGAGGGGCGTCATCACGTTTTAGGCTCTGCCCGGTTAACTCTCGAATGAAGAGGGGGAAGGATGGCTGAGGAACAGAAGCAATTCATGGAAATCCCTGAAGATGTAAAGGCCCTGATGTACCAGACCTGGCTGCCTGCCTTGATGACCGCGGTGCTGGAAGCGGCAAGAGGGCTTCCCCGAGAACACGCGGAGACCATTCTAACTAAGATGTGCACGACCTGCGAGGATTTGGCTATGGCAGGGGCTGTGGGAATCCAGCCGGGTATGAGCTGGGACGGCTACTTGAAATACATGAAGGAAGCGGTTCCACCTATAGGGCCGTGGACCATCAAGCGTGATGGCGACGTTTTCGACTTAGTCTATGATGCCTCCATCGGACCGGATGGCAAGCCGAGGTGCCACTGCCCTCTGCTGCAGCTAGGGATCATTACGGAGGCGATACCTTTCTGTTGTGACAGCGGCGCACGCCTGGCAGCGAAAATGATAGCGGCTGCTACCAACAAGCCGGTTGAGAAAACCGAGGTTATCGACAGCCCTTCGAGAACGGGAGCGTCGGTTTGCCACTATAGAGTACGCGCAAAGTCCTAGCCTTTCCTCTGACTGTGATGCCGTATGGCATCCTGTTCAAAAACCATAGAAAAAGCAATGGGGTGATGAGATGCTTAATAAGATATTTGACAGTTTCGATGAGGCGGTGGCCGATATCCCCGACGGCGCCTCTATCGCCGTAGAATCCTGGGGCATCCCTGCCACTCCTCAAAACCTGATCGCTGCTCTTAAGAGGAAGGGCACGAAGGACCTGACTGTTATCACCCACACGTTCATACCGATGGTTTGGCCTGCGGAGCTCGCGGTCGCGCCGGCGATCCTGCTTCCACAAATGAAGAAGCTGATAGCTGCTATCGTGGGTATCATGCGTCTGGGTGCCGGTGCCTTTGTGAAAGAATACGTGGAAAAGGGCCTGGAGGTAGAGATTATGGGGCACGGCACCCTGGCCTCAAGACTGTATGCCGGTGCTGCCGGTCTTGGTGGAATCTATGACTCCGTGGGCGTGGGGACCATTCTGGAGGAAGGGAAGGAGAAAAGGGTTATCGGCGGTAAGGAGTACCTCTTCCAGGAACCGATTAAGCCTGACTACGCCTTTATCGTAGGTCACAAGGCGGACAGGCTGGGCAATCTGGTCTACCGGGGCAATTACAGGTCGGACCAGCCGGTGATGGCGATGGCGGCGAAGGTGACCATCGCCGAGGTGGAGCAGATAGTGGAGGTAGGTGAGATCGATCCTGAGCATGTGGTGACTCCGGGTATCTTCGTGGACCGCATTGTGGAGATCCCCCCGACGGGGCTGGGCACCCCGGAGAAGGGACGAGCGGTAATAGAGCAGCTTGTTCAACTGGAAAGCGTGCGTGACCTGCTGTTCGGCAAAACTGACTAGAGACTCGAACCTACGGAGGCAAGAGATATGAAGCAGAGACTTGATAGGGATACCATGGCAATGAGGGCAGCGAAGGAGCTGAAGGACGGCGACTGTGTCAACCTTGGATTCGGGATTCCAACCCTTTGCGCGCTCTATGTGCCCGAGGGGGTAAGGTTTCAGACAGAGGCAGGTTTTCTGGGCTACGGACGGCTGGTAATGGCGGACGAGATCGAAAAAGCGGATTGGCACTACATTGATGCCAGCGGAAGGTTTTGCACTCCCGCGCCCGGCATGGCGATTTTCGATGTCGTCACCTCATTTGCCATGATAAGGAGCGGGCGTCTGGTAAGCATTATGGGAGGATTTCAGGTTTCGCAGAAAGGAGACCTGGCCAACTGGAACACCGGTGGCGATGCCCTTGGCGGCACCATAGGCGGCGCAATGGATCTGGCTGTGGGGTCGAGGATGGTGATCATCACCATGGACCATACGACCAAGGAAGGGGACTACAGGATAGTGAACAGGTGCACCTATCCCCTCACAGCCAAAGATTGTGTAGACCTGGTCGTAACCGACCTGGCTGTCATCGAGGTTACGCCAAAGGGCCTTTTGCTGAAGGAGGTGGCCCCTGGCTGGTCGGCGGAAGAGGTTCAAGCCCTGACCGAGCCTGAGCTTATCATACCCCCTGACTTGAAGGAGATCGAACTCTGACCTGGGAAGAGGGGCCTGTCTGGTGCTTCTGCGGCGGCCCCTGGTCGGCCATTGGCCAGCCTCGCTCCCGGCAGAAGCCTGGCGAAAGGAGACCATCCCCCTCTTCCCTTGAGGTCTGATGCCACAGGCGCATAGCACCCCAGGAAGGATGCACCCTCTCCTTCTTACTCCACAAAACGTTACGCTGCCGGCACAAACGCCAGCTTGACAAAGAACTACTCCGCGTACTAAAGTTATATCCACCTTGTTCTGCCAGTTTGGCTATGCGAGACATCATTTCGGACCAGCAGGACACCGTGCTAACAGAGAGTGAGCGACAGGTGCTTGCCCTGGTAGCTCGGGGGCTGGTCAATAGGGAGATTGCCGACACACTGTGTATATCCACCAGCACGGTGAAGAGCTACTTGCACGACGCATGCAGGAAGCTGAAAGCGCGCAACAGGGCGCAGGCGGTTATCTTGGCCTTTACCCGGGGGTACCTGGACCTCCAGGGAGTCTATTCTCTAGGCGAGCTTGCAGACTTGTTGTCGTCCCTGAACCCGGAAGCCGTTGAGACGCTGGTTGAACTGCTCAAACGAAAGCATGAGCAGGCGAAAGTGTGAGCAGGATTGACCCCTGTCCGGGACCGATGTCCCAGTTGCCGCAATCATTTCCCGGTAACTGCACGACTACATTTGCTACTGCGCCGCTAGCTCGACCCGGTTTCCTCATGTGATTTGACGGGCATAGTGACTTCTTCAGGGTTTCCCGGAGATGGCTTGAGCTTCATATGCAGCATGTCAAGCGCCTTCAACAGCAGCACTCTGGTCAGTCCCAGAATCTGCTGGAACTCTTCTTCCGACAAAACGGACATAGTCTCGGCAATCGCATCCTTGAGGATGTCTATCGCCGGCGCGCAGGCTTCCTCACCCTTGGCGGTCAGTTTCACCTCAGTGAACGGGTGTCCCGGTTCCTTGGGTACTCTTACTATGAGGCCCTCTCTCTCCAACCGGTTGAGCATTCCGGCAACGGTGTGCGGTGCCCGAGAGACCAAGCGGGCTATCTCGGCCGGATGTAAGGGTCCTGGGTAGTCTCTGCAAGCCCACAGGACGCCGACCGTTTCAGGTGTTAAGTCCAACTCGAGGAGCCTGTTTTCAGCCACCTTGTTAATCGCGATCCAGGTGTGACGAAGCTGTGCCCAAGCAGTCAGAGATGTGCCACCGAACTCGTAATCATACATAGTCATCTCTGAATACTACCTCCCGGAGATTCCTGGCAGAGTATTAACAGACGGACGGTGCCAGGCGGCACTACACACTATCGACCGTCGCTTTCGATTATATCACCCCCGTCAACAATTCGCGCTTCAGCAAGGGCTTGACGAGGGTGGTATAATCGAGATAGACCATCGTAATCGTTCAGCCCCGCGGTAGGCAGGTGGACTCATTATGCCCGCTTGTCTCGGTCATTCAAAAGGTCTTCCTAATCCGACTCATAATACTTTGCGCTTTCAACTTGGTCAAAAACATTCAGCGGGTAAGCAAGGGGGAATAGATGACAGAGCCGAAAAGCAGCGACATTACCTGGCACAAACCCTTGGTCACGCAGGCAGACCGAGAAAGAAGAAGCGGGTACAAAGGGGTGGTTATCTGGCTGACAGGCCTGCCCAGTTCCGGTAAGTCTACCCTGGCCCACGAGGTGGAGCGACTCCTTTTTGAAAGGGGGTGCAATTCCTATGTGCTGGACGGCGACAATATCCGGCACCGGCTCAACAAGGACCTCGGATTCTCCCCGGAGGACCGAGAGGAAAATATTCGCCGGATCGGAGAGGTCGCCAATCTGTTTACTGATGCAGGGGTGATCGTGCTCACCGCCTTCATCTCCCCGTACCGACAGGATCGTGATCGGGCGAGGGCGTTGAATGAGCAGGGGCGGTTCTTTGAGGTCTTCTGTAAATGTACGGTTGAGGAATGTGAACGGCGGGATCCCAAAGGGCTTTGGGGGCGAGCCCGCAAAGGCGAGATCCAGGAGTTTACTGGCGTGAGCGCCCCCTATGAAGAGCCCCAGGCGGCCGAGATAATTGTGGAGACCGGTAAACGCAGCCTGGAAGAATGCGCTGAACAGATCATGCGCTACCTGGAAAAGCAAGATATCATTCCATCTGCCCCAAACTCTTGATAACGAAATCGATCAATAGGAGAAAAATTCAATTCATGTCCCCGCTAGTTCAAGGAGGGACCATGACTCAACAGAAGCCCCCTCGCCTGTTCGAACACCCGCATGTTTTCGGCTCATTCCGCAGTTGGCTCAAGTTACTCTGGAATAACAGAGACATAGACAGGAAGTATATACCCCGCGCCCTGGTTGTCACACTCTCCACGTTTGTCACCAGCCCCCTCAGACTTTGTGAATCGGTCGGATACGGCAGAACCGTCAGAAACACAGCGATTCATCCCTCCCCTGTTTTCATAGTTGGCCACTGGCGAACCGGGACAACCCATCTGCACAATCTACTGTGCCAGGACAAGAACCTGGGCTATGTCTCTGTGTTTCAAGTAACTGCACCAGGTCTGTGTCTGGTTGGTGAAAAGATAATCAAAGGACCGTTAAACAAGATAACTAAGAGACTTCATCCCACCAGAGAGATAGATAACATACCGCTCTCCTTGGATAATCCGGAAGAGGAAGACGTTGCGATTCACAACGTGTCGCACTACTCTTACCTCCACATGTATACTTTCCCTCGACGGGCCCGTTACTTCTTTGAAAGGTATATAACCTTTTTCTCTGACCTGCCTGAATCAATCCTCGCTGAATGGAAGGAAATCTACCTGACGATTCTGCGCAAGGGCACACTGAGGTGCGGGGGCAGACGGCTGGTCATCAAAAACTGTGCCGATAGCGCACGCATCAGAACATTGCTCGAGCTCTTTCCCGAGGCCAAATTCATCCACATCTACCGCAATCCTTACCATGTCTTTCGTTCGACTCTGTATCTGTACAGGACCGTATTGCCCAGGGCTCAGTTGCAGGAAATCAGCCCGGACGAAATTGAGGCTTGGGTTGTGCCTTTCTATAGCCAGCTCATGCAGAGGTTCCTCGCCGACAAAGCGCTGATCCCGGCGGGTAACCTGGTAGAGGTGAAATACGAGGATTTGGAAAAGGCGCCCTTAGCCCAATTGCTCAAAGTCTATGAGACTTTGAGCCTGCCTGGGTTCGCCGAGGCTGAACCAGCCTTCCGCGCCTACCTCGATTCTATTGCAGGTTACCAGAAGAATCCACAAGAGATAGATGATGACGCCATCACCAAAGTGAACCAACACTGGCAATTTGCGCTTGATGAATTGGGCTATGAGCGCCTTGAGCCAAGGAGTAGGGAGGTAGCATGATAGAGGCGAACAATGCTTTGTCACCCCACGGAGGCAGCCTCGTCGACAGGGTGCTTGAGCCGGCTAAGGGCAAAGAAAAGGCCAGAGTTGCGAGAATCAAACTTCCTCTTGAGGGCGCAAGGGCAACCGAGATTATGAGCATTGCCTACGGTTTCTTCTCTCCTGTCGATGGCTTTATGGGTTACAGGGATGTGGACTCCGTCTGCAAGGATATGCGTCTCGCCAGTGGATACATCTGGAGTATCCCCATTGTCTTCGATATCTCAGAGGGCGAGATTAGGGAGAAGGGAATAAAGGAGGGAGACACCCTCCTTCTTATATATCAGGACCAGCCTTTTGCCACACTGGACCTGGAAGAGGTTTTCTCCTATGACAAGACCCTGATGGCGGAGAAGGTTTACGGTACTACAGAGGACAAACATCCCGGTGTAAAGCGGACATACGCCTACAAGGACAGGTTCCTTGGCGGCAAGGTTACTCTCATAAACCCGCCCAAAATAAACCCGCCGTACGACAAATACTGGTATCCTCCCAAGGTGCTCAGGCAGAAGATGGCTGAGTTGGGGTGGACGAGAGTCGTTGCTCATCAAACCAGGAATGTTCCCCATACGGGGCACGAGTGGTTGATGAAAGGTGCGTGGTTTGCTTCCAATGCCGATGCTGTCCTGGTAAGTTGCGTGGTGGGGGAGAAGAGGGTTGGAGACTATATCGACGAAGCAATCGTGATAACGCACGATGCGTTGGGGGAAACCGGCTACTTCAAGGAAGGCACTCACTTTACATCCATTCTGCTGTGGGACATGCGGTATGCAGGGCCGCGAGAGGCTGTCTTCCATGCCATTGTGAGGAAGAATCTGGGCTGCACCCATCATATGTTTGGCCGGGATCACGCTGGGGTGGGGACATACTACTCACCTTACGCCGCCCATGAGATATTTGAGCACATCCCTGATCTGGGCATAGGCTCGGTGCTGACGCTCGAATGGTGGTATTGCCCGGTCTGCGGTGAGGTAACCTATTCGGGCCTCTGCGGACATGACAAGGAGCGGCAGGCATTCAGTGGCACCCTCATCAGAAGCATCATCCAGGATGGAGTCAAACCCCCGCGACTGATATTCAGGCCAGAGGTCTTCGACCTGGTCATGGAAGCCGGTGACAGGTACGGCTTTGGGTCACCATTCGTGACTGAGGAGTATCTGGCCAGGAGGAACCCTGTTATCAGTGTTCCGCCGATGGAGGTATAAGGTGGCAGAAAGCTATCCCATAAACATATGGATAAACGAAGAGCGATTGGAAAGACTGCAGCGAGCTGGGCTTGCGGGCATGGCCCAGGAGGCGTTTGCCGGGCTGAAGAAGCTGGCAGTGCCCACAAATGAGCAGCAGAGGGACGCAATATTGAAGAAGTTCCCCATGGCAAAGTTCGACTCGGCAACCACCAAATCCATCGAGTTGCTGCCCAGGGATGCAAAGGACAAGATATTTGACCTGGTGGTCGCGAAGAAAAGCTTAGACGTGATAGATGCATTTCTGGCAGCCACGATATGATGGTGGTCGGACGGCGCCAGGGGCGCATTGCCACGCAAGAATGGCGATTGAAAACCAAGTTCGTGTTGCCACATTCCTATGTCATTGCGAGGAGCCCTGAGCCAGTCGAAGGGGCGACGAAGCAATCCCGAAGTGATCAGCAAGATTGCTTCCCCCGATAAATCGGGGTCGCAATGACACCCAACCCCCCGGTTTTTGAAGGTAATCGCTGTTTTGGGGTTGCCTGTGGCGTATTGCCGTAAATACACTATCGTGATATAGTAGAGCGCAAAAAAGCGCAAGCAGAGGGGGACAGAGATGAAGAAGAGGTTTATGTCATACATAGCGCTGGCCTGGCTGCTGATTGGCGCGGTTTTTGTCATAGTGGTAGCTCGTCGCCGCGGTCCGGTAAAACGCATCCCCAATGGGCCGCTCTATCCATTGGTGCCTGAGCGCGAGAAGTTGATCCGATATCACCCGGTGGACTACTCAAAACCAATCGCCCATGTAGCGGTTCCCCAACATCCTTATATGGCGCCGAATCCCGGCAACAACATGCACTGTGACGCCTACATTAGCGATACCTATGAGGCGAGCGGGCCACTCGGCTTGAATTCACAGGTTGTCTCCAGAACCCAGGGCTTTGGAGGGTATGGTACGATCACCTTTGATAGCAAAGGACGGCTTGTGGGGGTATACGGCAACGGGAGTGCGTTTAAAGTCGAGCTCATGGACCCCCACTCGTTCGAAGAACTGGCAGCCTATGATCTACCTCGACGGTCCCTGAAATTCTTTTTCCGGGGCATCAAGCCCTGGGAGTATCTCGGTGCGGGGATGTACTTCTACCTTGACAACCAGGACCGCGCCATAGTGCCAACGACCAGGAATACCATCCAGGTCGTCCAGGCCCCCCGCCGCGAGGGCCGCGGAGAGTTCCAACTGGTGCGCGAATACGATCTTGCCGATTACGTCGTGCCCGGGAAAGAGGACAGCGCTGCGTTTGTGCTGCCAGACTGGAGCGGAGAATATTACTGGTTCGCAACCACGGAAGGAATGGTGGGAACGATAAATAAGGACTCTGGTGTAGTCCACACGATGCGGCTGGAGGGGGAGCTGATCGAGAACTCCTTCGCCGTCGGCGAGGATGGGGTCTTCATTATCTCTGACCGCGCGATGTACCGATTCAACCAGGATGGCAGTGGAAACATCGTTGTAGATTGGCGCACGGATTACAGCAAGGCTGCTCAGCGAAAAGCTGGCCATATCAGTGTGGGCTCGGGATCGTCGACGACATTGGTGGGAGGGCCGGATGGGTTGGCTGTTATCACAGACAATGCTGAGCCCAGGATTAACCTCCTGTTTATCAAGCGTTCCGACGGCGCTTTGGTGGGCAGCGTGCCTCTGTTCGCAGAAGGTAAAAGCGGCACAGACCTCACAGCCATTGGCTTTGAGCATGCTGATGAGAATGGCAATGGTACCGGTGTATATTCAGCTATTGTGGAGAACAACTGGGGGCACCATACATTCCCCATCTCCTGTCCCGAACCAGGCATCACTCGCGTGGACGCCACAAGGCACGATGACGGCACCTATAGCTGCAAAGAAGTGTGGGCGAGCAGTGAGAAGAGTGTCGGTGGGTTCAGACTATCCTTGGGAAACGGTTTGGTATACATGTACGGAAAGAACGGAGCATGGCTGAACGAAAAGTGGTACCTCATTGCCGTGGATTTCGCAACCGGCGAAACGGTGTACAAGAAACTCACAGGTACAGGTTTGGGGTACAACAATTGGCAAGGTTCGCTCTTCCTCCACCCTGAGGGAATGGCATACTCCACCACCATCTTTGGGGCGGTAATGGTACGAGATGGGGCTCCCGAGATTTGACGGCCTTCCCAGCGGCCCCCACGAGGAAACAGGTAGGCTAGGACTGGCTTCAGTTAGTGGAATAGGAAGAAGATAAAATGCGTCTGCTGGTAACGGGGGGGACCGGTAGGTGGGGGCCCTCTATTTGCAAAGCCTTCCTCGATGAGGGTTTCAAAGTCCGCATGCTGCTTCACCGGAAGAGCGTGAAGAGCGTGGGCGCGAATTGTGAACTCGTATGGGGTGACGTAACCCGGCCTGATTCGGTCACGGAAGCCATGGACGGTGTCGATGCGGTGGTTCACTTAGCAGGTATCGTGCAGCCGTTCACCGAGGAAAACCCCGAACTGGCCTACAGGGTCAACGTGGGGGGCACCCAGACAATTGTAGACGTAATAAAAGAGAGGGGCGAGCGCATTCCCTTCGTGTTCCCCTCATCAGTGGCCGTTTTTGGCCCATGTCCCGATACTGCCGAACCCCTTCGCCTGGATAGCACTCCCCTGAACCCCACATCCGTCTATGCCAAGACCAAGGTCCAGGCCGAAACTTTGATTCGAGAGTCGGGGATTGACTACGTGATCTTTCGCGCAACCTCGGTCCCCTACCTGAAGCTCACGCTCAGCGACATGAAGACGCACATGTTCACCATCCCCTTAAAGAACCGCATGGAGTTCTGCCATCCCGATGACGCGGCGCTCGCCATCGTCAACTCTGTGAAGAACTTCGAGAGGGTGAAAGGCAACACCCTGATCATTGGCGGTGGGCCGAGCCAGCAGATGCTGTTCGAAGACATGCTGCGTGCTCTCTTCGGAACCTTTGGACTGCCCTTGCCGCCCCGGCACAAGTTCAGCGAGGAACCCTACCCATTACACTGGTATGATACGAGCACGTCGCAGGAGCTGCTCGATTTCCAACACAAGACTCTTGATGATTACTCCAAAGACCTGGCCAATCAATTTCCAGCGCCGGTCCTGGCCCTCATGCGCTATTTCATCGGGCCCGTGTTCGGCAGGCTCATAGTGCGACTGTTGTAGCGAACCGTCTGTTGCTGCTCTGCATTCAAGCCCTGCCAGGATACTTCCTATCCTTTCTCCTTCTGAGGTATGGCGTATTCCGGTCGGTCACAGGGGACCGCTCATTCAACCTCCATACTTCTGACATTGTCTATGAACTCCTTCCACTCCCTTCCAATCCGGGTCACCCACTCCTGTTGATATTTCCGTATGTAATCGTAAGGGAAGTCATCAAAGTGACCGTGGTCTTTTACGTGCTCAATGTGTGGCTTCCCTTCCCGATTGTAGGCTGAGTCTTTTGCGTCGTTGACTCCATCGAAGTCCACGGGCACAAATCCAGCTTTGTGGCAAGTCTCCAGATCATAGGCTGGGCTGGCGTGAACCCATTTGCCGCCTACATACAGCTCAGCATATCCGTGCTGAATAAGCAGGTTATCCCCTCCGATCATCTCGCGGAATTTCTGTGACAACAGATGGTCTCGCACATCAACAAATCCCAGGCGGGCAGGGATTCCTGCAGCTCGGGCCAAGGCGACGAGCAGGACAGCCTTGTGCTGGCAGAACCCGTGGCCTCTTTTCAGCGTTGAGCTTGCTTTGTAATCCTCACGAAGTTGGCTCGGCGCATACGGGTTATGTTTGATCCCGTCTCTTACAAAGTAATAAAGGGCTACCGCCTTCTCCCTGTCGCTTTCAAGCCCTTCGGTTAGGGCTTGCGCCTTTTGTTTTACAGACCTTGCATCGCAGTCAATGATCTCTGTGGATTTCAAGTACCTTTCCATTTCATAGCGATAATATGCCGCTTGGTTGCTGGCTGTCAAGCTCGGTTCGGCGTCAACTGCTCTTGGGCGCCCGAAATGGTCTCTCCTACACACCAAACGCCATTGCTACGGTATTGTGCTATGGACTTGATGCGCTATGATATATATCGGTGCAGGAAATCGCACTAATCAACGACAAAGTATGGCTGAAGAGCAAGCAGACCCCGAATCAGCCGCGGAGATAGTTGGCCTGCGCGCGCTGCCAAGACGGCAGATAGCGATCACCATGGCGGGTGTGATGCTGGCCATGTTCCTGGCCTCACTGGATCAGACCATAGTCAGCACCGCCTTGCCGCGAATCGCCGCCGATCTGGGCGGATTTGCCCACTACACCTGGGTGTCCGCCGCCTATCTGACGGCAACGGTGATTACCCTGCCCGTCACCGGCAGGCTGACGGATATGTACGGCCGCAAGTGGTTCTACGTTGCCGGACTGATCATCTTCGTAGTCGGTTCTCTGCTCTGTGGCCTCAGCCAAACGATGACGCAAATCATCATCTTCCGAGGATTACAGGGCATAGGTGCCGGGGTGATGATGGCCAATGCCTTCATCGTTATCGGCGACCTTTTCCCGCCCGCTGAACGTGGGAAGTATCAGGGCCTGATGACAGGGGTGTTCGGTGTATCGTCCATAGTCGGGCCGATGCTCGGCGGATCCATAACCGACAACCTCTCCTGGCAGTGGATCTTCTTCGTCAACATTCCTCTCGGAATCCTGATCATCAGCCTGTTCATATCCTTCTTCCCCGATTTCAGACCCAGCGACGTGAAACCCAAAATCGACTATCCTGGCATAGTAATACTGATACTTGCCGTGGTGCCGGCGATGCTGGCTCTATCCTGGGCGCGAGTCCAGTATCCGTGGGTCTCCGTCCCGGTGCTCAGCATGTTCGCTCTCTCAGCAGCCATGATCGGGCTTTTCGTGATCATAGAAGGTCGCGCCAAGGAACCCATCATCCCCTTATGGATTTTCAAAAACGGGATTGTGAGCGTGGCATCAATAATCATTTTCATCACGGCTATTGGGATGTTCGGCAGCATTATCTTCGTGCCGCTTTTCTTCCAAGGGGTACTGGGGTCCTCGGCCACTCTTAGCGGCAGCTTCTTGACGCCCATGATGTTAGGTGTGGTGGTCGGCGCCGTTGTCTCGGGGCAGGTGCTCTCGCGTGCCGGGGGACACTACCGGCTCCAGGGTATTGTCGGCCTGGCTGCCATGGCTGCAGGCATAGGGCTACTCTCAACAATGACGGTGG
Organism: uncultured Dehalococcoidia bacterium; assembly: GCA_964502665.1. Classification (GTDB taxonomy): domain Bacteria; phylum Chloroflexota; class Dehalococcoidia; order SZUA-161; family SZUA-161; genus SOKG01. Next base: position 1,235 of record CAZCXP010000011.1, on the reverse strand, counting down.
AAACGAGCTATGCCAGAGCAGTATTCTATATAGTGGTGACCGGCCTGGGACTGGGCATTTCGATGCCCCTCTACACTATTGCGGTTCAGAATGCAGTCCCCTATGCTGTCATGGGAGTAGCCACCTCTACTACTGCTTTCTTCCGTAATCTCGGTGGAGCCTTCGGATTGGCTGTCCTTGGCTCGGTAATGAACAACCGTTTCGCCTCCGAATTTGTCAGCGGAATCTCGCCAGAAGCGAAAGAAGTCATCTCGCCGGAGCCGCTGAACTCCCTGGCGCACAATCCCCAGGCGCTGATCAATCCCGAGGCCCAGGCGGAGTTGATGGGCTTTTTTGAACCTTTGGGGGAGCAGGGGGTAGCACTCTTCGACCATGTATTCGAGACGCTGAAGCTGGCCCTCAATTCCGCCATCACGTACGTTTTTCTTATAAGCCTCGGCTTTGTCATCGTCGCCTGGTTAATTAACCTCTTCATCAAAGAGATACCGCTACGCAGGCAACACGTCTAATTCTGGCTGGGAATCAGCAGAGGACTCCGGCTCTCCAGACCGTATGGGCGGGTATACCTGAGAGAAGCTCTTGAGTTGATAACGAACACGCTGTTAGTGACCATCAAGAGCGGTCGATAGCCTCAAACTCTCCTTGACCCCGTGATAATCGCGCCCGCACGACAAAGATTGGAGACTACGAACAAGTTAAGTGGAGATAGTTGGAGTTGACAGGTAATCCCCCATATGCTGGAATTGGTATACTACATTCGTATAGTCACCATATAGGACTTTTGGGGTAAAGGATCAGCTAATTTGGTACTGCTTTGGAGGCAATGTTAATGAACAAGGACAGGCCAAACAAGACGTTGTTGCGATATGGGGGTGTAGATATGAATCAGCAGGGTGGATCATGGACTTGTGATGCGTGCAAACGAGCGCAGGCGTTGGCCAAGGATAGGTTCGACGCAGTACTTTGCCTTGCAGCCGATTTCGCGCTGCTTAGGAAGGCGAGGGTACTCGCCTTGTGCTGTGTTCTCGTTGCCGTGCTTGGCTTCTCGTCGCTGGTACCGGCGGTTGTGTATGCCGGCGGTGGCTTCTCCGATGGAGACGAGCTCACCGACGAACCGTCGTGGGTCTTAGGGGTCAACGATTTCAACCTTGCCGCTGAGCAGGGTTTTGGCGACCGCCAAAACAGCGTGGTGTGGTCCATGCTGTGGTGGCCAAAGACCGGGAAGCTGTACGTGG
>CAZCXP010000010.1:23947-30129 GCA_964502665.1 uncultured Dehalococcoidia bacterium | reverse complement strand
GACTAGTGCGGTAGCAAGCAACGTGCTATACTCTGGATAAGCTTGATTTCGAGGCTGAGCCGATTGGGGACGAAAGGAACGAGACAAAGTGGAGCTTATGGAGGTAATCAGAAAAAGGAGGAGCATCAGGAGATATAAGCCTGACCCTGTTCCTGAGGAAGATATAGAGTATATTCTGGAAGCTGCCAGACTAGCGCCTTCGTTTGCTAATACCCAGTGCTGGCACTTCGTCGTAGTAACCGACGAGCATGTCAAGAAGGAAGTTGCCCAGGCAGGAAACGGAAATAGATGGATTGCAAGAGCTCCAGTGATAATAGTCGCCTGTGCTGACCCGGCAGGACCGGGAGCCAGAGATGACATACCGAACTATCTTGTCGATATGGGAATTGCAATCGAGCACCTGATACTGGCAGCAACAGAGCGTGGCCTGGGGACGTGCTGGATAGGCTGGTTTGACGAGTCTAAGGTGAAGGAAGCCTTGGGAGTCCCCGAGAATATCCGTGTCGTTGCAAGCACGCCTCTGGGTTATCCTGATGAAGCACCTGCTGCCAGAAGCAGGAAGGGCCTTGATGAGATAGTCAGCTACAACCGGTATCCACAGGATCGGTAGTAACCTGCCATCCCCGCAAAGGTGATGAGACCATGGCGGAGCAAGCGATGGTCGCTCGTGAACTACAATCCAGGGAGGGATGCTGATGAACTGGAAGACCAGGGTGACTGAGCTACTGGGCAGCAAATACCCCATAATTCAAGGAGCCTTCGGTGGGTTTGGCGTCTCAGCCTTGGCCGCACCCGTTTCCGAAGCAGGGGGCTTTGGCATCATCACCGCCAGTGCCCTGCGCAATCCTGAAGGGCTGAGGGAAGATATCAGAAAGGCGCGTTCCATGACAGACCGGCCCTTCGGGGTCAACATCTCGGTGGGGCTTTGCCCCCGTATTGACGAGATGAGGGAGGTGGCCATCGAGGAGAGAGTGCCGGTGATCTTCACCTCAGCTTATCGTGCCGATGACCATGGCCAGAGGATTAAGGCGGCCGGCCTCAAGTGGGTACATAAGGTGGCCACAATCAAACATGCCCTGGCCGCGGAGCGTGACGGGGCTGAAGCTGTAGTCATCGTGGGCCTGGAGGGCATTGGCTTCAAGAACATCTCCCAGCTCCCCACCTTGACCACCATCACCAACGCTGTCAGGATGCTGAAGATACCGGTGATCGCCGCCGGCGGCATTGGCGACGCACGCGGCTTCCTGGCCAGCTTGGCCATGGGAGCAGAAGGCGTCTATATAGGCACTGCCTTCATAGCTACCAAGGAATGCCCCATCTCGGATCGCTACAAAGAGGCACTCGTGAAGTCCCAACCCTGGGACCCCGAAATCCGCAACCGCGCCCTGGCTCCTCCAAGACCCGAGGAATACGAAAGGGTAAAGGGGGAAAAAGACAAACTGCCCGTGGACGAGTGGATTCCCCGCATGGAAAGGGTGCACCTCAAGCAGTCCCCAGACTTCAAGATCGACTGGGAGGCCGACTATGACCCTGGGGAGGCTCTAAGGTTCACCGGGCCCTCGCTGACAGTGGGGCTCATCGACAGGGTGGTGAGCGTTAAGGAGCTCATCGATACCATCATCCAGGAAGCTGAACAGATACTCTCCCCAGAAGGAAACCTGGGCAGGTTGCTAACGTAACGCCGGGCGTGAGCAGGAAGCAAGCGAAAGGCAAGGGGAAGAAACCAAAACAGGTTTGGAGGGGCAGCATGAGTGATGGAAAGGCAAATGACACGGCACTGGGCGATCTCCGCGTCCTCGATCTGGCAGGCCCCATGGGGCTTTACTGCACCAAACAGCTCGCTGACCTAGGGGCTGACGTAATCAAGATCGAGCCACCTGGTGGCGACCCTGCCAGAGCCATCGGCCCCTTCTATCGAGACGAACCTCACCCAGAGAAGAGCCTCTACTGGTTCCATTTCAATACCAACAAAAGGAGCATCACCCTGGACATAGAAAGCGCCGATGGAAAAGAGATCCTGAAGAAGCTGGCCAGGACAGCGGACATCATTGTGGAGACCTTCCAGCCTGGGTACTTGGATAGAATAGGTCTGGGGTATTCCGCTCTCAGGCAGATTAACCCTGGGCTGATCCTGACCTCTATCACCCCTTTTGGCCAGACAGGTCCTTACAAGGACTTCAAAGCCTGTGATATTGTTGGCCTTGCTATGGGGGGGCTGGTTTTCATCTGCGGCTGGCCAGATGAGCCACCCAGCACGATGGGTGGCTCCCAGGGATACAATGTGGCCTCGATTCACGCCTGCGCGGGTACCCTGATCGCCCTCTACCACAGGGATATGACCGGCGAAGGGCAGCATGTAGACGTATCGATGCAGCAATGCGTTGCCCATTCCCTGCAATGGGTGACGCAGATGTATGATCTCCAGAACCGCATTATGGTGAGATCGGGGCGTTGGGGGGTGCCCCTCCAAGAATGCAAGGACGGTTGGGCGGTGGTCATCCCCATGGTGGACTGGGCTGATTTTGTCGCCTGGCTGGATAGCGGTGGAGGAGCTGGCGATCTGACCACTGATGAAAGATATGAGGACCATGAATATCAGATGATACCCGAGGTGAGGCAACATATCACCGAAGTCACCGATGCCTTCACAAAGTCCCAGCCGAAAAAACTGGTCTGTGAAGAAGGGCAGAAGAGACATGTCATAGCCATACCGTGCAACAATGCCAAAGAGGTCGTGGAGAACCCTCAGCTTGTTTCTCGGGGCTTCTTTGTCGATGTGGACCATCCTGAGTTGGGGGACACCCTGAAGTACCCCGGTGCCCCGTATCGCTTTGCTGAGACCCCGTGGCGGATAAGACGCAGGGCCCCTCTCATCGGGGAGCACAACCTTGAGATATACGGGAAGGAGCTGGGATTCCCCCCAGAGCAAATGGCCCTCCTCAAGGGGCTAGGGGTTATTTAGCCTATGCCAACACGCTATATCGTTGGAGGATAGCCGAACACTTTTCAATCGAACCGCCATGGGCGGATGCCCACCAACGGATCATGACAATAGTGCGTCTATCTGACTGAGGGTAGGTCGCCCGACGTCGGGCGACCTACCCAGCCGTTCATGGTGAGCCTGTCGAACCATGAACGGCCCCCCGCGTACGCGGGGGCTCAGGGTGAACGGATGAGGGCCTATTTTCGGAGCAAAGGAGACGAAAATGGATAAGAGATTTCCCATGGAGGGGATAAAGGTTACAGACTTCTCGTGGTATGGAGCGGGACCTTATGTCACTCGGCTGTTTGCCGCCTATGGGGCGCAGGTAATACGGATAGAAAGCAATACCAAGGTTGACGGAATGAGGTGGCAGTCACCTCGAAAGCCGGATGTCCCCTCAAGCTACAACATCAGTGGCATGTACAACAACTTCAACCCGGGAAAGCTGGGGATAACCCTTAACATGAGCCAACCCAAGGCGCTGGAAATCGCTAAGAAACTTATCTCGATAAGCGATATAGTCCTGGACAATTTCTACCCCGGCGCCATGGAAAGGTGGGGGCTCGGCTATGAGGAATTGGTCAAAATAAAGCCCGATATCATTGTAGCTACCATGCCGGTGATGGGAATAACCGGCCCTTACGCCTTGTGGCGGGGCTTCGGAACCAGCATCCGGACTATCGCAGGCATGGACTACATTTCGGGAAACCCCGATCGCCCCCCGATAGGCAGTGGGATGCAGGCCTGGCCTGATTACACCTGTAACCCGTACCATGCGGCAACGGCCATTTTGTCTGCCCTCCATTACAGAAATAAGACCGGCAAGGGGCAGTTTATAGAGATCGCTCAACTCGAATCCACAGTCTGCTGGACTGAGACAGCTATCTTGGATTACACCGTGAATAAGCGAATTCAAACCAGCATGCGCAACCGCCTGCCCTACGCTGCTCCTCACGGGGTCTATCGCTGCCGCAAGGAAGACAGGGAAGTCGATTACTCCGCCATGCCTGACACTCCTCCCGAACGTAGAGTGAAGGATGAGCGATGGTGCGCCATCGCTGTGTTTACCCAGGAGGAGTGGAAAGCCTTTTGCGATGTCATCGGCAACCCACCGTGGACTGGCGAGGAAAGGTTTGCCACCTTCCTCCGCAGGAAGGAAAACGAGGATGAGCTTGACCGCTTGGTGGAGAAATGGACGATGGAGAGGTCACCGGAAGAGGTGATGATGCTGATGCAGCGGGCAGGGGTAGCAGCCGGGGTGGTCCAGGATGGCGAGGACCTGCTCACTCGGGATCCTCAATTGAGGGACCATGGCTTCTATGTGTATCGCGATCACCCCGAGGCGGGTACGATCGCTCATGATGGGCTTACCTTTGCCCTGTCTGCCACCCGCGGTGAGATAAACCGAGCCCCCGTTCTCGGTGAGCATAACGAGTACGTCTATAGGGAGATCCTGGGCTTCTCTGAGGAGGAGGTGAATCAACTCATCACCGATGGCGTGCTTGACTGAACGGGCTGGGATGACAGTCCCTTTTTGCTTCCCTGTGGCAGATCACAGGATGGGGACTGGGAAAAGGGTGTTTGACAATGACAGCGGCTCTTGAGGGAATAAGGATACTCGACATGGCCTGGGTAGGCCCCGGGCCATTCTGCGCAACCCTTCTTGGTGACCTCGGCGCTGAGGTGATAAAGGTCTACGAGGTTCGACCTGAACGCCGTGGCGGCCCTCTTCTGTTCATGTATCCAGATTCACCCGTCTTTCCCGGGTGGCGGAACTGCAAGACCATGGGTCTCAATCTAAAGGCCGAGGCAGGGCGCGGCATATTCTACCAGTTGGCCAAAACCGCCGATGTCATTACCGAAGGCTTCAGGCCCGGAACTGCGAAGCGCCTGGGGGTTGACTACGATACCATTAAAGAGATTAACCCTCGAATTGTATATGCCTCGCTTACCGGCTACGGGCAACAAGGGCCTTACCGCGATGTTGTGGGACATGATATAAACTACATTTCTATTGGCGGGCTTCTGGGGACTCTGGGGCCTCCCGGCGGGCCCCCCGTCATTCCACGTACGGTCTTAGCTGACTTCGCTGCTGGTGGAATGTGCGCTGCCATTGGGATCCTGGCTGCGCTGATGGGCCGGGACAGGATTGGCAAAGGGCAGTATGTAGACGTGTCTATGACAGACGCCATAGTCGAGTTGATGATGCCAGCGATATTCCCCCATCTCGTGAGTGAGGTGATCTCAGAAGAGGGTGAAACGACAGCCACCGGGGAGCGGCCGCGGCCCTGGTACAACGTGTACCAGACGAAGGACGGGAAGTATATCAGCGTCGGCGCCGTTGAGCCGGGGTTCTATGCCAACCTTTGCCAGCTTCTCGGCCGGGAGGATTTCATCGAGCACCAGTATGCGGAAGGCGAGAAGCGCGAGGAGATTTCCCGGTATTTCAAAGAGACCTTCTTGACCAAGACCCGAGACGAGTGGGTGGAGATCCTGCGACAGAAGGATACCTGTGTTGCCCCTGTCTATTCTCCCCAAGAGGTAATCTCCGACCCCCAATTGCTCGCCCGCGGGATGATCGTCGAAGTGGACCATCCAACCCTTGGCCGCGCCAGGCAAATTGGCTCCATGATCAAGCTCTCGGAGACGCCATTCCAGGTTAGAAATTGGAGCCAGCGCTTTGGCCAGCACACAGAGGAGATTCTAAGAGATTTAGGGTACTCCAAAGAGGACATCGGCAGGCTGAGGGAGACAGAGGTAATCGCCTAGGTCCTTATCTCACTGTGGCATCATCCCATTCGCTGAGCGACTTAAGGGTGCGCCTCCACAAACTTGTAGACCTCGATGGCAAAGCGAGGGCACATCCAGGCGCAAATTCCGCACGCATTGCACTTCTCGGGATGGGAAAAGACGGGTAGAAGATATCCCTTGGGGGTGAACCTGTCGCCCGGCACTTCAATGCATCCCCTCGCGCAGAACTCGGCGCAGTAGCCGCATCCCTTACAAATCGCCTCGTCGATGACTATCTCACCCTTGGCCATCTTTCCCCCTAACAGTGACCTACGTCTGGGCCCACTCTTGACGGCACCATTCCATCCTCCCTCCCCTGGCGGGGAGTTAGAGGGAGGGGGAACCAGTCTCACCCAATGGGCCTCCTGGGGCTATCCCGCCGACCTCTTGTATGAGTCCACCATCTCCA
>CAZCXP010000010.1:0-23937 GCA_964502665.1 uncultured Dehalococcoidia bacterium | reverse complement strand
GATGGAGTCTATGCGGTTCTTGGTCTCAGCTTCGGAATAGGTATGGACATCAATGATGTCGCTTTCCATGAACATTACAGGCAGCCCCGGATAGTGGTCCCGGATCACATTCCTCACCAATATCTGGCCCATGGTGCAAGCCCTGCAGGAGCGTGGGATATGCATCACCACGCCATCTATGCTGTAATCCCTTATGCGCTCCAGGTGCGCTTGGGCTAGAGGAGGGACTCCACCAGCCTCTTGGCCCCGCCGCTGCCAGGCGCTGTTTCGTTCAAAGGCCCGAAGCGCAATGATCTCTACCGGATCGGTGATATCGGCTGGTATTTCAAAGGGCTCGGGGAGCGGGTACGCTGTCTCGGCGGCGAAGACCGCCCCGTAGTCCAGGAAGTAGTCCATTATGTACATGCTGTGCCAGGGGGGCAGGCCGACGCCCCAGAGCAGGCGGTACTTCTCCTCGTCGATCACCCCTACCTTGTTATCCACCCTCTCCTTGAGCTCCTGGTAGAGCCCCTTGTAGAAGTCCAGGGTCATCGGGTCGGTGAGCAGCATGTGATGGGGGACAAAGAGCACGAAGTGGTCCTGGGTCGACATCGGACAGGGGATAGCCTTCCTCAGCTCGTAGGCCTCGCGCCACCACCATCTCGTCTCCTCCACCTGCCTTATGATCGCCATCAGGCGGTCGTAGTCCATCTTCCTGCCCGTTTGCTCCTCCAGGAAAGCTACAAGCCCCCTAAGTTCCTCAGCCATGTAGCGAACGGAGTGCTCCTTGATGGCATCCATATCGGCATCGCTGGGGGGCATGAGCACATCCATGTTATAGATGGGGGTGTCCTTGTAGCGCCCCAGAGCCTGGAACCACTTCCAGCGGGGATCGCAACCCATGCTGCACCCCAGGAGTATATCCGGCTCAGGCATGCCGCCGTCAGGGGCATCGGGGGGCATGTCCCCCAGCTCATGGCGTAGCGCATCGAAGCCTATGCCCACCTGTGAATAGCCACAGAGCAGGTCGGAGTACCCTTCAGCCCGCGCCTTCTCCATGTAGGGCTCGGCCTGCCTCTTGACCGCGCAAAGCCCGGCGTAGTTCTCGGGATAGACCTGCACGATATCCAGGGCTTCCACAATCTCCTCGTGGTTGCACATGACCATGCAGTAGGCAACTTTCCGGTTCTCTTCCTTGGCCTGTTGGGCCTGCTGGTACATGCGCTTCACTACAGCGCGAATCTTCCCCGCGGACTCCGTGGATTTGCGAGAGCTGGTCTTTTGCCTGGCCTCTTGTGTCATAACCTCTACTCCTGTTTTCTTGCCTCGATCGTCTCTAGAAAGGCCTCGACTCTGGTCTTCAACTGCGCCAACGCGGGCATGATGTAGTCATCCTCCAGGTAGAGCACTGGGAACCCCAGGCTTTCCATGTAGCCCTTGATCTCGGGACCATCAAGCTGGTAGGTGTCGCAGAAGCGTATGGTATAGACCAACACCCCCTCGACGCCCCAGTCACGGGCATAGTCCTCCAGATAGCTGAAGCGCTGGTGAATCTTGCCCGGACGGTAGGTGCAGGGGCAGGTGATCCCACCCAGGTAGCGTGCGGCCAGCCCGGTGACTGCTCCCCCCGCCAGGTCCACATCCTTCCAGAAGGAGCGGCTGCCGGTGCACAGGTCGTCCATGACCACACTGGCCCCTGAGTCCTCCACCAGCCGTATCATGGCCACATCGTCCACCTCGCTGCCCACAACGAGGAGCCGCGGCTTACCATCGGAGCCTGGCCTCCTGCTGCGCACCTCGGCGATGACATCCTCCAGGAGATCGTTAAATTCCTGGACCGGGATGGTCATCCCCGCCACCAGCACCCGGGTCACCTCGACGCCTGAGATCAGTGGCGGCTCCGCTTTTCTCAGCTCATAGAGCTCCCGCAGGAGAGCGCGGCTGCGGTTGTGAAGGCCAATGGCTGCCGCCAGGTCTTCCTCAGAGGCCGAGCCCCCGAAGAAGCGCTCCAGGCTCTCCTGGAAATCCTCCAGTTCCTTCTGGAAGTACTCAAAGGAGGCCTGATGGGTCATATGAGGAACGGTTATGCAGTGGCCATAGGGGTGCTGCTTGAGGTGGTACCTCCACATATCATATACGCGGTGCATGGCATCACACGTATGGGGGATGACCACGCCGGAGAGGAAATCGTACTCTCCGCCCAGGGCAAGGTCAAAGCAACTGCGCACATAGGGACACATAATCGTTTCCAGGTACTGGTCCACCTGCTTCAGAGGCCTTCCTACCCCGCCATGGATGCGGTAAGGTACCAGATCGAGAGCCGTCAAGAACTCCACCGGGGTATAGCAGCAGAGATAGCCCACAACCTTCCTGCCCTGAGCCGCGAGCTCCTTTGCCCTCAACCCCCGATGCTCATATAATTCCCGGGCCAAAGCCAGACCCTGCCCAGCCGTCTTAGCCATAAAATCACCTTCCCTGCTGTACATAACGTTTGGAACAGACGAACACCTGGTCGTGGGTGTTCGCTACTATTGTAAGACAGTTCCAGAGTTCTTTCAAATCCTTCGTTGAGAGCGCAGCTGCTGGGGATTGCGCCATTACGGCCAGAACATCTTCTTGGCTGCCTGCTTGAGCTCAGCCCGGAAATCGGGATGAGCGATGGCGATAAGCTCCTCAGACCTCTCCCGGTGGCTCTTCCCCGCAAGAGAGGCTATGCCATGCTCCGTGACCACGTAGTCGGCGAACTGACGTGGTATGGTGACCAGGGAGCCCTCGGGCATCTGAGGTACGATAGTGGAACTGCCGCCAAAGGCAATGGAGCGCAGCATGCTGATTGCCCTCCCTCCTTTAGCCATATAAGCGCCCAAATGGAAGTCTAGCTGTCCTCCGGGGCCATTGACTAATCGAGGCCCAAACTGGCTCTCACAGGTTATCTGGCCGGTGAGGTCAACCTGAAGAATACTGTTAATTGAGACCATGTTCTCATTCTGGGCAATGACCGTGGGGTTATGAATATATTCAGCGTCGTACATCTCAATAAGGGGGTTGTCGCTCATCCAGATGTATTCATCCCAACCGGCGCCATCCAAGGCGGAGTAAATAGCCTTTCCTGGATGAAGGGTCTTCCTCTTCCCGGTAAACACCCCTTGCCTTATCAATTCGGGCTGGCCCCAGGCCGACATCTCGGAGTGAATCCCCAGGTCCTCATAACCATCGAAGAGTCCGACTCTTGGCAACCACGTCGTCGGCCTGCCGGCACCGATCTCGATGGTATCGCCATCCTTGATCAGCTCCCTCACGTATCCCGCCATGACCTTGGCCTCGGGATAAGGGTCCTCCATCCCCATAACTGCAGTGAAAAAGTCGGGGCTCAGTATATCCATCAGTGGCCCCATCAGATTGTATCCCCGCGCAGTGTACTCCGGCTCGTGTTTGTTAGCCTTTGTCATAGCCACTATCCACTGTTGCTGCTTCTTCTCATCCTTGACTGTACTGAGGATGAGTTCTTTGATCTGCTCATCGGTTACTCGATCGGTTGGCGCCTCGACGAAGTAATCGACCTCAGATACGTGAACAAGATTGCCGCCCCGATAAGGGTAGACCATGTTCTCATCCACCTCGGCGATGACAACCTTGGCCCTCGTGGCATAGCTCCTCTTGTTCCATAAATGGGGCCCAAAACTGCAGAAGCCATGTCTATCTGGCGGAGAAACATTGGTTATGAAGACGTTGATGCCCCTTCCTCCATGCATCCGGTCCTCATCGCAGAGCTTCGGCCGGAGGGACATGAGACACGGTATGAAGGAGCATACCTTGGCATCATGCGAGGGGCGCCCCATCCCTCCCAGGAAATGTATAGCACCAACGAAGAAGTTCTCTTCACAGCCAGGCTGGAGCCAACAGGGGTCGAGCGAGGGGGCGTTGATCTCGAGATACACGTTTCTCAGCTCGTCCTTGCGCTTCCCCAGGGCGGCAGGGACTGCCGTAGAGTGGGCAAAGGGCAAAGCAACCCTGTCCCCCGACTTAACAACCTTAGCCGCCTCCTCAGCCGAGACCAGTTTCCTTTTATAGTCCTCCTTCCAGTCGTTCCTATACTCCCTGTACTCGGTGATGTGTGGAAATCTCATCGCTTGCCTCTCCTTAGCCGTCGTCTCTATGTTAGGAGCTGTCACCCCTAAGAATCGGAAAAGGTCCTTTTTCAATGGCAGCAGGGCAGCCGCCGTATCTATTTGCCGCACTTGGAGCTATAGGGAGTGGGCTGGAAGTGGTACCTGAATACGCAATTCCGGGAGCCACTATTCAAAGTTTCTACCAGCTCTCCCTCCACAGGTTTGCCCGTCATCTCCTCAAATGCACGCTTGCAGTAGTGAGTGGCGCAGATGCACAGTTCAGGCCTTGGCTCGATGATGCCAAGCCGCACCAGAACACACATGCATCCCCCGTACGTGTCTTCGATATCCGCCTCCCAATAAATGGTGTCTCCCGCCCTCTGAAACCGCCTGTTGTGGGGTACTGAGTTATCCAACCATTCACAGGCGCCCTCGATATCCATGCCGGTGGGAGGTGTCCCGACAAACTCTTGAAAACCCTCGTAACAGGCCCTCCCCATCTCCTCAAGAACCTTATTTCTGGCTTCCTCATCCAGCTCAAAGACACCTTTCATGATGCCCCGCACCACTGTCTGAAGGACCTTTGGTGCAACCGTCTCCTGGTAAGTCTTAAGAACCTCCGGGCCAACCTTGCCCTTGCCAACCCTGATTCCCAGTTTCTCCGCCATCTCTTCCATCTTTGCCCTCCTCAATGATTTGGTTGTGAGCCCAAGTATAGTCTACTCCGCGGGCAACGTCCAGCCTCACCGGTCGCAACCGGGAGCGCTCAATTGTCTGCTTCATTCTTAATGTGATCCTCATAGAATCCGGCCAAGAGTCTCTTAGTAGACCGTTCGATTAGCCTCTCGTGGCGAGCATTCTATCATCAGACACCGGCAAGGTCAACGATTGAATGAATCCGGCCGAAGCTGCGCAGTGGCTGGGGCTCCCCCGGCTCTGCTCTTGACGACGATCAACCCGCTGTCTGATCCCGTACCAGTACTATTACTATTTCCTCGTGTGAAAAGTATATTTGGGCGATTTATAGCGTATGTGGAACTATGCTAACCTGCGTTCGAGGAAAGCTCAGGCTTGTGCCGCCAAGATGAGGAAAGATGACAGATGTCTAGGTTTGGTTCCGATGAATCCTAAGAAGAAGGTGGCCCTGTGTGTTGCTGCTCTGCTGTTGGTGGTGACGTGCGTATTCGTAGCTGTGCCGGCACTGTCGGCATCGGCCCAGGGCCCTGTGTCGGGAAGCGTTGCTTTGAGCAGTGGCACCGGCAATGGAACCTGTGACCCGGTAAGTGGAGAGACCGTTACAGGAGTGGCAAATTGGATGGCCTATATCCTCTCGTTCTTTGAAGAGATGGCGGGACGCCTGTTTGACCTTGCCTCAGGCGGCTTCGCATGGGCAAACATCGACGGTGAGTGGGTGCTTGTTAGTCGACAACTTCCGGAGATGACTGAGATGGGCAAAGACTTTGTCGGTCGATTAATGACAGCATTCACCTATGGGGGCCCCTTCTGACAATACTGATGGTGCTGAAGGAGGTACGGTAATGGGAGGAATGGCAAATTGGATGGCCTATATCATATCCTTCCTGCAGGAGATGGCGGGACACCTGTTTGAAGCTGGCTCGGGCGGCTTCACATGGCAAAAAGTGGACTGTGAGTGGTATCTTGTTGGTCACAACCTTCCAGAGATGACCGAGATGGGTAAAAACATCGTCGGTTCATTGATGACCATCGCTGAGAACTATCTCGTTTATCTGGCCCAGATGAGCACGCTGCTCCCAGCTCAGCCGGTGTCGTCTTAACGGATACGCAACATGTGAAGTCTAACAGAGGTGAAGCGCTACAAACAGTATTTCCTGAGCATCAACTGCAATCCCAAAGAAGAGCCTGGGAGTACGTGAGAACGGCCCCCAGGCTCTTTAGTAACTCAAGAAGATGAATCAAGCCCAAATAGGTGAAATAATTGACAAATAGGTTATAATCGCTTAGAAGGGCTGGACTAGAATCCCCCCCGGAGTGCGCGGCGGCCGCCTTCCACTTCGGCCATAGTGCTAACTCACAGTGAAAAGGAGAGGAAATGAGAAAGCAAGCAATTGTTGTAACCCTGTTGTTGACACTGGCGCTTGTCCTTGTCACGGTCGGTTGTGGTACGGAGGAAGCGCCCACCCCCACCCCTACCCGAAGCCCCTCAGCAACACCTTCACCTACCGCCACTGCTGTGCTCACGCCTACGCCTACGCTTGCACCGACGCCCACACTGGCGCCCTCACCTACGCCGACATCGCCACCAGTCACAGACCTCCCCTGCCGTTTCCATGGCATGGTGCAATTGGATGGCGCCGATGTTGCTGACGGCACCATGATAACAGTCATAATAGCGGGTGATCCGTATGGCACCACCACAGGAGAGACCGTGTATGGCCCATCGACATACTTCATAAAGATAGAACCGCCGGCGGGCAAGTCTTACGCTGAAGGCACACCGGTGACCTTCATAATCGGCAGCCATACCGCAGACCAGACAGCGAGTTGGGAAAAAGGTGGCAACATAGAGTTGAATCTTACTGCTTCTACATGATTGACCTGATAATTGTGCCGAAATTGCCTGTGAAACCTATTGACATGCGTACGATTGTCTGCTACTCTGCTTCGCAGGAACCTTAAGGAAAGGAGAGTTACAATGCAAGCCTACTGCATGAAGTGCCGGACCAAGGTGGAAATCAAGGACCCAAGATCTATCACAATGAAAAACAAGAAACCCGCTACTCAAGGTGTATGTCCCAAGTGCGGCACCAAGGTATTCAGAATAGGCAAAGCCTAACAAACGAAGCGGACAATAATGGCTGCGCCCACGGCGAAGATGGACTCCATCTCGGTGGGCGCAGCTACTGTATTCTGGTGTCCAAACGGACGCCGTATGCCCCGCTAACTGGCGCCTATGTACGCCCGCCATAGCTCTTCCAGGCCGTCTATGTCAAAAGAGTAAACCTCCTGTAGAGCGTTGTCACAGGTGCTGCCTTCTTTGAATACGCCCAGCAGCTCAAGCATCCTCTCATCACCGTAGGTGTGAATCAGGAAATCTACCAGGCTGTAGCTTTGACCATATGAAAGGCCGGCTTGCGCAGGGTCGGCGGGAAAGCTGCTACAGAGCGAATGCACCGAGATCAGGTTGTCTTTCGAGATAGCCTTGGCTAGAAGAGACCCGCAGTCCTCTCTCAAGTCGCCTTCGGCATACATCGCCAGACCCTCGTCAAGCCAGGTGGGCAGGTCGCTATAGGGGTTGTAGGTCATCTGGTGTATGACAAGGTGCGCCAGCTCATGCGCCACCACTCGCCTCCCCCAATCCAGGTCACCGGAGGATATGCCGGCAGCGACGATGCCGTACTCGGTGAAGGCAACGCCACCCTCCCATCCAGTGGGGAATATCAGAGCACCGCGGAGTTCCTCAGAGTTGGCATAGACGTATATTTTGACCCCCCTTTCCAGGTGAGACCCGGTGTCAGCAGCGAGCTTGTCCAGCGCATCTTGTGCCGCATCCATCAGCTGCAGTCCGAAGTATTGACTGCCGCTGTACCAGTATAGGGTAACGTCTGCCTCCGTCAGGATTTGCCAATCGTAGCGCGAGTCGTGGAAGACGAGGCTTGCCCAGGAAGTCTGAGCCTCATGCCCCTGAACATCCTCCACTAGCCACTGATATTGGAGCTCTGCACCCGGAGGCAGGCTTGCCTTGCGCGTATCCCAGGTCCAGCTTGCCTCCACTTGGTCGCCAGACGTGAATTCCGGTTCGACTTCGGTTATCAGCCGTGCCAGAGCGATCTTATTAACCTTGTATCGCAGCACTATATGGTCTATGTCGTCGGGGCTTTCTGCCTCGAGGCAGAATGTGAGTGACGATGGGAAGTCGGCCTCAGTGGTGGCTGAGATAATGCTGATCTCGCTGACTGCGGCGGTGGTGGTGGGTGTCGGTGTGGCAGGGGCAGGGGTGGGGGTGGGAGTTGCCGCAGGGGAGGTGGTAGCGGTCGGGCTGGGCGTTGATGTGGGTGTAGTTGTAGGTAGTGCCCCGCCTCCTCCACAGGCGAGGCTGCCGGACAACAGAACCAGGAAAACCAAAGTGACGGGAATAAGCTTGCTGAGATTAATGAGACTCCCCTTTGCCACGTGTGGGATGGTCGGGATGGCTTATGTTAGCATAGGAGGATATGCTAATCAACTGCCACAAGCCGGCTAAAGCGGAGTTTGTAAAGCTGAAACGGGCGACCGAACATCGCCCGTGACGGTCTGCTATTTGTGGGCGTCTATTCCAGCCGCCGCCAGGATATCGGGGACTACCTCTTCCCTGCCGATGGCCATTACATGCACCCCATCGCACATCGAATCCTTTTTCAGTGCAGCGATCATGCGTCCGGCGATCTCGATGCCTTTGTTGAGTGCTTCCCCTTTGGGCGCGCTCGCCAGTTCGTCGATCAGGTCCTGGGGTACGAGAATGCCGGGCACGTTCTCGTTCATATACTTCGCCATCCTCGCCGATACGAGCAGGACTATCCCGGCCAGAATCTTGACCGGGAATTGACGGGCATACTCCATGAACTTGCTGAAGTTATCCAGGTCGTAGATCGCCTGGGTCTGGATGAACTCAGCTCCGGCCTCGATTTTCTTCTCGAACTTGATAAGCTGAGGTTCGATTGGGTTTGCCTCGGGGGTGACTATGGCCCCGGCACAGAACTCAACCGCTCCATCGAGGTCGTTTCCTCCCAGGTCCTTTCCCGACTCCATTTGCCTGATAGCCCTGAGGAGTTGGACTGAGTCGAGCTCGAAGACGCCTTTGGCCTCCTTGTGGTCTCCAACCGGGATCGCGTCGCCAGTAAGGCAGAGGACATTCCTTATACCCCTTGTGTAGGCCAGGAGGAGTTCGGCCTGAAGAGCCATTTGGTTGCGATCGCGGCAGGTCATCTGCAGTATGGGTTCTCCACCGTGCTCTTTGATCTCCAGACAGCCGCCGATAGAGGGGAAGCGCATCACCGAGCTCTGGTGGTCGGTAACGTTGAGCGCGTCCACCTTGTCCTTGAGTAGGTCGATATGGTGGCGCATATTCTCGATGTTAGTGCCCTTCGGCGGGCCGATCTCGCTGGTTATTACGAACTCGCCGGAGCCGAGGGCTTCCCTGAAGCTCTTCGCCATTTTCCTCCTCCTCACGAGATTCTGGTCACTCGCGGCCGGGGTATCACCTGGGAATTTCTGATAGGTTGGTACTTTCTCATCATGTCGAGCCTGCCCTGCTCCTTGAGGCGCTGATAGATGAGCGTCCAGGCACAATCCTTCTCATTGTCGATTTCGCATTTCCCGTTGTTGGTGCCGCCACAGGGCCCGTTCAGCAGTCCCTTGTGGCATGCCGTGAGGGGGCAGATGCCCGCAGTATAGCCCAGGACACACTGGCCGCACTGATCGCAAACCTCGTGGAAATAGCCTGGCCCATCCTCGACACCGATGAACAGGGTATCCAGAGCGGGGATGGCCGGCTTATGGTTATAAGAACCCACCCTCTGCACTCCCAGAGCGCAGGACATCACCAGGAGGCAGTCCGCACTCTGAATGGCGCCCTCGTTTTCCTTTAAGGATGCTTCGGTCATCTCATCGCAGGCGGTGGGGATGACTGTCCATCCGGTGACCATCTTGCCCAGGCCTTGCAGATGCTCCTTCATGTCCAGGACCTCATCTCTTCCGCCGGTCTTGGTCATGGTGGCGCAAGTGCCACAGCCGACGATGTATACTCTTTCCAGTCCCTCAAGCTGTTGCTCGATCTCTTCGAGAGACTTCTGCCTGGTAATGGATTTCATACTCCACCTCCTGGTGAAAGCTCTCAGCTCTCAGCTTTCAGCAATCAGCAACTAACTGAAAGCTGACGGCTGAAAACTGAACACTTGCCTCATGTTTCAAGGTCGCATCTCAGGCATCGCCTGGCCTCTTGCCTTGCCACCTCCTCCGAGAAGCCCCGCTCGATCTCTTCGAAGGTGTTTTTCCTTTCCCGAGGAGGAAGCTTTGGCATTTCCGACCTGGGCTGGGTTTCCCAGGATTCGTCGACCTCTTGAGCGCCCGCTTCTCCGTTGCCCCGCTGCTTTAGATCGTACATTTCTACACGTGAGGTATCGTCCCTGAGGTACTTGTCTATGGCTATAGCTGCCCTCCTACCGGCTGCTATAGCTTCAATGATCATCCCGGGGCCAGTGACGAAGTCTCCCCCGGCGAAGACGCCCGGGACATTGGTGGACAACCTGTTGCTGTCAACGACCAGGGTCTCCCACCTGGTGCGTTCCAGTGCGCTGTCGCGAGGTAGGAATGAAAGGTCGGGGGCCTGACCTACGGCAGCGATGACGGTGTCGGCCTCGACAAAGAACTCGGAGCCAGAGATGGGGACAGGCCGGCGCCGCCCGCTGGCATCGGGCTCGCCCAACGTCATACGGATGCATTGCAGGCCAGTTGCCCTCCAGTTGTCGCTCTCTATCCGCGTGGGACTGACAAGGAAGTTGATTTGAATGCCCTCAGCGACTGCCTCCTCGTACTCCACCTCGGTCACCGGCATCTCGCCTCGCGACCGCCTGTAGTAGATGTTCACCTCCTCCGCGCCGAGGCGAAGGGCAGTGCGAGCAGCATCGAGCGCCACATTTCCACCCCCTATGACCGCCACCCGGCGCCCGACTCTTACCTGTTTGCCCACCCTGACATCGCGCAGGAATCTCAGCCCGTAGTGGAAGTCTTCCACGTCCTCCAGTTCGCCAGGTATGCCGATGCGCTGGCTTCTCTGAGCCCCAGCAGCGATAAAGACCGCTTCAAAGCCATCCTTCCTCAAATCTTCTACGGTGAAATTGACATCGATTGGCATGTTGTACCTTATATCGACGCCGCGCTTGGCGATATAGTCTATCTCATTTTGAATAACCTCCCTGGGCAGGCGAAACTGGGGTATCGCCACCGAAAGCATGCCTCCCCCCACTGGAAGGGCTTCGAAGACTGTAATAGGATAGCCCATCTGAGCCAGGAAGTAGGCGCAACTGAGCCCGGTAGGCCCGGCTCCGACTACAGCTACTCTCTGGCTTTGGGTTTGAGGGAAGGGTTCGGGTTGCGGCAATTCAGCCGTATGATCAAAATACCAGTCGGCGGCAAAGCGTTTGAGCTCCCTTATGGCTACTGGCTCGTCCAGCTCCCCGCGGCGGCAGCGTGTCTCGCAGGGGTGATGGCAGATGCGGCCGCAGATGGCGGGGAACGGGTTTCGCTCCCTGATGGTCTCAACAGCCTCCAGGTATTCGCCCGCAGCGATGTGAGCCACGTACCTGGGTATGTTGATCCCCACCGGGCACGTATGCTGGCAGGGGGATATCATCAAAGCGTCGCATACCGCCGCCGGGCATTTCTTCTCCTTTATGTGAGCTTCAAACTCATCTCGGAAGTATTTGATCGTGGTAAGCACCGGGTTGGGGCAGGTCTGGCCGAGGCCGCAGAGCGAACACTCCTTTACGGTATTGGCTATGTCGAGCAAGGTGTCGATGTCTCCATCACGCCCTTTGCCCTGGGTGATCCTGGTCAGGATCTCCAGCATCTGCCTGGTCCCCAGACGGCAGGGGACACATTTGCCGCAGGACTCAGTCTGGGTGAAACTGAGGAAATATCTGGCTATTTCTACCATGCAGGTGCTATCGTCCATCACCACCATGCCGCCGGAGCCCATGATCGATCCCAGTTGAGCCAGGGAATCGTACTCCACCGGGACGTCAAGAAACTGGGCTGGAATGCATCCCCCCGAGGGACCGCCTGTCTGCACGGCTTTGAACTGCTTACCGCGGGGGATACCGCCTCCAATATCGAAGATGATGGAGTCCAGTGAGGTGCCCATGGGGACTTCTACCAAGCCGCTGTTGGCAACCTTTCCCGTGAGGGCGAACACGGCTGTCCCCTTGCTTTTCTCGGTGCCCAGGCTGGCGAACCATTCGGCTCCTTTGTCGATGATAACCGGTACGGTGGCCAGTGTCTTCACATTGTTGATGATGGTGGGCTTTCCATCTAAGCCCGATTGTGCCGGGAAGGGAGGGCGGGGACGAGGCATTCCGCGCTTGCTTTCGATAGAGGCTATTAAAGCTGTCTCTTC
The DNA here is from genome assembly GCA_964502665.1 of uncultured Dehalococcoidia bacterium. GTDB lineage: Bacteria > Chloroflexota > Dehalococcoidia > SZUA-161 > SZUA-161 > SOKG01. The sequence goes on along the minus strand of CAZCXP010000010.1, from coordinate 11,718 downwards.
GCCGCAGACGAAAGCTCCAGCGCCCTCTTTGACATGCACCGCAAAATCGAAGCCTGAGCCGAGGATACCCTTCCCCAGGAATCCTCTCGCCTGTGCTTGCTCTAAGGCGACCCTGAATCGACTCACCGCGAGTGGATACTCAGCGCGGACATAGATATAGCCCTCAGTAGCCCCTATAGCGTATCCGGCGATGGTCAACCCTTCAATAACAGCGTGGGGATCAGCCTCAAGAATGGATCGGTCCATGAAGGCCCCAGGGTCGCCCTCGTCGGCATTGCAGATGACGTATTTCTGCTCACCAGGGGCATTGCGGCAGAACTCCCACTTGCGCGCTGCGGGGAAGCCAGCACCGCCTCTGCCCCTGAGGCCGGACTTCGTGATCTCTTCAAGGACTTCTTGAGGTGTCATCTTAAGAAGGGCTTTCTCCAGTGCCTGGTACCCACCGCGGGCAATATAGTCGTCAATTTTCTCGGGGTTAATGTGTCCGCAGTTGCGCAGGATTATGCGCTGCTGTCCCTTGTAGAATTTTATGTCTGAATAGAGCGGTATGGCTTGCCCAGTCACAGGGTCACGGTAGAAGAGACGCTCCACCGGCTTGCCATCGCGAAGATGGGAGCTCACAATCTCCGCGGCATCCTCAGCCTCGACGTGGGTATAGAAGATGCCGTCGGGCTCGACCACCACGTTAGGGCCCTGCTCGCAGAAGCCGTGACACCCGGTGAAGTCCACCTTGGCGCCTTTCACACCATTCCGCTCCACCTCAGCCTTGAGCGCCTCGTAGACGGCACCGGACCCGGCCGAGAGGCAACCTGTTCCCTGGCAGACAAAAATGGTGCGATGGTTCCGCATGCTATCCCCCGCCCTTTCTGGCCTCGAAGAGTTGAGCTACCTTCTTAGGATTCATTTTGCCGTGGGTATCCTTTCCAATGACTATATTGGGTGCCAGGGCGCAAACGCCTATGCAGGCGACGGTCTCCAGCGTGTACTCCAAGTCGGGGCTGGTCTGACCTTCTTCCAGGCCAAGATGCTGCTTCACCAGTTTCAGTATGGTCTTCCCACCGCGCACATGGCATGCCGTACCGCGACATACTCTGACAATATTTTTCCCCCGAGGCGTGGTGTAGAGCTGTTCGTAAAAAGTGATCACCCCCTGTACCTGAGAGGGAAATAGTTGGAAAGCTCGGGCTATGGCATTGATAGTCTCGAGAGGAATATATCCGAACTGCTGCTGAATCTCCTGCAGCAGCGGAATCAGTGGCCACTTCTGATCTTGATAGCGGGCTATGATCTCGTCTATCCGTTTCGGGTCGGGTCTGGCCATTTCTCGACGCTTAGGCACGGTGCTAGGTCCCTTCCAGCTTTACGGCACATGCTTTGAGTGCGGGGGTTTTTGCCTGGGGATCCAGGGCGATGCCAAATAGTTGATTGACAGGGGTTGAGGGGAACGAAATGGGCATGAAAATCGTTCCTTCAGGCAGCGTGTCGGTGAATTTGGCCACAGCGGTCACCTCACCCACGGGCGAGATGACCTTGACCTCATCACCCTGGCTGATCCCAGCCTGCCTGGCATCAGACTCACCGATTTCCACATAGGCCTCTGGCGAGAATTCGCTCAGCCTTGGGGATCTAGAGCTTCTGGAGCCGGCACCTGAGTGGTAGAGGACACTCCCCGCCAGTAGGGTGAGAGGATACCCATCTCCCCTCCTTTCTGCCAGCGGCTCATATTGCACCGGGGAGAAGCGGCCGAATCCGCTGGGGAATTGACCCTTGTAGAGGCGCCTGTTTCTCAAAGGATCTCTATCCAATCCAGCCCGGTATACCTCTTTCGTCTCCGAGTCTCTGTAGCCGGTGCCGTCATACAAAGGAACCAATTCCTGGATTTCGTCCATAACCTGCTCCAGGGAGGAATATGGCATGGGGTGGCCCATACTGCTCGCCAGTCGGAGAATTATCTCCCAGTCCGGTAAGCTGCCACCGAGGGGCTCGATAACCTTACGCAGCCGCTGAACCCTTCCCTCGAAATTGGTGAAAGTACCTTCCTTTTCGGCGAAGCTTGCAGCGGGCAGAACCACGTTTGCCAGTTTCGCTGTTTCGGTGAGGAACATGTCATGAACTGCCAGGAAATCGAGGGACGATAGAGCTTCCTTGATCAGATTCGGGTTGGGGAAACTCAAGACCGGGTTTTCTCCCACAATGTACATGCCCTTGATCTTTGCCTCTCTTGCGTGATCGATCATTTCGATAGCTGTTAGCCCGGCATTGCCAGGCAGGTCAATGTCCCAACGGTCGGCGAACTTCTTTCTTGCCTGGGCATCCTCCACACTTTGGTATCCAGGGAGTGAATCGGGCAGGGCACCCATGTCACACGCACCTTGCCCGTTGCAGTCCCTTTGCAGGGCGAAGATGCCACCCCTGATCCCGATGTTCCCGGTCAGCATCGCCAGATTCGCCAGAGCCATTACGCTATCCGTCCCGGTTACATGCTGGGTGATTCCGTCACCATAGACGATGGAAGCAACGTTTGCCACTGCGAGCAGCCGGGCGGCGCGACATACTTCTTCACCGGGGACCCCGGTGACCTCCTGCACGTACTCAGGCGTATACTTCGCCAAACCCTTGCTCAGTGCCTCGAAGTTATCTGTTCTTCTGGTTACAAACTCTTCGTCCAGCAAGCCCTCGCTGATAATAACCCTTGCCATGCCATTTATGAGCGCCATATCGGTTCCAACCCTGGGCCTTAGCCAGAGGTGGGCAAACGAAGAGAGCCTTGTTTGCTGAGGGTCTACAAGCAGTAACCTGGCGCCTTTATATCGAGCGGCGCGCTTCACGGCATACCCCACGGCGGGGGCAGAGGAGGTGAGGTTAGCCCCGATAACCATTATCACCTCTGACTGCTCTAAGGCGTCAAGACGGTTGGTGGTGCCGGGAAAGCCCACTGCCGCCCCCAGGCCTATGATGCTGGCAGCGCCGTACAAGCGGCTGCCGTTGTCAATATTGTTGGTACCCAGTACAACCCGAGCTAACCTCTGCAGCAGGTAGTTCTCTTCATTGGTGCACTTGGATGAACCCAGGAGCGCCAGGCTGCCGGGGCCGTGAGCTTCCTTTATCCGGTTGAGTTCAGAGGCCACCACGTCCAAGGCTTGTTCCCAGGATACCGCCTCAAAGTCTCCGTTCACCTTGACCAGGGGATCTGTCAGCCTTTCCCGGCTGTGCACGAAATCGTAGCCGTAACTTCCCTTGACGCAAAGTGTACCGCGGTTCACGGCACCCTCTTTGCCCGGTCTGGCCCGCACTATTTGATTGTCCTTGACCTCCAGGTTGATGATGCACCCACAGCCGCAGAATGGACAGGTGGTTGACACACTTGTGGCAGTTGTCCCCCGGTATGCCCGCTTCTTCTCCATTAGTGCGCCGGTAGGACAGATTGCCACACAGGTGCCACAGAAGGTGCACTCTGAGTTCTCCAGCGGCATATCGTTCAGCGTCGCTGGCTTTGAGGCAAATCCTCGGCCAATGTAGTCGATAGCGCCCTCGACGACGAGCTCATGGTCTGCTCGTATGCACTTGGCGCATAGAATGCACTTGCTCAAGTCCCTTTCGATGAAAGGGTTAACCTCTTCGATAGTAGCGGGCTGGGGGATCTTCTGCAGGTCCACCAACCCCACTCCCATATCAGAGGCGATCTTTCGCAGCTCGCAGTCATTGCCCTTGTCGCACACCAGGCAGGAATCGGGATGGCTCGCCAGTATCAGCTTGATTATGGTCTTGCGGCGCTTCTGTACCTTGGGTGATCCAGTGTTGATCATCATTCCCGGTTCTATGGGGGTAACGCAGGACGCTGAGAGTCTGCCTGAGCGTTCGTCTTCAACCAGACAGATACGGCAGGCGCCAATCGGGGTCAGATGAGGACCATCGCACAGTGTGGGTATGTCTACGCCTGATTCTCGTGCTAGCTCCAGTATAGTCATTCCGGGGTGGCCGCTTACCTCAACTCCATCAAGCGTGATAGTAATAGCTTCCAACAGTATCCTCCCTGAAAGCGAGGGGCCAGATATCTGAATGATGCGACACGGTAATATATGGCATTCGGGCTCAGCCCGAAGCCGGGGCAGGCCTTTGCAGACGCTTCCCTACGTAATGTACAGCCCTTATGGCATTCACCAGCTGGGAGCTAGCAGCTCGCTTAGGGATGAATCCATAAGCTCCTATCTGCTCAGCGGCAGTGATATTCTCCTCGTCGTCGTACTGAGATAACATCACAACTCTAGTTTGAGGGTATTTCTTATATATCTGCTTGGTCGCTTCTAGGCCGTTCATTTCAGGCATCACTATGTCCATTATGACAATATCAGGCGAGAGCTCACCTACTTTTTTCAGCGCCTCTTTCCCATTCTCAGCTTGACCTATCACCTCAATGTCATTTTGCAGCTCCAGTACAGATTCAATGCCTTCCCTGACTACCGAATGGTCGTCCACTATAAGCACTCTTATGCGCTTGGTTGCCCTTTCCAGAATTGTCTGGGCTCTGGTGGCCAGCGCGCCCGGCTCAATTGGCTTGGCTACATAGTCCTCGGCGTCCATCAACGCCGCCTCGTCTCTCCTCCACCCCTTGACAAGTTGCTTCTCAGGGGGTGCATCCATGACTATGATGGGCAAGTCCTTGGTCTTGGGATTCTCTCTCAACCATTGATGCAGCGAGAACGCTTCTCCACGGGGGCTCAGTGTGCCCAGAATCACCAGGTCAGGGTTTATCGTCTTGATTGCTTGCTGTGCCTCTGCCTTGCTGGCGGCGGTAGCGATCTTACATAGCTCGCTCTCCAGAGCGCCTCGCAAAGCTGAGGTAAATTCAGGTTCGTCATCCACGATCAGTATCTCCTTCTTCTCCCCTCGTTTCTCTTCCATGACCCTCCTCCCACTGACTGCTTTGGTTCTTTTATGATAAATCGCCCGCTTCTGTACGTGAATAGGGACTTACCCCTAGATATGGGAGGATTGACCCTTGAATCACTGGAAATAACCTCCCAGTTCTTGAGGGATAAGAGCAGGGGCAAACCCGAGGGTTTGCCCCTGCATCCGGTGTCTACCGGGGTAAGTCCATGAATCCTCACGCCTGGGCAAGGTTCATACGCTTATGATTCCTCGCCGCAAGGCATACTTAACCAGCTCCAGCTTATTGTGAATCCCCAGCTTTCTCATGAGACTGGTCTTGTGCCCCTCAACCGTTTTCGGGGTGATGGTCAACATCTCCGCTATCTGTCGGATCTTGTGTCCTTCAACAACTAGTTTGAGTATGTCTCGCTCCCTATCGGTCAGTTGCTCATAGGGATCGTTGCTGTCCTCTGCTAGTGCCACCCGCTGGTAGTCCTCAACGAACAGCTTAGCTATGGAAGGAGACAAGTAGGATTCCCCAGCAAACACAGCACGGATCCCAGAGGTAAGCTCTGAAGACGCTGCTGTCTTGCTAACGAATCCATTGGCTCCAGCCTGGATGGCTGGAAAAACGTGGTCTCTGTCATCATACTGGGTAAGAACCAGAATCTTTGTCTCGGAGAATTCCTTACGTATACGGCGTATGGCTTCCAGGCCGCCCATAATGGGCATGGCTATGTCCATCAGTACCACGTCTGGCAGCAATTTGGCCACCTTCTCCAGCCCTTCCCTGCCATTGGCTGCCTCGCCTACTACCTCCATGTCTCCAGCCAACGCCAACAGGGTGCAGATGCCATCTCTAACAATGATGTGGTCATCCACTACCAGCATCGTTATCTTTCGCATCCGCTTTGCTCCAATACACTGGCACTCTTACCGTAATCCTGGTACCCTTCCCAGGTTTTGACTGAATATCGCAAGTACCGCCGAGGAGACTCGCCCTTTCTTTCATGCTGAACAGTCCTCGCCCGCGACCGCTTTCGTCCACCTCAATTGGCCTTGACGCATCAAACCCGCTGCCATCATCTTCAATTTGCATCATGAGCTCGTCTGAACTGCACCGCACACTTATCACTGCGCTCTTGGCCTGGGAGTGCCAAGCTATATTAGCGATTGACCCTTGGGCGATGCGGTAAAGTCCGAATTCAACTTCTGAAGGCAAGCGTTGCTCCATACCTTCATGCTTTACCGATACGTTGATCCCCACCGGCTGAAGGCGGTTCTCGGCGTATTGGCGGATGGCGGGGGCCAGTCCGAGGCTATCCAAGACAGTTGGCCTGAGAGACTTCATTATTTCGTTTATCTCCGAATTGAGCTGACGAGTGATATTATGGGCCTTCTCAAGCTTAGCCTTGAACGCTGCATCGCCAAAGTCGGAGGCGTTAGCGATGTCCAGGAGTGCTTGCATGTTAAGTGAAAGGCCGGTCAGCGACTGGCCGGTTTCATCATGCAGTTCGCGGGCAACCCTGCCTCGCTCTTCTTCCTGAGCTATCAACATATGACGCGCAAGTCGGCGATAGTTTTCCCGCTCCTTTCTCAACTGGTCGTATAGCTCTGCCTGCTCAATGGCGACCCCCACCTGATCGCCGATTGCGTGTAGTAGATGCATGTCATCCTTGGTGAAACTACGCGGCAAACGGCTGGCAACATTCAACACACCCAGTACAGTGTCTTTGGCTCGGAGAGGGACACTGATGAATGCCTTGAGCCCCTCTGTGCTGATCAGATCATGCCAGGCAGCACGCGGATCAGTGGATATGTCCTCGACCAGCACAGACTTGCCAGTTTGAGCTACCCTCCCTGCGATTCCTTCACCCAGTTTGAGGTGCATCTCTGCGGCATATTTGTCGGACAGACCACGATAGACCCGGTAGGAGAGCGTTTGGGCTTGTTCGTCTATGAGCAGAATCCCCCCGATAGTCCCGTTCATGATATCGAGCACGGTATCCAAAGCGACGTCAAGGATAGCATCGAGATCCCACAACCCGCTGACTGCGGCTGACACTCGGCTCAAGGCTAGCAACTCGGCATATGGCTTCTGGACACTGCTTTCAGAGTCTTGCAAGTTTGCCTCTAGGCTACTCGAATTGGTAGACTGTATATCTCCTTCGTCCTTCGTTTGCATTCCTGTCACCTTTATCTTTGAGTACGATAAGCGTACATGAAGCGTTGCGCTCTTGTCAACAAGTGCCTCGTAAACCCGAGCCGCTGGATTCTATGAGTTGTAGCCCTTCGGGTGGTTTCGCATGAAACCCCTCTCCCTCCAGGCGAGGGTAATGATAAGGAACTCTGAGGCTGACTACTAAGAAGTCGCCCGATAGGCGGGTTCTTTGAATTGGCACTCATAGGTCAAGTGGTGAACATGCAATGCAACCTTCTGAAATAGGTGGAAGAGAGAAGGCCTGTCTCGCGATATCCCCTGGTCAGGCCTGTACGTATCTCTCAACGCTCCCTATTCGGGCTATTCAAAGGCCGATAATTAGCACACTGACGGTGTTGCTGATGGGAATACCGCCCAAGTTGTGGGTCAGTCCCAGTTTGGGGTCCTTTAACTGCCGCTTATCCGCCCTGCCCTGAAGCTGCAGGTACATTTCGTACAGCATCCTCAGACCGCTGGCGCCTATCGGATGTCCAAAGGATTTCAATCCGCCATCGGGCTGCACCGGCAGGCCCCCTGTTAGCTCGAAGAACCCTGACTCGATATCCTCTTTTACTTTCCCTCTGGGGCTGAGCTGCAGGTCCTCACAGGTAACGGCCTCGGTGATGCTGAAGCAGTCGTGAAGCTCGGCCATGCTTATCTCCTCGCGGGGATTCGTTATGCCCGCCTCAGCATAGGCCGCTTCGCCGGCGCGAACAGTCGACTTAACTTGAGTGAAATCGTAGTCAGCTCTGAGCTCGCCCTCGCTGGGCATTACGGAAATCTGCAATGCCTTGACATAAACAGGGTCGGGTCTGTAGTCCTTGGCCTTATCGGCAGGAACCACGATGGCTGCTGCTGCTCCGTCGCTTACACCGCAGCAGTCGAAGAGCCCCAGGGGCCAGGCCACTATGGGCGCGTTCATCACCTGCTCTATGGTTACCTCCCTCCGCAAGTGCGCCTTGGGGTTCAGGGTGCCGTTGTGGTGGCTCTTCACCGAGACCATGCCTATCGTTCGCTTGCCCTGTTCAGGGCTCAGGCCATACCTGGAGAAGTATACTGTGGCCATCAAGGCGAACATCCCGGGAGCGGTCCGATCCGGGTATCTGTTGCTGGGTAGGCTCTGCTGATCGGGGAGACCGCTCCAGCCCGAATCTTTCAGCTTCTCGAAGCCAACGGCAAGGCATGTGTCATAAGCCCCGGAAGCAACTGCATAGCAGGCGTTTCTAAAGGCGTCCGACCCCGAGGCACAGGCGTTTTCCACCCTGGTGACGGGGATATACTGCAGCTTGAGAGGATCAGCCAGGCAGCGTCCATCGAAGCCCGATACCCACGTTCCGCCCCAGGCTGCTTCTATATCTCTGGTCTCTATCTTGGCGTCTTCGAGCGCCTCCTTGGTCGCTTCAAAGATCAAATCATTCTTGCTCTTATCCCAATGCTCACCGAACTTGGTGCAGCCCATGCCTATGATAGCGACTTTGTCTCTAATTCCTTTGACGCTCCCCATTTGCCCTCCTTATCTTGGTTGTTCCGAAAAGGAACTTTGATCCGCTCGCCCTGAGCCCCCGCGTACGCGGGGGGCCGTTCATGGTTCGACAGGCTCACCACGAACGGCTGGGTAGGTCGCCCGACGTCGGGCGACCTACCCTTGGTCGGATACACGCACTATTCTCATCATTCGTTGCTGGGCAGCCGCCCATTCGCGTTTGTTCCGGATTAAGCTGTCTTAACACCTTATCGGTGTACATTTCCACCAGTAGTTGTGAATGCCCTCAAAATAATGAACCTGCCTGAAACTCACCTCCACCGACATGCCTGTCTTCACCTCTTGAGGATCGCGGTCGACCATGTTGAAAATGATCCTTCCCCCTCCCTCGAAGTCAACGGCGGCAATGGTTGTTGGCGGGTCGATGCTGGCCGCTAGATTGTCATGAGAGAAGGTAGTGAGCGTGGCCTTCTTGTCAACAAAGCTGTAGGGCTCAAAGTTATCCTGGGCCTGACAGATAACGCATACACGCTGCGGCGGGTACTGTGGTGTTCCGCAGCTCTTGCATTTGACTCCGTGCAGAGAGAGTCCCCAATCCATATCCCTCCACAGCGCCGGTACCGATATGTGATTCAGGGGGGGGCGTGGGGGCGGCTCGGTTTCCATCAGTCCGCGCCACTGTACGTACTTCAGGTAGCTGGGTACCATCCTCTTCGATGCCAGGTGACGCTTGATCCCTCTCCTGTCCTTGATCTTCTCGATACCCTCAGTCGCCTTCAAAATGAAAACGTCGCATCCGTCGCCGTATCCTACGCACAGGAGATTATCCCCTGCCTTTGCATCTTCCAGGGCTGCCACCAGCATCATCAGAGAGAGGGCGGAGCCGGTATTGCCTACGGTCATGTACAGGGGGTCCTGGATCTGGGCCATGGGTTCAAACCCCATCTTTCCTGCTACCATGCCCAGCAGCCTGGGGTCGGGAGCGTAGACGGCGGCTTTGGCAATATCACCTGTGGTCAGGTTGTACTTCTGCAGGGCCTCGGCAACTGTCGGGGGGACGACACGGAGGTATCCGGCCTCTCGAACGAACCGCTCTTCCCAGAAGCGGACAAAGGTATCCTTGTCCGAACGCCACATGTCGTGAAATTCCTGGAAGACAGAAACGCTGCCCACTATGTCAACAGCGACCCCTGAGTTCGCCACCAGAACGGCCGCCGCCCCATCGCCGAAAGACATCTCCTTGTCCCCATTGGGGGCTCCCAGCCGGGTTTCGGCACACGTAACCAGGACGCCCGTGGCCGATCCCGATTGGACGGCATCAACGGCTGCCCTCAGAGCATTGGTCCCTGCTCTCAGAGAGCCGGCGAAGTCCATAGTGAGGGTCTGTTTGCTCAGACCCAGCGCACCGGCCACGACTGATGCTGCCTGCTTCTCCTTGTAGGGAGAGGTCGTCGAGGCGAAATACAGCCGGTCGACCTTCTGGGGGTCGACGCCGGTCATGCAGTCCCTGGCGGCTGCGACGGCCATGGTTATGCTGTCCTCGTCATAGCTGGCGACGGCTTTCTCCCCGGGTATGGGCAACATACTATCCCACGCCTTCTGAATGTCGGGGCGGTTCAGCCTGTATAACGGTATGTAAGCGCCATACGATGTGATCCCTGCCATTTGCCCTCCTTTTGGCAATCTTCGGGGACTATTATAGCATCCTGAGCGCTCGTCCACAATCCCCGATGCTTCTCTCCCGGTATCAGTGCATTTGCTGGATGGGCGGCGACCCCACTGGGCGCTCTTGACATAAGGAAGAAGCAATGGCAGGCAAGGAGGGCAAATCGTCTCCCCAAGCAGCGGAGGAATCGGGACCTCTTTGTAGAATTGATGAAGTTCTAGAGACCTACGATGATGATACTGGCTACGCTCCTGTAGGGGATGCCGCCCAGGTTGTGGGTAAGGCCATATTTGGGGTCTTTCAACTGCCGCTGGTCAGCCCTGCCCTGTAGCTGCAGGTACATTTCGTAGATCATCCGTAGTCCCGAGGCTGCGATTGGGTGTCCAAAGCACTTCAGGCCTCCATCGGGTTGAATCGGCTGTGCCCCATCCAGGTTGAATCGGCCACCCGTGATATCGTCCTTTACCTTGCCCCTCGGGCTGAACTGCAAATCTTCCATGGTCACTGCCTCGGTGATGGAAAAACAATCGTGGACCTCGGCCATACTGATCTCATCACGCGGGTTCTTTATCCCCGCCTCCTCGTAGGCTCTGGCTGCCGCCCGGGTGGACGTCTCCACGTGAGTATAGTCGAAATCGGTGTACATCTCTTCCTCGCCCGAGGTGGCAGCGATTTGGAGGGCCTTAACATAGACAGGATCGGACCTGAAGTTCTTCGCCATGTCAGCTCGACAGACAATAGCTGCTGCCGCTCCGTCGCTTACCCCGCAGCAGTCGAATAACCCAAGGGGCCAGGCGACAATGGGGGCATTTATTATCTGCTCCACGGTCACTTCTCTGCGTAGGTGTGCCTTGGGGTTCATGGCGCCGTTGTGATGGCTTTTGGCTGACACCAGGGCCAGCATTTTCTTGCCCTCTTCGGGGCTGATGCCGTACCGGCTGAAGTACCTGGTAGCAAGCATGGCGAACATCCCAGGAGCGGTCTGGTTTGCGGCAATGATCCTGTGCTTTGTGCCTATAACCATCCAGTGGGTGAATTCGGGGAGGCCGCCGTACCCTGTGTCCTTGAGCTTCTCCACGCCCAGCGCCAGAGCGATGTCGCACGCACCGGAGGCCACGGCATAACAGGCGCCCCTGAAAGCCTCCGAGCCACTGGCGCAGTAGTTCTCGACCTTGGTCACCGGAATGAATGGCAGCTTCAGAGTTTGAGCTAAGGGCAGGGCACTGTGTCCCACGTTAACCTCGGTGAACTCGGGGCCGCCCTGCCAGGCTGCCTGAATGTCCTTCTTCTCTATCCCCGCATCCTCAATGACTTCCTTATAGGCATCGATCATCAGGTCTTCGGAGCTCTTGTCCCAGAGTTCCCCGAATCGGGTGCACCCCATTCCAATGATTGCAACTTTGTCTTTTATTCCCTCTGGCACTTCTGCCTCCTTCTCTGTCCAAAATCCCTCTCCCTCGAAGGGAGAGGTTAGAGCCTGTCCTGAGCTCGTCGAAGGAT
>CAZCXP010000009.1:2418-30812 GCA_964502665.1 uncultured Dehalococcoidia bacterium | reverse complement strand
GTGGGCGTGGGTGTAGGCGTGGGTGTGGGTGTCGGTGTCGGCGTTGGCGTGGGCGTGGGTGTCGGCGTGGGTGTTGGCGTTGGCGTCGGTGTAGGTGTAGGTGTGGCTGGTAACTCGATCGTTACACTCCCGTCGTACACCACTATGGGTACCGGGTCTCCTGCAGTATCTCCCACACGAACGTACGTCAAGTCAAGTGGCGAGGTACCCGCCGCTGTCTTGGCAGTGAAGGTGATTGTGGCAAATATCCCCGGCGATGACACACTGCCACCGACTGCTAAGATGGCACCAGCAACCGCAGTGATAGTCCCGGCGTCATTGTCTATTGTCCCATCTATGAAGTATGTCTCGTCGCCATCCTGGCTCAGTAAATTGCCCTCGGCAGGGTTATGGGCAGGTAGTGGAACTATATTTGCAGTTAGGAGCGAGGGATCGAAGCTCAGGTCGAACTGGACGCCAGCTATCTCAACTGCAGGGTTAACTACTACATCAACCGTAAATACCTCGCTTGGAGAGACTGTCTGGCTGGCCGGTAAGATACGAACCGTGGTGCCGCCTTGTCCGGAGGCCCCGTGAGCAAAATACAGGCCGGCTATCAGGCAGAGAACGGCGAGGAGCATCAGCGCCAGGCTGACCTTCTTGTAGCTCACGACGCTCTAACCTTCCGCGCTCTCCGGTGTTGACCTAAGTGCATCCCTCTCTCCAGTGCTGGCCTACAAGTATCAAGTCCGAGACGTTGATTATTCCGTCTACGTAGATGTCTTCTCGAATCCAGCCAGGGTCTCCTTCCTGCCGCCAGTGCTGGCCCACCAGAATCAGGTCCGAAACATTGATACACCCATCGATATAGAGATCCCAGTCATGGGCCACAACAAATGAGGAAACGCTCGAAGAGTAGGTATGAGTTCCGCAATCAACATCTCCTCTGGCGTAGTACACCGCAGGGGCCCAACCGCTGGTGTCCACAGTACAGCGATAGACCAGGGTCACAGTCCCGCTATCGTAGCCATAGCCGTACCCGTATCCGTAGCCAAAGCTATACCCCTGGCCGACAATGGGGTCAAACCCGTATCCGTATCCATATCCGTAGTAGCCGGTAGATGGGGTAGCTGAAAAGAGACTCGTGCTCAGGGGAGAGTTGTAGGGAGAGGCGGTGAGCTCTATGGTAGCCTCGGCATCGGAAAAGATGCGCAGATGGATGCCTTCAATTGGGATGCGCTCACTGGCCAGGATTTCAACGGTGAGATCAAATGTTACGCTTCCACCTGGCGCAACACTGCCGGGCGATGGGGTGACGGTAACGTTGACTGCCTCAACCGACTTGGGCCCTATCAGAAGCAACAGAAGAACGATTGCTGCCGTTAGAAGAATGCTGACAGCCGTTATAACCAGCTTTGGGTCCAGCTTTTTCATTCGCTGTATCCCGTGGAATACGCATTTCCACGACGCAGCTATGCCGCAAACGGTAAGCAGCCACCCTCCTATTCGGAACAATAACAAACGAAAGGCGCTTTGTCAACACCTTCGGACCTCGTTTCCCAGCCAATGTCGATACCATGACGGTCATCTATGTGTGTGCAATCGAAAACGTGCTTGACTTCTGCCACCTATCTGCTATACTCCTCTCCAACTATCGGGGCCTACAGCTTCGTCGATTGACTAACGAGCATACATCGGATAGCATGAACATCTCCGTTGTTGGCTACAGGCCATAGCTCCTGGAATCTGTTCTTGCGGTGAATAGGGCTCAAGCCGTGAAGCTAGTCGTTACTATACCAGCCTATAATGAAGAAGAGACAATAGCTCGAGTGGTCGCTGAAATCCCCAGGGCGATAGAAGGGGTAGATCAGGTCGAGGTTCTGGTCGTAGATGATGGCTCTACTGACGGCACAGTTGAACAGGCGAAGGAAGCGGGAGCCGACAGGGTGGTCTCCCATGCGGCCAATGAGGGAGTGGGAGCTGCCTTCTCCACCGGCAGGGATTTTGCGCTCAGAATGGGAGCTGATATTATCGTCACTACGGATGCTGACGGGCAATTCGATCCCAATGACATACCCCGTCTAATTGAACCCATTTTGCAGGGGCAGGCGGACTTTGTTACCGGCTCGCGCTTTCTCGATAGCAGCCTCAAGCCGAAGATGCCCTGGATTAAACAGATGGGGAACAGCTTGTTTACCAGGATAGTGAATTCGCTTACCGGCCAGAAGCTTGCCGACACACAGTGTGGCTTCCGGGCCTACTCCTGGGAGGCAGCCTTGAGATTGAATACCTTCGGGGATTTCACCTATACCCAGGAGGTATTGATTGACCTGCTCAATAAGAGAATGAGAGTCAGGGAGGTCCCGGTCCAGGTTAGAGAGAGGGAAGGCAAATCGAAGGTGGTCACCCACTGGTACTCCTACGGACTCAAAGCCCTGGTAATTGCGATCAGAGTCTTCAGGGATCACAAACCGCTGAGGTTCTTTGGCTCTATAAGCTTGTTAGCGCTGATACCCGGGGTTGTTATCGGGTTGTTTGTGCTTGGTCACTGGGCAAGCACAGGGCGGACATCCCCTTTTACGTCGCTCCTGTATTTGGTAGTTGTGCTGCTTGTACTGGGCACCATCTTTCTCGTATTAGCCTTGATTGCTGATATGCTGGGGAGGCTAAGGAGAATCGAAGAGGAGCAGCTCTACCATAGCAAGCTACAGAGGTACAAGCGTGGGGACAGGCCTCCCCGGTGACATGTCTGAGAAGGCAGGCGTTGCTGGACGGGGAGATCCCGTATCGGTTGAGGAAGAGCGAGGGGAGCAGGTAAGCGCTCGAAGGTCCAAAGAGGTGATCCTCTTCATCACGCGCAAGTTTCCGCCGACAAAGGGAGGGATGGAGAAAGCAGCCTATGACCTTTCCAAGCATTTGTCCAGCGTGGCCGACGTAAGACTGGTGAAGTGGGGTGGCTCAAACAAGTGGCTGCCCCTCATTTTACCTTATTTTTTCCTCAAGTCCCTCTGGCTCTTGACGTGGCGCAAGGCAAGCGTGGTCTACCTTCAAGATGGCCTGCTCGCTCCTCTTGGCTTGATCTTAAAGACTCTTGCGAGGAAGCCCGTGGTCATAACTATCCACGGGCTTGACATTACCTACGAGAATAGGCTCTACCAGTTTGTCATCCCAAGGTGCGCTGAGAGGCTGGATAAGGTTATCTGCGTTAGCGATGCTACAAAGGAAGCGTGTCTGAGGAGGGGTATACAGGGTGAGAGAATAGCCGTAATTCCAAATGGTATCTCGGATGACTTCTATATGGAGGAAGGCAAACAAGAGTTAAGAGGCAGATTGTCCAAAGAACTCAAGGTTGAGCTAGATGGCAAGAAGATTCTGTTATCTGTGGGGAGACTGGTGGAAAGAAAGGGAATTCACTTGTTCGTGGAAAACGTCATGCCGGTACTGACGGAAAAGGACAGGGCATATGTCTACCTGATCGCCGGTGAAGGTGCCTTCGCGCCCAAGATTCGAAATGCCATAGAAGAGCGCAATTTGAAGGACTGTGTGTTCATGCTGGGCCGCGTGGACGATGACACGCTTAAGTGCTTGTACAATGCGTCTGACATCTTCATAATGCCTAATATGCCAGTAGAAGGAGACATGGAGGGCTTCGGCCTTGTCGCTTTGGAGGCTTCATCTTGCGGTCTGGCGGTGGTTGCCTCAAATCTGGAGGGGATAAAGGATGCCGTTAAGGGCGGAGAGAATGGTTTCCTGGTTGAGCCCTGTGATACCCAGGGATTTGTCGAGATAATCGAGTGGCTACTGGCAGATGGCCGAAGAAGGAGAGAATTCGGTACCAGAGCCAGAGAATTCACCCTCGAAAACTACGGCTGGGAGAAGGTCGCCAGGCTATATCTAGAGGAGCTCAGGGCATAATAGTCGTTCATGAATAGAGCTAGGCTTGTCGAAGGCATTCTTATTGGACTGATATTTGTCGTCGCTTTGGCTGCCAACCTCTATTTGCATCAAAATACCGCATTTTGGTCCGACAACTCGACGAATGCTAACATCATCACTCAGATAGCGCAGAGCGGAGAGATCAGCTCTACCGAGCCCTACAAGCTGGCTACTCCCGATTCGCTGTTTCCTATAGTGTACCCTCAGCTGTATTTCGCCCTGGTTGCCACGCTTCACCAGTTTACCGGCCCGTTGGCTCTTAAGCTGGTCCCTTCCATTTCGGTGGCTTTCATGATCGTTGTTATTTACATCCTGGGCAAGCATCTCTGCGGACACAGGGTAGGACTCCTAGCCTCCCTGGTAGCGATCCCAGCAGTTATCGGCGTCAAGGGAATAGAGGCAGAGATGTCGCTATTTCTGCTGGCCGCTCTTTCCCTTCTCGGGTTTCACCTGGCGCTTCAGACAGGCAGGAAGAGGTGGCTTCTGCTGGCCGGGATATTCGCTGCTGGGGCTGTGGGGATGAAGCAGGAGGGGTGGTTCGCCATCCTATTCATAGTCCTGGCAACCATTATCTATGCCGCCACTGAAACGAGGATCTGGAAAAAAAGACTAAGGGATGGCCTGATTGCCATAGCGGTAGCTGTCGTGCTTCTCTTTCCGGTTCTTTTCTACCAGTTCTCAACTACTGGCTACATCCTTTACATCGGGATACTGCCAGGACCAGCAGCCCAAGCGGAGGAGGAGGTAGCTTCCTGGCTTGGTGTAGAGAGGTATGAGCCCAATTCAGCCTATAGCGAATACCACAGGAACAGCGGCGCGATTTCCCAGCGGAGAGCAGAGGCCAGTCCAGAGGGGACGATAGGCTTTCTTAATAGCTTCGACAATAGCAGTGCCGGCAGAGATTTCCTGGAGGGCTTCTTCGTGCTGTTCCTCGTCTTCGGCGTTGTTTATGTATTCAGGGATAGAAACAAGACCGTAATGGCGGTGGCCCTATGTCTTGGCCTACTAGCTATACTCTACATCACCTCTATACACGCAAAAAGCTACTTTTCAGTGATGCCCCTGTTGGCTGGTGTAATCTTCGCCTATGGCCTGGTGAGAGTGGGGCAGGGTGCATTGTTTACCCGTTACAGGCCAAGAACGGTGATACAAGCTGTGCTCGGACTCGTTGTCATTTCGGGAGTGTCAATAGCAGCAGTGACAACGTATCAACCGAGTCTTGATAGGGCGGTCGACTCGCTGCCGAAGCAGGGAGAATATCAGGACATGGGTGAGTGGATAGACAGAGAGTTGCCCCAGGATGCTATTATACTCACGCCTCGACAGAATGAGCTGGCTCAATATGCTCACCGCAGGGTAATCTGGATAAACCCGCTAGGTGGCACGGAGCTGTATGAGGCGCTGAATTTCGGGAGCGACAGCCAGTTGGCCGACGTCATGGATAGAGAAGGTGTCTCTTACATCTTCATCGACGAACGGTGGGTGGGCAACCCTGAGAGATGGGTTGCTTATATATCCCCGGGAGCGGTTGAGGGGCTTGAAGCAAGCGATTGCTTTGAGCAGGTATTTGGTACTGAAATGACCGATCTATATCAGTTGATCCGACCTGGGGAACAAGCTGAAGGGCACGGGACATGATAAGGGATACCTATAAGAGAAGGGGCGAGCAGGCATTTGTGAGGCCAACCCGCCGTATGCAAGATCAGGTGAGGAATGTAATGGGGCTGGTTCAGCCACAGCGTGGGGAATATATTCTTGACGCAGGCTGTGGGTCGGGGAAATACTGCGCCATGATTTCCGGGATAACCAAGATCGTTGGTATCGATTCTTCACCTGCCAGTGTGGAAGTGGCTAGCGAAGCGGTCCAGAGATTCGGCAATCCAGCCAATAGCGCGATTTGCTTAGCTGACGTGCAGGCGATCCCCTTCCAAGCCGATACCTTCGACAAGGTCATGCTTATTGATATACTTGAGCATTTGCCTGAGGAGGATTTCCAGACAGGTCTCAGGGAGAGCTACCGGGTTCTGAAGAAGGGAGGAAAGCTACACATTTATACTCCCAACAGGAAGCACATTTTTGAGTTTGTCAGACCAAAGCCCGAAGGACATATTGCCTTGCGCATCAGGGCGGAGATAGTAGATGCCCTCACCGCTCACCAGTTCCGAATATTGAGAAGCTATCACCGTCCAGCCCACTTTCCGATATACGGAGAAATGGAGCGGGTGCTGGCTCGCCTGACCGGATGCGAGCTATTCATTAAGAGAATCTGCATGGTGGCAATGAAGGAATGACCGCAAATAGAGTAGTGGTGATCGGCCTGGACGGGGCTACCTTCGACCTGATAGAGCCGTGGGTCGAACAGGGGAGGCTGCCGACCTTCGAGAAGCTGATGCGGGGCGGGGCCTGGGGCAGGCTCAAATCCACTGTGCCGCCGATAACCCCCTGCGCCTGGAGTTCGTTTATGACCGGAAAAAACCCGGGGAAGCACGGGCAGTTTTCCTTTTACAGGCTCAATAAAAGCTTCGGGCTCGATGTGGATTGGAGGGAGTACAGGACCGAGGAAACGATCTGGCAGATTCTATCGAGAGAGGGCAAACGGTGCTGCGTTATAAACGTGCCCTTTACCTATCCACCACACGAAGTAAATGGCTATATGGTCTCTGGCTTCACCACCCCCAGCCTTCGCAGCAACTTCACTTACCCCAGGGAGCTGAAAAGGGAGCTGCTCAGGGCGATACCGGAGTTCAGAATATCTGAAGATAGCAGGTATTCGGAGAGAAGTGAGGACAAGAGGAGATTCGCCCGAGATATTGCTGAACTGACTGAGATACACGCGAAGGTCGCCTGCTATTTGATAGAAAAGGAAGACTGGGACTTCTATATGATAACCTTCATGGCCACTGACCATATCCAGCACTGGTACTGGAAGTACATGGATGAGTCACATCCCGCTTATGAGGCAGATGAGGAGTTCAAGGACAAGATACTGGAGACATATGTGCAGATTGACAGTGTTCTTGAGAGATTGATGCAGCGGCTTCCCCAGGATAGCACCCTGGTCCTGATGTCGGACCATGGCTTCGGCATGTATGTGAAGGATTTTAACATGAATCAGTGGCTGAAGGAGAAGGGCTATCTGAAATTAAAAAGGTCTCCCTCCAGCGCACTGAAGGCGCTATTGCGTTTTCTGGGCGTTACCCCACAGTCGGTGATCGGGCTAGCCCTGAAGATGGGCATGGGCAGGGTAGCCACACCATCGCCCTCTGCGGCCCGCGGGTTGCCGAAGAGGGTTCTAGATAGCATTGGCTACACCTGGAAGGATATAGACTGGCGTCGAACCAAGGCGTATTCCTTCGGCTACTATGGCGAGATTTTCATTAACCTGAAAGGGAGGGAGACACAAGGCAGTGTTGCCCCTGAAGAGTATGACGAGCTGAGGGAGGAGATAATAGCCCGGTTGAAGGCGATCAAAGTCACTGACAGCGGGGAAAGACTGGTGGACCACGTGTGGAAGAGGGAAGAGCTTTACTGGGGCAACAAAACAGATATGCTTCCCGATATCAACCTCTGCATGAGGGATTACTCCTATGCTGCCGCTACTATGCTTGCTTTCCCCTCAGGGAAAATATTCTCGCCACCCAAGACACTCAAATCGGGGGAGCACAGAGGTCATGGGATTTTCCTTGCCTATGGAGGGGGCGTCACCAAGGGATGTAAAATAGACAATGCCGAGATAATCGACCTTGCCCCTACTATCCTGAAGCTAATGGGCGTGGATATGCCATCAGACATGGATGGGAAGGTGCTGAGGGAGGTAGTGCAGGATTGAGCACTGCCTCTTCTTCGCTCAACGATGGTGCTTGGGTAGCCCCCTATCGGCAAGCCGACCACCAGCTCCGAATGGAATTCCGGCCTCGGGGTGAAGCCGAAGGTCAGCCCGATGCCCACTCAGGGATGTCGAGCACGGCGGGTGAGAGGTTATGAACAACGAAGCCAAGACTGGAATGGGTAGAGGCACGCTTTACCTCATGGTTGCTGCCGGCGTTTTCCTGGTCAGCGGCTATGTCATTCACTTCTGGCTGGGACGCTATCTGGGACCCGAAAGCTATGGACTATTTGGGATAGTGCTGGCTTTGATGACGATTGCCGATCTTCTGCTGACCTCCGGCTGGCCGCAAGGCGCCTCCAAGTATATCGCCGAGGACAATGCCCGGTTGGGCAGTATAGTACGAGCTGGGAACCGTTCTCAGGTGGTGATTTCACTGATTGTCTTTGCGCTTGTCTTCGGGTTGGCAGGCTTCATTGCCGATTGGCTCGGTGACCCCGAGCTTACCCCCTATATCAGGGTATCAGCCTTTGTGGTTCCGTTCTATGCCCTGCGAGCTATCTATAGTGATGGCTATCTCAATGGGCTCAAGCAGTTTGGCAAGCAAGCCAAAGTGAGGATATGCTCATCTATTGTGAGGGTAGGCGCTGTTTTCGCCCTGGTGCTACTTGGTTTGGGCATTAAGGGGGCCATCCTGGGGTACCTCGTTGCTGCCTTGCTTGGCTTCGTTCTCGCGCTTAGGTATCTGGGAAGGGTGCAACGGAGCCCTACCAGCTTTCAATATAGCAAGCTGCTGAAATTCGGCTTGCCGGCTACGCTGTTTTCAGCGATACTGCTCTTGATCATGAACGTGGACCTCTTTGCGGTAAAGGCCATTGCCCCTGGTGCAGCCAGCGCCGGCTATTACACCTCCGCGGCGACCATAGCCCGGTTGCCCTACTTCCTTTTTGCGGCATTGGGCCTCACTTTGTTGCCCTCCATTTCGAGGGCAACTTCTACAGCCAACACGGAGCTTGCTGCTAGCTACATTCGGCATTCGATGAAGTACATGTTAATGCTGCTGGTACCGGTGGTCCTTCTGATAAGCGCTAGCTCCGCTGATTTGCTCACCCTGGTCTATTCTTCCAGGTATGTGGAGGCGGCCGAGACCCTGAGTATTCTGGCCTTCGGGCTGGGGTTCTTAAGCATATTCTTTGTTCTGGCCTATGTAATCATGGGCAGCGGGAGGCCGGGGGTGGTTCTGGCCATGGCCCTGCTGCTGGCAGGAACAGACATCGGGTTGAACATCCTGCTTGTACCGGAGTACGGGCTGGAGGGGGCAGCCTGGGCGACCACCACAACCGGATTTCTCGGCATGTGTGCTGCAGCAGTCTATGTATTCTGGCGGTTTCGGGCTTTGGTTAGCCCTGGCTCGTTGGCCAAGATCTGCCTGGCAGCGGGAGCGGTTTATGCTATTGCCCTCCAGGTCTCGCTCTCTCCGCCATGGCTCCCGCTTATCTACATAGGCTTACTGGCGCTGTATGGAGGCACACTGTGGCTGATCAAAGGGCTTGGGAGAGACGATCTGGAAACCTTCAGGCGGATAGTGCCATTGGAGAGGTTCATGGGTTCTGGAGACCTCACCCCGTGACGGCTTCCCTATCCAGGGAACAGGGACAAAATCACTCAATAGGAGTGCCAAAACGGGCGAGATAGCTGAGCAGGAAACTGGCAAGGGCAACAGGTTCCTTAAGGGGTTGTGGCTTATTCCTATCGTGGTGCTGGGGTATATCGGCTGGGTGAATCTACTGCCCTTTGGCAGCACCCCCACCTACCTTATCGACGTCGGTGGGGATGATAGCGGGGGGAAGGCCATGATTACCGGGCCTTTTGATAGAATCTCGGACAAGATGGTGGCAAATGGTACCAGCTTCAGGGAACTGGAGAAGGACTTGGTATACTTTGAGCTGGATAGCCGCAGGCTGGGAGATGCTGCTGAGGTTGAGGTGAGGGTGAGATTCGAGGATAATCTCCCCAGCGATAGAAAGTTCATGTTGGGGGCTAGGGATGAGGCGGAGTGGAGCTATTGTTGGCAGGACATCTACGTTCCCTTCTATGGACAACTGGCGGATTTTCCACTTGTGGCGGAGGATGGCAGCATCAAGGTATATGCCACAGGCGAGGGAAGCAGCGCTAGCTTTGACAGCGTGGAGGAATTCCTGCAGAACCCGCCCGTGGGCTCGGTGGTGGCACGGAATGACAAGGGCTTGAGCATAGATCAGGGGTGTAAGGTGGTGGATTTGAAATACGATCTTTCGTGGGCCAGGGCGAACGCGGATTATGTAATCGTTGACTATGGAGACTATATCGCGCCATCGCAGGATGATGGCTGGATGACGGCACAAGCGAGCTGGAAGAGAGAAGACCTCTTCATCAAGGATGATAAGCTCAGCTTTTGCTTTAGGGCGCCCCATCTCAGCCAGACGGAGGAACAGGAGAGGACTATCCCTATAGACTGGATTGAAATACGTCTGAAAATACCGCCCGTCTGGGAGAGGATGTGATGGGGAGATTAGGTAGCCGGTTGACGACGCTCTCCATGAAAGGGCGGGAGAACAGGCATATAAAGAGAGCGGCTGAGCTTGCCCAGCAACTGTTTGCTGTGCTGCTCATTACTTTCTTATTATTGCTACTGGTGGAGAGCATTTGGGAGAGAAGTGTCTCTTCTTACTTGAGTCTCGATTATCTGCTCATCGCGGTCATCGTAGTGGGGGTAACGGCCGTTCTTGCCAGGCCGGAGAGGGTGAGGGCGCAAATCGATGAACCAACAGAGCCAGACGGTCTTGGAGGAGCCCTGATCGGGGCAAGACCTGTGGAGGAACCTGAATCTGGCAGCAAGTCCGGATGCGAGGACGCAAACGAGCTCAAGCCCAGAGCCACGTGGGTCTGGGATCACAGTAAGCGGGCCTGGGTGGAGAAAATCGAGGAGCCCACGGTGGAAGAATTCTCGGCAGCGGATGGCCTCGAGACCGGGGCTTCTGTTCTTACCAGGCCGGAAGGGGTGAGGGGAGAGAAGCGACGACTCGGCAGAGGAGACATTGTCACCGTAGTCTGCGCCGGGCTGGCCGGAATAGCCATCGTGTGGTACAAGACCGAGGAGATAGGATGGCTTTCCTATGTCATATCAGTGATAAGTGGTGGGCTGATCGTGCTATTGTTTCTGCTGATCTGGAGGGAGGGGGATGAGGAAGAAGATAGCCAAGGTCATTGACCTCAGCTACCTTCAGCTGGCCCTGATTTTCATCATCCTGGTCTTGCTCAGGGAGTTGGAAATCCTTTCTCCCCCGTTCAACTATGAACTGTTTGCCTACACCCTGCCACTGCTTGCCATACCTGCTTTGTTAGCGGCAAGGTCATCGCAGGCCAGAAGCCTCAAGGGGGCGTTGCCCATATTGCTGGCGGCCTTTCTATTTGCCCTCTCCGTCCGGCTCTTTCCTCACACCCACAGCACCGTTCCCCTGGGGTATGACCCAGGCCTTTATAAGCATACCATGGAGCTTTATGCCAGCGCTCTTCCCCAGATACCGGAGGCAGACCTGGCAGGCTGGGTGAAGGAAATGATGCCGCAGGGCCTGCCTGTGCTCTCCGATACCCTGCATGTTGTGGCCGGTGCCGATGCCCTCGAGTTCATGAATTTTCTGTTTCCCTTCCTGGGGGCATTCTTGGTCTTCCCGGTTTTCGTGGTGACCAGAGGCCTCTTTGGTCAGAGGGCAGGATTGGTGGCGGCTGTCCTATATGCTGTTTCATATACCCAGTTTGACGTCTTCACCATGTTCTACTTCAAGAATGTATTGGGGTTAATGTTTCTGCTGTTCTCCATCTATGCCCTGGAGAAGAAAAGGTATGGCCTGATGGCGGTAATGTTTGCCGCCTTGGGCATTTTCCATCGGCCTGAGTTTCTGCTGTTTGCACTGATATTGATACCTTACTTCATATTGCATCGACGGAAGGGGATCGTATTTGCAGCGCTTGGCGCTGCTGCCTTGATTGCCCTCTTCTGGATTCCCAGGTGGGAAGCAAATTGGGCAGTGTTATCGGGCACCATCGAGACGGCGATCACCAATATTGAGACAGGGGAGGCATTAGGCGGGGGGACATTCTTCGATTTCGCAACGTACCGGGCGGTCTCACTGGCTTACCTGCCCTTCACTCTGATAGGAGCTATGTATCTGGCGCTGAGAAGGGACTGGAATAGCATATTCTTCTACTTTGTGATAAGCTCGATCATTGTCCTTTTTCAGCTGTTCTTTTTCAAGAGGTTCATCATCCCGCTGGACATCGCTTTTGTGATATTGGCCGCTGTAGGCATCGAGTGTACCCTGTTGCGGAGAGGTGGGATGGTTAAGGTGGCAGCAGTGATCATCGTGCTTCTGCTAATCGCGGTAGCCGGAATGCCAACGGTAGACGGGACAAGAAGCGCCAAGCCGCTGATAACGGAGCAGCAGCTGGAAGCTGTTCAGTGGATAGCAGAGAATACCGAGGAGGATGCATATATACTCGCCACCAGCTATGATGCCCCCTGGGTTCTGGGATGGAGCCAGAGGAGGGTGATCGCGCCGGGGCTTTTTGAGTGGAGCGCTCACGGCGAGAAGGAATGGGCTGAATTCCTCAAGGCAGGCGATTTGGAGACGGCAGAGCGGTTCCTGGATGCCTATCAGCCACCGATATATATCTACCACTCGCAGAATCAGGGGAACTATCTTAACCTACGGAAGTTCCAGAACCCACTCTTTCAGGAGGCTTATCGAGAAGGGGCAGTAGTGTACAGGTATCTCGGCGGAGGCTAGTATATGACTGTGTTAGAGGGATTCAGGATATTCTTTGGTTCGGTATTCGTTCTCTTTGTGCCTGGATTCGCCTGGAGCTATGTCTTCTTCGCAAAGAGAAACATTGACTGGATCGAGAGGGTTGCGCTGTCCTTTGGGTTATCCATAGCCTTGGTGCCCCTGCTTGTCTTCTGGTTCAACTGGCTCTTCGATGTCAGGATAACGCTGCTAAATACCTCGCTGATGGTGTCTGGCCTGACAGGGGTAGCGCTGATATGGGTCTGGGCCAGAAAGCAGTCGTGGCCAAGTCGCACAGGGGAAAGAGTGAAATTGTGGTTTAAGTCCTTGGGGAGTAGGTGAATGTGCTGGAATATGGTGACTTCACCTACGGAATATAGGGTACGCCAAGCGCCCGCAGCGCAGCCAACAGTGTCGCTACCTTGCCCAGAATGGCACTCAGTGTTTCCCCGAAGCCAGTACCTATCAAGCTATCAAGTAGTCTGTCCATGAATCTTACAAACCTGGTGATCATAGACTCCACATCTTCCACAAAGCTACCTGGCTCTGCGATGGGGACCTCCACGTCAGGTGTTCGCAGCACGACAAAGCAAAGCTTTGCTGTTTTAAGTACCTCACCCTCAGGGTTAGGCAGCGCAATCATGCCTGTTGCGCCGATATAGTACTGATCACCTGGGGCATCGATCCACGTTCCATCTAAGCTCGCGGACCTGCCTGGGGTCTCCTGCCGGAGGTAGAACAACGACCTGACCCTGCTGCCATACATATCAAGTTCGATCGTCTCATCGGGCGCATTTGATATGTGTAGCGTGACGTTGCCCACAAGGTGCAGAGAGAAGCTCTCCGAGGCATGCGACCTCTCAACCATCGTCGCGTTCCCCTCCAGCGTGGCGGTGGCAAGCTTGCTGCAGTCGCTGCACCACCCCCATCCGGAAATGCTAACAACAACCGGTGTGGTAAAGGAATAGTAGGCGCCTCCATTGTTGTCGATGGCGGTGTTTGTAGCTTCATCCGTTGATTGCACCTCGTAGTAGTAGGTCGTCCCGAGCCCGCTTAAGGTTACGGAGTGACTGGTAACAAGTGCAGGGTCTGATACTTCAGTAGTTGGTGGCTTTGTGGTTCCATAGCGGACCACGCTGTCCGCCGGCTCATCCGTGGTCCAGATGATGGTTGCCGATGTCGGGGTGATATCAATGGCTTGAACCCCGGTTATCGTGGGTGGAGTGGTATCAATCGGCGTAGGTGTGGGTGTCGGTGTTGGCGTGGGTGTCGGTGTCGGCGTGGGTGGTATCTCAATCGTTACACTCCCATCGGTCACCACTATAGGTACCGGGTCTCCTGCAGGGTCTCCCACTAGAACGTACGTCAAGTCAAGTGGTGAGGTTCCCGGCGTTGTTTTGGCAGTGAAGGTGATTGTGGCAAATGTCCCTGGCGATGACACACTGGCACCAACTCCTAAGATGGCACCACCAACGCCGGTGATAGTCCCAGCAACATTGTCTATTGTGCCAGGCAGGAAGAATGTCTCATCGCCATTCTGATTCAGTAGATTGCCCTCGGCAACGCTATTTGCAGTTAGAAGCGAGGGATCAAAGCTCAGGTCGAACTCGACACCAGCTATGGGAACTGCTGGGGCAATTACTACGTCAACTGTAAATACCTCCAGTGGAGCGACCGTCTGGCTGGCCGGTGAGATATCAACCGTGGTGTCACCTTGTGCAGATACTCCGGCAGCAAAGAATAGGCCTGCCACCACACAAAGAAGGGTGAGCAGTATCAGCGCCCGCCGGACATTCCTGTATTTCACGATATACCAACCTCTTCCGTACAACGAGGGCAGAAGCACATCCTGGCTGACTGTCCCTCCGCTCGTGCGCCATCGCCCGGCACCGGTTTCGACCATAATACGAGATTACTTCGCAGGAATCAACCCCCTGCTACCTAACTCATCCACACTTTTCCTACCACAGGTCCAGAAGGAAGGCTTTTTGAACACTGCGGGCGACTGACACTCGCTCCCCAGCTCGGGTTGGAGTCCTGCGACCATTCCAGGCGTTGGTGGCAACCGCCATGTGCCCCGTCGCTCGTTCACACATTGCAGGACTATTTTCCCACCTGAGGCCCACCGAAAGAGCCATTGTATATCCCTAAGAGGTGGGTATGATAGAGTTCGGGCAGGATATTTGTAGATATGATAACTCGCTTATCCTGACCGCACCGAGGACAGTAGGTAGCCAAGACGTGGTGACAACTAGCAAGTCGACGCAAAGTAAACCGGTGGCAGACGTTCTAGGCCTACTGAACGAGCCCAAGAGCAGGCAACACCTGGCGGCATCAGAGAGATTCTGGCATCAAGAGAAGGGTATGATGCCATCCATTGCCTTGGTCTCCCCATACAAGCCCATAATCTGCGGAATTGCCGACTACGCGTATTTTCTCACCAGAGAGGCGCCAGCCCACTGTTGGGATGTGTTATCGTTCGATCTGGATAACTACGGAGTCCCCCTGAGCGAGGACCAACCCTCAGCCACCAACCACGTCTGGTACGGCATCTCCAGCCGCCACGATTTCTCCGCTACCTCCATCTTGCAGGGACTCAAACCCCACGCAAACCAAGTCCTCTGGTTCCAACACGAATTCGGTATCTGGAGAGACAATGCCAGATTTGTCAACATGCTCAGACACCTGTACATGCCAAAAGTGGTTACCCTCCACACTCTCCACTTCCAAAGCAACGAGACCCGCTACGGGCTGCGCAACGAGGAGTATTCCTTCCTGCACGCTCTTCTTCCTCACACCGATGCCATCACAGTGTTCAGCGACGGTGTGTATAAGGCGGTCACGCACGCATTCCCCGGGTATACCGACAAAGTACACGTGCTAAGGCATGGTACTCATCTCTACCCTAGATTCGCCAGAATGAGCAAAGCCGAAGCCAAGGCAAGGATCCATGAGTATCTGGTTGACCAATCCGGGCTGGATAAGCTAAGCAAGGACAACCTGAGACAGCAACGCGTGTTCCTCGACCCCGACACAGTCATAATTGGCGGCACCGGATTCATCACCACCAGCAAGGGTACGGAGCTACTCTACCATGTCCATAACGTGCTGCAGCAGGTGCTGCCCAAACACAAGATCGCAGCGGTGTATACAGGCCTATTAAGGGAGGTCGACAATAGCGTCGACAGCGAGTTCGCCGGGGAGTTGAAGGCCAGACACAACGGTGCAGGACAGTTCTTCCTGGAGACCTATCTGCCTGGAGATATGCTCGCAGCCATGCTGAGAGCTCTGGATATCTATTTCTACTGGCCCAGCAACTGCACTCAGAGCGGAATTGTGGCGCACGCCCTGGGCGCTGGCACAACAATCGCCTGCCGCGACAGGGAGGGCGTTGGCGAAACTGTGAAAATGGCTGGAGGATTGGCCAGCGCGGACTTTGGACAACTCATTTTCAAGATAGCACAGACTATCCTGCACCCCAAGCTCAGGGCGCAGATCTCGGAGAGAGCCCTTGGGTATGCTGAGGAATTCTCGTGGGGAAATCAGGTCCTGAGACACCTTGAACTAGCAGAACAACTCTGCCTTTCCAGGGTTCCGTGCCCAACAGACCGAGAGAGTCTGGCCGCAGAGCCAGCAGCGAGCAGCACCCTCTGTCACGTTGGGGCCGACAAGTTGAGAGCTAGAATGTGATTCAAAAAGCAGCTCTCAGTGCGGTTCTGTTCGCCACAGTACTGTTGGCAGCAGTGATCACCCGGCACATGGTCAGGTGCTTGCCCCGCGGCATTCTTCCATGAGGGGGCACCCAGAGCATTTTCTGCCCTTGCAGAATTCCAAGCCGAGTTTCACCAAGGCCGACTCGACATTGGGGAGCTCCAGCTCCGCTTCCGCCAGTCCAATCCTGGAGGCAACCTCCCTGGCAAGAGGTGACGGCTGTGGTCTTGCCTTCTGCCACACCCCTCTCAGCTCCCTCAAGAAGATGTTCACTGTGGTTGGCCCCACACCCTTGAATTCAAGCAGCCTCTTGTTCAGGGAGAAGCTGCAACTTGACAAATAGTCTAGTTTGCTTTACAATAAGTCTGTAGAACTTAGCGTGGGGTAAATGAAATGAGCACCAGAATGTACAAAGTCTGCAGGGCTGTTCTAGTCGTCGCACTGGCGATAGTGGTTGGATGGTCAGTAACGGCAGGAAACCCGGTGGTGCCTGTTACGGCCGTAGCAGTGGCTGTAGGGCTTATGTACTTGTGCCGGAGGGCTACTGAAGAAGCCATCGATGATGAACGCATCCACCACATTTATGAGAAGGCATCGGCTGCTACTATGCGGCTCTTGCTGCCTGCAATGGGCTTGGCGGCAGTTGTTCTTCTATCATTGAAAGAGAATCTCTCAGTCGAACTGGCCTTCTTCGGCGAAGCTCTAGGCTACTCTGTCTGCGTGGTACTGCTGGTGTATCTAACTTTTTACTCCTACTTCAGCCGAAAACTGTGAACGAGGGAACTGAGTGAAGAACAGGCTAAAGGTCTTTCGGGCAATGCACGATCTCACCCAGGAGGCACTGGCAAACAAGCTCGATGTTACGAGGCAGACCGTTGTATCCATTGAAAATGGTAAGTATGACCCATCGCTGGGTTTGGCTTTCCGCATTGCTAAGCTTTTCAACGTAAGTATTGAGGATGTCTTTAACTACGAGGGTAGCAAAGGCGAGTTCCGTGGACTCCCGCCAGATTCACAGCGCTGACCAGAGAGCAGGCTCACGAGCGACAGACCTACCACATAATTCATCAGGATTCCATAAGAGTCGAGCGGAGATTGTCCTAAACTGCTCAGATAGCATTCCAGATGGCTGGCAGGGTAGCGAATCCAGCTACCGATGACGATAGTCTCGGCTACCCGGCTGTCTCAACAGTGCCGGGCGGTGATGTTTGACGACTCATTTTCAGCAGGAATGTATCCAGCTTAAAGTGACCTGGCCAGAATTCCTCCGAATACCTGCCACGCAAGTGCCGACTTGGCTACAAGGCTCAGGATCATATAGACTTTTTCGCCAAACAGGTAGTCTTTCCAGGGCCCTACCTTTCTATACTGCAGGAACATATTCAAGGCGAAGCTAGAGAACAGAATAAAGAGTGAGGCCAGTATGTAGTAAACAAAGGTCGGGATCGTTCCCTCTGCTGAGGCGAAAGCTGCAGAGAAATACCAGAATATGATAATCCAGGGGACTATACCGGCGATGCAGCCAAATATGTAGGCTGTCCAGTTGGTCTTCTCTGTAGTCTGATTGTGCAGCTCCATCATTAGCCCGAAGAAGCTCATCACCGCAGTTAGTACGAAAAGCAAAACTAAGGTCGGGGCATCATATATACCGCTGAGTATTGCTATGAGGACCACCATCAGTGAAGCACTGAGAGAGTATTCATACCATCTGAGGTAGTTTGTTTGCTTTTTAAGGTTACGCACGTACCAGGGGAACCCGAATGGCGAGGCCATAATGAAATGTGCTATGGCCGATATTAGCAGAAAAACAGCAACCATCGGGCCGAGTCGAAGATCATATAATCCCTCCAGAGCCGTCTCAGGGAACTCCACGCCAGGCAATCGTTTGAGAAAAGAGGTCGTTAAGGTGACAGAGTAATCATTACTCAGTGCGAAAATGGCTGCTGCTTGAACAAGGTGCAGTACACACATTGCAGCATTGAATCTTCGCAGGAACTTGAAGCTGGTATCGTTGATTTGCCTGGTGTCAGCCTCCATTTCGCCCTCCTGCCTTAAGTATTCTTAAGTATCAGCATCTTCAGTAGGAATAGACAATTGGCAGCTTACCACTTCGCAACGTGGTCCTCGGCCACGCCGAAGGCTTTCTCGACGGCGTGTCTCCTGCCTCCGGAATCCACCAGTGTGCCGCAGTACAGGCCGTACGGCTGGTCGTAGGCTGACCGGACGAGGCCGAGGTTCACCCGCTCCCGGCGCAATCCCTGCGGGGTGAGTTCCAGGTCCACGGCTTCATCGGAGGTCCGAATCGTCCACGGCTGCGTGGGGTCCTTCGGGACTTCGAAGCGAGCAGCCCCTACCAGCGAGATAGAGTTCCCATGCCAGATGCAGTTCTCATTGAATCGCGTGTCGTCCTCGATGACGTTGTGAGTGAGGTTGACTCCCAGCAGGTTCCCGGTCGCGTCGATGGTGGCGAAAGTGGCCCACCTCCAGAAGGTGTTGCGGGGGTAGTACGCCTTGTGGTAGTCCAGCAACCCCACGTTGCGGTCCGGGGTGAACTCCACCCTCTCGCCCCCTATTTCAAGCAGTCCGCTGGCGGGGCAGGCTGACTTATGCGTGAACATGGGGCGGTTGGGCCCCAGGGGAAGCAGCGCCACCAGCGGCTGCGTCCGGGCAGGGTCCTCGTGAAGCAGCAGGGTGCCCGCCACAGCGGGTAGAGACCGCTCTCCGCGCACCTCGATCTGGAACCGGTGGACCTGGCGCTCAAGGTGGTTGTGCACCAACACCCGGTATCCCCTGGTCTCGATCTTTCCAGAATGATCCCATACGTTCGCTGGGGCGCGAAACCTGCCCGGCGGTAGCTTCCGCACGTGCTCGAAGGCCTCGTGGTTCCGCCGGTCGAAAAGGTGCAGCCAGGAGGTCACCAGGAACCCGACATCAACGATCGCCAGGCTGAGGTACCAGTCGTGATGTACCAGTGCGACGTGTTCCCACTCCTTGAGCCGGAAACGCCGTAGCCCGCCCAGTCGGGGAATCCCGCACTGTGCATCCAGGAGATTCAGCTCCCGGAACGGCCGCGCGAAGCGGCCGAACTGCACTTGCCCGTCCACTACTGCCCTGTCAGGGGTCTCCAACAATCCGCCCATGATTTACGACATTCTATTTAAATAATCACACTATTGCAAGGATTCTAGGCAAGCCAGGGACGAAAAACGGAGGAATCAGAAAAAGGAACCATTGCTGTAGAGTGCTTTTGCCTTCTCTGTTTCCGGCGTGATGCCCTCATCATGGACTGCATCACCGATCAATGCGGCGCCCGATGTCTTTTGTAGTTTCGCAGCATTTTTGTCGACTTGTTATTACCTCTTGACAGGCATTCCCATATGTTTATAATTCACCGTACCACGCGGAACGGATGGGATATTGGCAAAAAGGGGAGGTGTGAAATGACGCTTCATGACAAGAAGTTGACAACCAATTTCGGCAAGCCGGTTGAGGACGACCAGAACACCGTAACTGCGGGCAGCCCCGGTCCCGCTCTGATACAGGATGCCCACCTGCTGGAGAAGCTGGCTCATTTTGACCGTGAGCGGATTCCAGAGCGAGTAGTACATGCCAAAGGAGCAGGGGCACATGGCTATTTCGAGGTTACCGCCGATGTAACCAAGTACACCAAGGCCAAATTCCTTTCAAAGATCGGGAAGCGTACGGACGTCTTTGCGCGCTTCTCCACAGTCGGGGGTGAGAAGGGCTCCGCCGATGCCGAAAGGGACCCTCGCGGTTTTGCAGTTAAGCTCTATACGGAGGATGGCAACTACGACATGGTGGGGAACAATACACCCGTTTTCTTCATCCGTGATCCGCTCAAGTTCCCCGATTTCATCCATACACAGAAACGTAATCCGGAGACCAACCTCAAGGACGCCGACATGTTCTGGGACTTCCTCTCCCTAACACCTGAATCGATACATCAGGTGACCATTCTGTTTTCCGACCGCGGCACGCCCAGAACCTTCCGGCACATGAATGGTTACAGCAGTCACACCTTTAAGTGGTACAACGACAAAGGTGAATTCTTCTGGGTGCAGTACCACTTCAAAACTGAGCAGGGGATTCAGAATTTGACCCGCGATGAAGCGACCAAGCTTAAGGGCGAGGACCCAGACCATGCGACACGCGATCTCTGTGACGCAATTCAACGTGGAGAGTACCCATCGTGGAGGGTGCAAGTGCAGATCATGACCCCTGAGCAGGCTACAGAGTACCGCTTTGATCCCTTTGATATAACCAAGGTGTGGTTTCACGCTGACTATCCACCGATCACGATCGGCCGCATGGTCCTCAACCGTAACCCGGAGAATTACTTCGCCGAGGTAGAGCAAGCCGCTTTTTCGCCCGCCAACTTCGTCCCCGGTATAGCAGCATCTCCTGACAAGCTACTTCAGGGGCGGCTCTTCAGCTATCATGACACTCATCGCCATCGCCTAGGCCCTAACTACCACCTGATCCCAATAAACAGACCTAAAGCGGCCAAGGTAGACAATTACCAACGTGATGGGTTTATGCAAGTGGGTGGCAACTTCGGCGGGGCTCCTAACTATTACCCCAATAGTTTCGGAGGGCCGGAACCACAGCCTGACGCCAGTGAGCCACCCTTTGAGGTTTCCGGCCTGGCGGCGCGTCAACCGTACACTCACCCCAACGACGATTTCTTCCAGGCAGGGGAATTATATAGACGAGTGATGACAGACGAGGACAGAGACCATCTGATTGGGAATATAACGACCCACCTTTGCAACGCTCAGAAGCGTATTCAGTTGCGGCAGGCAGCCATCTCTTACAAGGCAGATCCAGAGTATGGCCGCCGTGTAGCGGAGGGGCTGGGACTGGATGTTAAGAAGGTCGAGCGTTTAGCTGAGATGTCACAGGAGGAGCGGGTTAAGGCTACTGCTCAGTAACCCTAGTATCAAATATCATCAATTATCTGTGGGGCAAATAGGAAAGGAGGTATCCGATGCCCGAAGCAAAAGACCAGTGTGTGCAACCAGCGAAAGGGCCGATCTTGCCGGAATTAGAAGAATCCTCACCATTAGAAACGCATAAGGAGGCGCGTAAGATGACTCCTCAGGTTGGCAAACCAGCACCGGATTTCGAGGCCAGCGCCTTTGTGGATGGCGGCTTCAAGAACATCAAGCTTTCCGATTACAGAGGTCAATGGGTCGTACTGTGTTTCTATCCCGGTGATTTCACATTCGTCTGACCAACAGAACTGACAGCAGTTGCTGTCAAACATGAAGAACTCAAGTCGCTGGGAGTACAGGTACTATCAATGAGCACCGACAGCCGATTCACCCATAAAATATGGCAGGAAGAAGAACTCTCGAAGATGGTGCCAGGGGGCGTGCCATATCCGATGCTCTCTGATGCTGGAGGACGAATCGGCGCGGCCTATGGAGTATACGATGAGGATGCAGGCGTAGACGTTCGAGGTCGTTTCCTCATTGATCCAGATGGTGTAGTTCAGGCAATGGAAGTTGTGACACCTCCTGTAGGGCGAAATGTTGCAGAGCTGATTCGGCAGGTCAAAGCATTTCAGCATGTCAGAGAAACGGGAGAAGCAACGCCATCCGGATGGCAGCCAGGCAAGCCGACGTTGAAGCCGGGGCCAGACCTCGCGGGCAAGGTATGGCAAGTGTGGAAACCAGACATGGCTTTCTGACAAATGCTGGGGCATACGGAGGCTTCCTGCATCATCTTGTAGATTAGGGGACTCCAACAGCTTCGGAAGCCCTTGTCTTGGGGCCAGTGTTTTATGGCGTTCTAGATGGCAACTCATCGACTATGGCTCTACACCATTTCCAAGTGCCTTTGGCTGCTACGCCAACAAGCCGTATCCAGTAGCTGGCTAGAGCGTCGATTAGCCCACAGATTAGTCCGCCAATCACTCCCAGAAGGAAAAGCATACCTCTCCACCACTTCATCTGCACATCGTGCGAGTCTTTTCAGACAGGCATACGCTATCAGATTCAGAGTAAGGGCTGCATTGTTCTCAGTCAATGAGGAAATAGTCCTGGTAGATATTGTTCTTTCGTAGCCCTTATGGGGGAGTCACGACAAGGGGGCTCCGCAGTGCTTCATGCTGTGTTCAAAGGTGGCTGTTTGCGCGTGCTCCCCCTTTCTTCCATTGCTACTGTATTGCACTACGGACTTCTTGTGTTACCATACATTGGGGGAAGGGGTTTAATGATTACGCCCGTCCAGGCGCATTTGGAGAAGACCGAGTTCGCCCCTGTCCACTATCGGGTGGCACTGCGGAGAGCCTGAAAGGAGGGTTATCAAATATGTCTGCTACTGTGGCTGTACAACGCCATTCCAGGGAGAATGCTCAAGCAATTATGGCTAAATTGAGAGGATACTCCTTTGATGACCTTCATTGGTTGTTCAAGGAAGGCAAGACACCCTCTTTTGAAGAGCTTGAAGGAGACACCGCAGGTAGTTTCCTGGCATGGAATCCCAAGACTTCGTGGCGGATGAAACTACTTACACGCATTGGCTTCGATAACCCTTCTGCCCGCTGGACTGGAAAGAGATTCGTCACTCGCTTCGATGAAGACACGACAGGGAAGGGACTCAACCTGTATCAGAATCGGCTGCTACCCCGTCGATTCTCCTTTGATACCTGCATCAAGGAGTCGATGTTTGACCAAGACCAGTGTCTTGCTTTGGTCTATGCCCCGTTTCCATCGCCTATGTTTGGCACAATTGATGAACTCCGAAAGATCGAAGATGGTGTCTTTCTCGGTCAGGGGTATCATAAATTCCCTTGGGAAAAAGAATACTCGCTTCTCGTCTATTTCGTGCTCTGCGCCTTGACCCGGCCAGGCTAGCCTACAATCATCTGACAAGAGGGAAAGAAGGTGGAAACGCCAGGGACGATTCGTTCTAGGGTCGAGCGAATGAAGCAGAAGCTGCTTTCCTCGCCTTATGAGGTTTGTGTCGAGAGAGCGCGCCTCTATACAAGCAGCTATCAGGAAACAGAAGGGCAGCCACCAGCTATCAGGGCAGCAAAGGCCCTGGCCAAGACGCTTGCCGAGATGACCATCCACATCGACGAAGACGAACTGATTGTTGGCAACAGAACGAGCAAGCGCCTGGCTGGAGTAATCCCCGTTGAGCGTGGCGACATTAGCGCTGTCCTGGAGCTGGAGATGGACACAATGGGAAAGAGGAAACGCCCTTTTATGATAAGCGACGATGACAAGAAAGTGTTGAGGGAGGAAATTCTTCCCTACTGGAAGGGGCGAACGGTCCGAGACAAGAAAGCCTCCCTATGGGCCGAAAAGGGCTTGATGAAAGTGAAAGGCCTCGGCGAAATCGATAGAAATTGCCCAAACCTGGCCACGGACATATTCGACGTCCAAGGCCATCTGGTGTTGGGACACGGGAACGTGATGCGTCAGGGTTTCAACGGAATCAAGGAGAAGGCAGCCGAGCACCTGGAGAGACTGCAAACGGAAAATCCTGATGCGAGAAGGAAGGCCGACTTCCTCCAGGCGGTGACCATCTGCTCAGTGGCCGCCATCGCTTTCGCTGGCAGGTTTGCTGAGGAGGCAGTGAAACTGGCCAGGAAGGAAGCAAATCCGAACAGAAGAGATGAGTTGCAAAGGATAGCGGAGAGTTGTCGATGGGTTCCCGCCAACCCCCCGAGGACATTCTATGAAGCAATGCAGTGCCTGTGGTTTACCCAGGTAATCGCCCAAATCAGCTATGGTATGGCTGCAACCTTCGCCCTGGGAAGGATCGATCAATACCTCTATCCATTCTACAGAAGAGATGTTGCGGAGGGGATAATCACCAAAGAAGAGGCTCAGGAGCTTATTGAGGAGCTAGAACTCAAGCTGACATCAAACATACTGTTGCTGCCTGAAGCTGGGCTCGAGGTTGCAAGCACACTGGGCACAAGCCCACAGCCAATAACCATAGGCGGCCAGACCCGAGATGGCAAGGATGCTACCAACGAATTGTCCTACATGATCTTGGAAGCATCCGAGCGACTGAAGGCCGTCATCAACAACCTGGCGATAAGGATTCATAGCAAGACCACTGAGGATTTCCTGCTGAGGGCATGCCGGGTCTACAGGTCAACCTCAGGACAGGCATTCTACAACGATGAAGCAATCATTCCAGCGTTGCTCAGCGACGGATATAGCTTGGAAGACGCTAGGGATTACGCCATCGTTGGCTGCGTTGAGCCTACCGGCTCTGGGGACAGCTTTGCCTGCACCGGTGGCAACGATCTCAAGCTCGGAGGGGTTTTAGAGATGGTGCTCACCAATGGGGGTTATCGCCTGATGGGAGGGCAGGGGCTTCGCACAGGAGATCCCACAAGGTTCAAGACCTTCGATGAGGTAATGGATGCCTTCCGCAAGCAGCTGGAGCATAATGTGAACTTTGCAGTCGATGCGACCAACGTGAAGGATACTATCTACCAAGCGGAATTCCCCGCACCGTTCGTCTCCGCCACTCTGACGGGCTGTGTTGAAAGCGGCAAGGACGCAACGGATGGTGGAGCGCTCTACAACTTTGGCTCAATCACAGCAAGGGGGCTGGGCACTGCTGCCGACTCGCTGGCAGCGATCAAGAAGCTCGTCTTCGATGACCAGGTGCTCACTATGTCGGAGCTAGCTGAGCTGCTGGAAACCAACTTCCAAGGAAAAGATGACGTGCGACATCTGCTAATCAACCGAGCTCCCAAGTACGGAAACGACGACGACTACGTAGACCTCCTGGCGAAGGAGATTGCCAAGCTCCTCTGTGAGGAGGTGACCAAGCACCAGAGCATCAGGGGAGGGCGCTTCAGACCGTCATTCTACTCCTACGGAACCCATGTCCTCGACGGCCTGTTCCTGGGTGCCACCCCCGATGGGAGAATGGCAGGAGAAGCGATATCAAACGGGGTATCGCCAGTCAATGCCCGGGAGAAAAACGGGCCAACGGCGGTGCTCAAGTCCGCAGCCAAGCTGGAGCACAGACTAATATCCAACGGGAATTCCTTGAATCTCAGACTCCTTCCCTACCTGGTTCAGGATGAAGACGCGTTAAGAAAGATTGCCTCGTTGGTCAAGACGTATTTCCTTTTAGGGGGCATGCACCTGCAGTTCAACGTGGTCTCCCGCCAAACGCTGGAAGATGCCCAAAAGCGCCCCCAAGAGTATACCGATTTGGTGGTCAGAGTCTCCGGGTACAGTGCCTTCTTCACAGACTTGGGCAAGTCTATTCAGGATGATATTATCGCGAGAACAGAGTTCGGTCATGGGAAGTAGGCTCAACCAGGCGGATTGCTTTCATTCACAGGGGCCATATGTGATTTTGGGCCGACCTTTTTAGTCACGAAGCTAAGTGCTCACCGAAGGCAAGAAGCGAAAGCAATCAACCTTCATGCTAATACCGCCATACAGCAAAGCCGAGGCATTTGGAACATTGGGAAGAAAAGTGGGGAATGTGGATAAAAGACGAACATTGCGCCAAAAACATTAGAAAACGGTAACTAATGTTAAGAAACGTCTATTGACAATGACCCCTGCTTATTGTACAAAAGAGTAACACGACTTCACTAAGTGTCAGCAACAAATCTTCGCTCTCCTCGCTGTGACGAGAAGACCCCAGTGGGACTACAAGTGGCTTGGTCTCGTGAATGACAAACAAAAGGAGGTGGATTTTCACTAAAAACAGGTAAACAGGTCATTTAGGAAGGGGTCATTTTGACCGCGGTTCGAACTAAGGCGCTGGAAAGACTAGAAAGAAAGGAGAAGAGAATGAGAAGGTTACGTTTGATCGCTTTAGTCTCTTTGCTGAGTTTAGCGATCATAGCGACGTCAGGTATCGCGTTTGCCCAGGGTCCAGTAAACGGCGTAGGAGATGCGCAAGCAGATGTCGGCGCGGCAATGACTTGCTCGGTTTTGGATGAAGCTCTCAGTCCTGTGACTAGCTGTCGCGTTTCAGACCCCTGGGGCGGCGAGGTTGTTGGCTACTGGGCGTATTTTGGCGGTGAGTGTTGGAGTAAGGCCACTGTATTGTTTGTACTCGCATACTCTGACCTGCCGGAAAAAGCGATTGTGAATACGTATGCCCAGGCCGACCCTTATTGTGGCAACACTATAAGTCCTTTTGGCATTACAGATTGGAATCCAACGCCATCGTATGGGTACGGTATCGAGATTGTCGCCACTGATGTCGGTTCAGCATACAGTGTAGTCACCATCCTTCCCTACTAGTGAACTCGAGCCCGGCGATGGGCAGCAGCATTCGCATGCATACCAAGAAGAAATAGCCCGCTGTTGGGAAACGATGCGAGGAGCCTCGGCTGTAGCCGAGGCTCCTCCCGTTCAGTCCAGATGGCGGGGCAAGAGGCCAGGTCAGAAGCTGTCTGGGCGCAGGGGACTGTGCGAAACTTGAAGTAGCAGCGGAATCCATGGGAGAACGGATACGTAGAATCATTCAGCCTCAAAAAGGAGCTGCTATCACCTCAAATCCCAGTCTTTGCTTCACAAGACATGAGTTCTATTTACCTCAGATCATTAACAGCTTCCCGCGCTATATCTCTGAGAACCTGGTGAGTTGTAGTGTCGGCTACTTGTTGAATCTCAGGAATCTTATCCTCAGCACCCCAGTCCTGCAATTTCATAATGGCAGCGGCTTTCAGCATTTCCAGCGGAGGCATTGCACCTGGAAGTTCAATTCCTGGCGTTAGCTCAAGCTCCGCTTCTCGCGCCAGTAGCCGAGCTAAGAAGTCCTTGTGAGCGTCATCACCTTCCAAGGAAAGGACCTTGTCTCTGATAACTAACCAGTTAACAGGCGCAGATTCATCCTCGACCAACACCAACAAGTCTGTATCAACGCTTCCTTCAAAACTTCTTTGCGCTGTCAGTCTATCATCACTCAGGGTATCACAAGCTTCCTGTGCTATATCTCTGAGAAGCTGGTCGGTTGTAGTATGGGCTACTTGTTGAATCTCAGGGATTCTGTTTTTTGCCCCCCACTCCGCCAGCTTAGCAATAGCAGCGCCTTTAAGCATCTCAAGCGGAGGCATCGCTCCGGGAGGTCCACTTTCCGGTGCTAGCTCAACGTCGCTTTGTCTTTGAAGCAACCGCACCAAGAATTCCTCATTTCCCGCACTGCATTCCAGCGATAGAATCTTGTCGTTGACAAGTTGCAGATGAACAGGCGCAGTCTCATCATCCAGCAGCACAAGCAAGTCCCCATCGACCTCATCATCTGCAGCCTCTGGCATCGATCGAGTTGAGGGGACGCCGTCTACGACGCTCAAGTAGTATTGCATTTGGTCTTGACCAAGGACTTTGTCAGGAATAATTAAGGACTCAACGTCGAAGTATGTTCCTATCCTGAACTTACCCCATCTGTTTCGGTAATAAACCTTCCCCTGCATGTGGTCTACAGCATAATCATGATAGTTCGCCCTGAAATCATGCAGCTCCTCTCCTTGATAATAGCCAGAGGCAGGTATTGAGTCAAAAGTATCAGGCCACGGGCCCGTTCCGAACGATAGGTCATAAAGATAGACTTCCTCATTATCACTGAGGAGGTTAACACAATGTCCGTCATTGGGCGCATAGAACGTATATACTTTCTTTGTCTCCACAGCTACATCATCACCGGGTGAAAGGTCACCAAAGTATGACGGAAGAGGATATTCTTCATCCACCCAGCGACATGTCCTGTCTGAAAATGTTGGCTCGGTTCTGCCCAGGCCAGGCGCCTGAACTACGATTCCGTGCCACTGTTCTGGTGTCCTCGGATTAACATCCTTAAGGATATAACAGAACCTACTGACATGGATGCCTTGAGTACCAAGCGCATCGTAGAACACTTCCTTCATACCGCCGCACATACCATCGCCTGTGCACAGGATCTCGGCCGTATCCCATCCTGGGGAACCATACTTGATAACTCCTGTGTCATCAAAGCCATTCAGGATAGCATCTGCCAGAGCTTTGGCATCATCCGGCAGACCTGTACACCAATCTGTTGTCCATTCAGCCAACTCTCTGTAGACTTTGCTTGTCAACGGATTCTTGTTCAGAGCATAGATCTGATGTCCGGTATCG
>CAZCXP010000009.1:0-2408 GCA_964502665.1 uncultured Dehalococcoidia bacterium | reverse complement strand
CTCCAACTCCAACGAACATTGTGTATTGCGATCGAATCAGGAATGGGCTCAACCGTGGTGAATTCTATCCAATCAGAAACAAACGGAGGATCCGTAATCACAACCATCTGTGGCGAAAGACCACCAAATGAACCCGTAGCTCCTACTTGAGTTTCAACTGGGGCTTTGGAGATGAATCTCACTTTCACTGTGATAGAATTGCCCCGCACGTAAGCAGCGGGATTGTTTAATGCACCCAGCCTAAATTCGGGGGTTTCCAAAGGTTGACCGGAGCAGGGATCATACATGGTTACTGCACCAGAAGCGGTTCCCCAGTTGAACCAAATCCGCCATGGGATGGGAGCAGGTGCCGGCGTTGGAGTTGGCGTAGGTGTCGGCGTTACCTCAGGCAGGGAAGTATCCGAATGTGCTGGAGTACTCGCCACTAATATCGTTACCAAGATTGCAGCAACTGCGAACAGCCAGATTCTTCTCACTTTCTCCTCCCAATAAGACAGCGTTGATTAGTCATACGTTCACCATGTGACTTGCACCCCTCTCTGCTCAAGCTGAGGAATGTGAACATCCACCGCCGTGGTGCTCAAGGGGTTGCCAGTCAAATCCAGAGTGTCACCCTCACTGAGCCCGCTGTTCTCTAGCAGCGGAGAGATGTCACTTACCTGGTTATCCCTGAGATAGACTTCGCTGAGTTCGCTGAGGTTGGAGAGGGGGGAGATATCGCTTATCTGGTTGCCCCCGAGGTAGAGTTTGCTCAGGCTGGTGAGGTTGGAGAGGGGCGACAGGTCGCCTATCTGGTTGTTGCCAAACCAGAGTTCGGTCAAGCCGGTCAGGCTGGATAAGGGAGATAGGTCGCCTACCGGGTTCTCCCAAAGGGCCAGCACAGTCAGGCTGGTCAGGTTCGAGAGTGGTGAGATATCGCTTATGAGGTTACCGCCAAGGTAGAGCACACTCAGGTTGGTGAGGTTGGAAAGGGGAGCGATGTCAACTATCTCGTTATTGTTGAGACACAGGTCAGTCAGGCTGGTGAGGTTCGAGAGTGGCGAGACATCCTCAATCGAGTTGGTCCCCAGATCAAGGTCGCTAAGGCTGCTCAGGTGAGTCAGTGGGGAAACGTCGCTTATCTGATTGAACCCAAGGAAGAGCACACTCAGGCCGGTGAGGTTGGAGAGGGGGGTGAAGTCAACTATCTCGTTCTGTAAGAGATACAGCTCGGTCAGGCTGGCGAGGTTGGAGAGTGGCGAGAGGTCGCTTATCCGGTTCACTGAAAGATGGAGCTGCGTCAGGCCAGTGCAGTATTCCAGGCCGGTAAGGTCGGTGATGTGCTGATCAATGGCGATAAGGAGCCCAAGACCCGCTAGATCGGATTGGTAGATATCTCCACTAGGCTTGCCCGCTGCCTCTCTGATCGCTGCCTCAAGATTGGAATCGGGGAAGGCAATAGGCTCATCAGCCTGCTGCGTTGGCGAAGGCGTCGGTGAGGAGGCTGGCGTAGGTGCGGGCGACTCCTCCCCACCACAGCCAATAGCACCGATGACAAGCGCCGGCAGCAGCAATGGTACTAAGTAAACCGCCAGCTTTCTCATAATGCCTCCTCTACTGGCCGCCCTCTCCAAATCCGCCTGGCTGGGCTTGGTGTTACCCTCCAAACCGGGAGATTCATATGCTCTTAATAGCTCCTCGTTGACACCACTTCCAAAATAGTAATATCAATCAAAGCAGCCACATCAGGGTCGCTATTGTCCCAAATCTCCTCCGGATATCCGAAGCTGAAGCCGCCCCACTCAGGGTGAATCTCATTGGTGTAGACACGGATGGTTTCGCCGGGCTCCAGAACATAGTACGGGAACATGAACAAGGGGTAGCCGTCCGACAAGTCTAGCAATACCCATTCGAATATGTTTTGGGATGTGCTGCCCAGATTCTGGATAGCCACATATTCATCCGACTCCACTTCGGGAACAAGCCCATCATAGAAGATATCGACTATTTGCACACCACCAGCGCCATCAGCAGGCGTAGGTGTGGGTGTGGCGGTGGGGGTGGGAGCAGTCGTCGGCGTGGGTGTCGGCGTAGGTACAAGCGTTGGAGTTGGTGTCGGTGTCGGAGATGGACTCGGTGTCGGCGTAGGTGCAGGCGTTGGAGTTGGCGTAGGTGTCGGAGATGGGGTAGGTACAAGCGTTGGAGTTGGCGTAGGTGTGACCGTTGGTGTTAATGTAGGAGTGGGTATGGGAGGTATGTAAGGCGGTTTGTAGGGAGTAGCTGTTGGCGTTGGACTAGGTGTTGGTGTCGCTGTCGGAGTGGGCGTTGGCGTAGGTGTAGCTGCAGGCGTAGTCGTAATGGTGGGCGTGGGACTAGGTGTTGGTGTCGCTGTCGGAGTGGGCGTTGGCGTGGGTGTACCTGCAGGCGTA
>CAZCXP010000008.1:2192-33014 GCA_964502665.1 uncultured Dehalococcoidia bacterium | reverse complement strand
GGAAAAGAGCCCTGCCTGCTGCCTGGGTCGCCGGCCTACGACGCAGCTTCAGTCCACGCTAACATAGGGATACTCGCCGCCCTCCACATGCGCAGCGCTACAGGGCAGGGGCAGTACATTGACACCTCTGTACACGAGACCTCTCGCATGGGTCTCTATCCCTGGATAGTGCCAAACTACTCCTATGCCCTCAATCCCGATGGCCCGCCGCCGACTTCCGAGACACGCATGGGGGCCGCCGTCTACCCCGTCTACCCCTGCAAAGATGGTCTGATTCGGGTGATAGCCCTCACCCCCCGGCAGTGGGATGCGCTGGTGCGGGTGCTGGGCAGCCCCGAGGTACTCCTCACGGAAGAGTGGCGGGGTTTCCTTTACCGCATCGCCAATGCCGATGACCTGTACGCTCTCATGCTTGAATTCACTGAGAAGTATACCATGATGGAGCTCTTTGAAGCGGGAAAACGAGAAGGTGTGCCCATCGCTCCCATACTAAATATAGAGGACTTCTATAACAGTCCCCATACTAAAGCCAGGGGATACTTTGTTGAGCTGGAGCATCCCGTGGCCGGCAAGGGCGATTATCCCGGGCCACCCTACAAGTGGACGGAGACACCAGCCGCAATAAAACGCCCCGCTCCCTGCTTGGGCGAACACAACGAGGAGATTTATTGCGGGGAACTGGGCTTCTCAAAGGGTGATCTGGTGGCGCTCAGGGCTGCCCGAGTAGTGTAGCAAGGAGGACAAAGTGCCGCCTCTGGAACATATCAAGGTGTTGAGCTTCGGCACGGGCGGTGTGGGCCCTGACGCCGGCAAGATCCTCGGTGAGCTGGGTGCCGACGTTATCAAGATAGAGTCGAAGGACAACATGGATTTCATGAGAACTATCGGGCCCGATATCAATAACATCGCCGGGTTCAATGAGGCAAATCGTAATAAGCGGAGCTTCAGCGTGAGCCTGAAGACCGAGAAGGGAAGAGAGCTCGTTGGCAAACTGATCAAGATGGCCGATATCCTGGTGGAGAACTTCCGCGGCGGCGTGATGAAAAGCCTTGGGTTCGACTATGAGAGCGTGCGCAAGCTAAACCCCGAGATTATCTATGTCAGCAGCCAGGGTTTTGGCGGTGGCGGGCCCTTCAGTGACTTCCAGGCCTACGGCCCGATGCTCTCGTCCGCCTCCGGAATGCTCTCTATCTGGGCTCAGCCCGATGATCCCTATCCCGTGGGTTCCAACTCGCCGTTGCCCGACCACATGGCGAGCAAGCATGTTGTGATAGCGGCTTTGGCTGCCCTTGATTATAGGCGTCGCACGGGCAAGGGGCAGTTCATCGACATGGCTCAGACCGAGGTGGCAGCTAGCCTCCTCGGCGAGCACTATCTGGACTATACCTTCAATAAGCGAATTCAGAAGCCGATGGGAAATCGAAGCACCTACGCTGCCCCTCATGGCTGCTACGCCTGCCAGGGTGCAGACGAATGGTGCGCGATAGCTGTGTTCACCGACGAGGAGTGGCATAGCTTCTGTGATGCCATCGGTAACCCGGCATGGACCAGGGACCCCAAATTCGCTGACCTCCTGGGCCGTTTGCAAAACGTTGACGAGCTGGACAAAATGATTGGAGAATGGACGGCAACCCTCGATGCCCGTGAAGTTATGGAAACATTGCAGGCTGCCGGGGTAGCAGCCGGCGTCGTTCAGCGAGCCACTGACACCCTTGCCGA
The DNA here is from genome assembly GCA_964502665.1 of uncultured Dehalococcoidia bacterium. Taxonomy (GTDB): domain Bacteria; phylum Chloroflexota; class Dehalococcoidia; order SZUA-161; family SZUA-161; genus SOKG01. Next base: position 31,295 of record CAZCXP010000008.1, on the reverse strand, counting down.
CCCGCAGCTTGAGTGGCTAGGCGCAATCGTAGAATTGGATCACCCCGTGGCGGGCAAGAGGCTCTATCCAGGCGTGCCCTTCAGGCTGTCTGGGTGTCCACCCTTACAGAGCGCGGCAGCTCCTCTACTGGGCCAGCATACCGAGGAGATATGCCGCGACCTGCTGGGTATGTCGGAAGACGAGATAAAGCAACTGATAGATGAAGACGTCCTGCACAATCCTGAGAGTGCCAAGGGGGCTGGTGGAGGGATGTTCGGTTAAACTACATCATTAAAGGAGGATAGGAACAATGAAGGCAGCTATATGCTACGAGGCCGGCGCGCCGCTAAAAGTGGAAGAGGTCACTCTCGACGAGCCGCAGGTCAACGAAGTGCTGGTGAAGCTCGTGGCCTCCGGAGTATGTCACAGCGACCTACACTTCATGAAAGGCGAGATGTTTTGTGTCATGCCTGTGGTGGTGGGACACGAGGGAGCGGGGATAGTAGAGAAGGTAGGTCCCGGTGTAACCACAGTGCAGCCAGGCGATCATGTCGTCATGATGGTATCGTTCTCATGTGGGAAATGCCGCTTCTGCGTCGAAGGAAAGCCAACGATGTGCGTGGAGAACATGCCCGTTATGGCCGGGTCAGTCCTGCCCATCTGTGGCGGGACACGCCTATCCAAAGGCGACCAGGCGTTGCACCATCTCTTCGGCCTCGCCTGCTTCGCAGAGTACACCGTGGTGCACGAGCGCTCATGCGTGAAGATTCGAGATGATGCCCCACTGGATAAGGTCTGCTTGCTGGGCTGCGGGGTCGCTACTGGCATCGGTGCTGCCATCAATACCGCAGGGGTAAGGCCCGGCGAAAGCGTCGCCATCTGGGGCGCTGGCGGCGTGGGGCTCAGTGCCGTCATGGGAGCCAATCTGGCAGGAGCAGGCAAGATCATCGCCGTCGCCAGCAACGACAAGAAGCTAGCACTGGCCAAAGAGTTCGGTGCCGACCATGTGGTCAACTACAGGAAGGATGATCCTGTGGCCAAGGTCATGGAGCTGACAGGCGGCGGGGCAGACTACGCCATTGAGACCGCAGGCAAGGTAGAAGTGATACAGCAGGCCTACGCCTCGATTCATAACGGCGGAAAATGCGTCGTCGCTGGAATGGCCCCCATAGGCACGGCCGTCAGTATTCAATCCTACGAGTTCCTGCTGGGCAAGGCCATTACCGGTACAGTTCAGGGCGACATAAGGGCCCGGGTTGATATACCGAGATACATTGATATGTTCATGGATGGCAAACTCCCCTTCGATAGGCTTATCAGCAAGACCTACGGCCTGGACAAGATCAATGAGGCCTTCGAGGCGCTGGAAAAAGGAGAGGTGATACGAAGCGTAATCAAGATTCAGTAATAGCACGAGTCTTACGGGAGACAGGCAATGCTATGAGAGGAGGCGATCATGCCCGATGATACATTTGATGCGGTGATTGTTGGAGGAGGCAACAAAGGTCTGCTGCTTGCCCTGTATTTGATCAAGTATGGAGGCATGAGCGTTGGCATATTTGAGAGGAGGCACGAGCTCGGAGGTTGCCTTTGCACCGAGGAGCTCTCAGCGCCGGGTTTTCGCGGGAATGACCACGCCAACATAATCTTGCCCTGGTACTACGGGCCGGTCTGGCGTGATTTCCCCGACTTCTGGGACTACGGGGCACAGTGGGACCAGCATCTCTGCGCCGATGGCTTCGTTTTCAGGGATCAGGAGACTGCAATCGCTATCTACAGCGACAAGCATGACCCAACCTGGGAGCGCACCGCGAAGGAGATAGCACGCTTCTCAGAGAAGGACGCTGACACATGGCTCAAGCTTGCGAAGATAGCACTGAGCGATGAGTACCTTAGGGTGACCATAGATTCCATATTCAACCCTCCGGAGTGGATGGTTCGGCCCGAGTTTGCGGAAAGGCAAATTGCCGTAGCTCCCCTGGTTATGGAAGCTGACCTGCTCCCGGACGGCATGATGATGGCAGCAAGTATGATGCACACCTCGCAGGAATGGTTTGAGAGCCCTGAGCTCCAGTGCTGCATCCTCAGGTTTGCCGTTTCCTCGGTAGTCGATGTCAATGATCCCGGACAGGGTGTGATGACGATGGGTTTGGCGGCAACGATGCCGACAATAGGTTTTGCCAGAGGTGGAACCCACCAGATCGCCCATGCTGCTCACCAGCTCCTGGTGCAGATGGGGTGCAAGTTCTTCACCCACACCGAGGTGGAGAAGGCCATTATAGAGAATGGGACCGCCACAGGCATCCGCCTCACCGACGGCAGCGAGATAAAGGCAAGGAAGCTTGTAGCTGTATGCGGCCTGTCACCGGAGCAACTATGCTTCAATATCATAGGCAGAGAGCATATCTCGCCTAAGTTAGCAAGGCGAGTGGAACTTATTGAGAGATCGTTTGGTTGCCTCATGTGGTACACCTTCGCCGTTCATGAGGCTCCAAAATATAAGGCTGAAGCGTTCAATCCCGACATACATGAGACCATGTGGCTCGGGTTGCAGCCGGACCCGGACCCCATACACATCGCCAGGGAGTGCATGCGCGAAAAGATGCTGGAGTGGCCCCCCCTGGAAGACTACGCCCCCACCGTTGGCTGCCACAGCCTGGTTGACCCGTCCTATGCGCCTCCGGGCAAGCACGTCGTCCATAACGAGCAGCTTTCGCCGCCCGCGCGTGTCCATTCCGAAAGGGACTGGCTGCAGATAAAGAAACAGTACACTGAGAACCTGATGCATATCTGGCAGCAGTACGCCCCCAACATGACATGGGACAACATCGTCGGCGTCGATACCAACACTCCCTACGATAACCTTCGAATGAAGAACCTGGCGCCCAATGGCACCATGGCTGGAATTGATCGGTTGCCATTCCAGATCAACGAGTACAGACCTACCCCCGAGCTGGCCAACTACAGGACTCCGATAAAGAACCTCTACGCTACAGGGGGATGCTGGCATGTAGGGTCAAATGCTGGCGCAACTGAATCTTACAACTGCTACAAGATCATTGCTACCGACATGGGGCTGGGCAAGCCGTGGGAGGAGCAAGGGAAAGAGGAGCCGGATTCGCTGGTTGAGAACCAGCGGATCATAAGAAAGAGAGTGCAAGATTCGGCTGTCCCGAATTACTCGTATCGCTGAGGCCAAGGCATGGCAAAACAAAGGATATCCTCGCTATGCGCAGAATGAGGACGTAACTCAGGGAGGGGAGAATGGCAGCAAAGTATGATGTGATAGTGGTGGGGAGTGGCCCGGGCGGGATTGCCTGCGCTGCTTTGCTCGCCAAGTGGGGCCTCAAGGCGCTAGTTCTGGAGAAGAACGATGAAATCGGCGGCAAGGCGGCGACTGTGTCCGGCCGCGAGGGCTTCAAGCATGAGAGGTGGCCCATCGCGCAGGTACCGATGCGGGGTTCAGCCTTTGAGACAGCCTTCAAGTTGCTCGGAATTGAGTCTAAGTTGAAGCCGGTGCTGGTCCCTGAGGATCCCAGGGAGGTCATCGGCATAAAGTACCGTGGCCGGTCAGGGGACTACAAGTCCGTAGGCTTTGTCCAGAGCTTGCAGGACCCGACGCCCTTCTTCAACCTCTTCGACCTGAACGAGAAGGAGAGAGAGGATAGTCTGCGTTTTATGACTGAGATGATCACCATGCCGCCGGAGCAGGTGGATGCCCTGGATGATGTCACCATGGATGAATTCATCTCCCGCTATGATGTGCCAAGGCCCCTCTATGGCTACATGGCCCTGCACGCCAACGCCTCGCTGGCCGAGCCCATCGACCTGGTGGCTGCCTCCGAGCAGGTGAAGGTCATGCAGCAGATAATGCTGAACGGCGGGGGCGGCTACTATGAGGGTGGCTTCGGACGCTTGATTGAGGATGAGGCCGAGGTGCTCAAAGCCAACGGTGGCGAGGTGAGGTTGCTGTCCAGGGTGGAGCGGATCGCCATCGCGGACGGCCAGGTCACCGGGGTGGCCACCAAGGATGGGGAGTTCAAGGCGCCCATCGTCATAAGCAACGCCGGCATCCAGCCCACCGTGCTTAAGCTGGTAGGGCAAGAACACTTCGACAAGAGCTACGTGAACTATGTCAAGGATCTGGTCCCCGGCTGGGGATTCACCGGTGTGAACTACTTCCTCAACAAACAGGTGCTGAGCCACCCCATGTATCTGGCCTATTCCGACGACAGCTGGTTGAATACGGAGCGCCTCCTCAAGATAAAGGCAGGCCACGTTCCTGAGGAGGTTATTCTATTCATCACCATCCCATCCAACTACGATCCTTCGATGGCTCCTCCGGGCAAGCAGTGCCTTGTAGTCGGCACTATCTGCTCTCCCGACCCTGAGGCCAATGAGGTGCAGATGCAGTGGGACAAGATGGACGAAATGATAGCTAAGCTCTGGCCCGAGGTGCCACCGGCCATCGAAGCCAAGGTATACTCGGGGCCTTCTCAGATATCACTCCTTACCAGGGACCAGGTGCTGCCTGGCCAGGGGGGTGAATGCGTGGGCCTGGGGCAGATAGTGGGCCAGTGCGGCAAGTATAAGCCCTCACCGAAAGCGCCCGTTCGCGGTCTTTTCTACGTGGGCACCGATGCCGGCGGGGCTGGTATGGGCACGCACCAGGCGACCCAATCAGGCATCAATGTAGCTCGCATCGTGATTCAGTATCATCGAAAGAAGCAGCCAGGCCAATGATGATGGAGGTGGTGGTCTATGCCGATAAACAAGATAGTGGCTAGCTTCGACGAAGCGGTGGCGGACATAGAAGACGGGGCTGTGATCATGGTCGGCGGCTTCGGCACGGTGGTCAGTATACCTAGCTTACTCTTGGAAGCCATATACCGAAAGGGAGTGAAGAATCTGACCACGGTATCCAATACCAGTGGTTTTGGCGCCGATGTCTGGCGAATGCAAGAAGCACCATTCCCAGAGGATATGGACATCCTGGTCAGAAACGAACGCCTAAAGAAAGCCATCATTTCTGCCCCGGTAAGCGCGCTGTACGTAAACAATTTCGAGAAACTGCTGAGGGCAGGCAAAATAGAGATAGAGATGGTGCCGCAGGGTACGCTGGCGGAGCGGGTAAGGGCAGCCAAGGCTGGTCTCGGCGGCGTTTATGTTCCTGTGGGAGTCGGGACGGTGGTGGAGGAGGGAAAGGAGAAGAAGACCATCGATGGCCGCGAGTATCTGCTGGAGCTTCCCATTAAGGCCGATTTCGCCCTGATACATGCCTACAGGGGAGACCGCTGGGGCAACCTTGTCTACAGAGGAACATCGAGGACTTTCAATCCCACCATGGCCGGGGCGGCCAGGGTTACAATCGCCGAGGTGGATGAGATTGTGGAACTCGGGGAGCTTAATCCCGAGACTATTGTCACCCCGGGAGTATATGTCGATAGAGTAGTGGCACGGCCTAAGATAGAGCCTGCTGAAGAAGTAGAGATAACAGACGCCCAGGCAGTTAAATCCAGGAGGAGGTACGAAGCCGAGATTGAGGATGCCATCAAAGCAGCCCGAGAGAGGGGTTTGCGCCATGAGTGAGGGTCTTCAGGAGAAGCAAAGGCTGGACAGGCAGATAATTGCCCTTCGGGTGGCCAAGGAGTTCCAAGATGGCGACGTCGTGAACCTGGGAATCGGGATTCCCATGCTGGCGTCAAACTTCATACCCGCGGGCAGAGAGGTTGTGTTCCACGCCGAGAACGGTGTTCTCGGCTTTGGTGAGGTAACGCTCCCCGGGGAGGGTGACCTGGACCTGGTCAACGCAGGGGGGCAGACCGTTCATGCCCAACCGGGAATGTGCTTTTTCGGCCATGACGAGTCCTTTGCCATAATAAGGGGAGGGCATCTCGACATCAGCGTGATGGGGGCATATCAGGTCTCGGAGAAGGGTGATCTGGCCAATTATATGATACCGGAGAGAGAGGTTGGCACCATCGGCGGCGCCATGGACCTTGCCTTTGGAGCGAGAAGGCTCATTGTTGCCATGAACCATACCACCAAGGACGGCGAGCCCAGGATAGTGAAGAAGTGCAGCTACCTAATTACGGCACCCAAATGCGTTGATCTCATCGTAACCGACGTTGCCGTGATCGAGGTGACAGACCGCGGCCTCGTCCTCAAAGAGGTAGCCCCGGGGTGGACACCTGAAGAGGTGCAGAGCTTAACCGAGCCCACGCTCATAGTCGACCCTGACTGCCATGATATCGAGCTTATGTGACCCGGATTCCTGCGGATAACGTTTCTGAAGGGAGCAACGGTGGCCGATTTGACATTTGACGCGGTTCTGTGCGGGGGTGGGAACAAAGCGCTGCTGCTAGCCATGTATTTGACGAAGTACGCAGGCATGAGCGTTGGCATCTTTGAGAGGAGGCATGAGATCGGCGGTGGCCTGGCCACCGAAGAGATATCCGCCCCCGGTTTTCGCGGCAATACCCATGCCAGCATAATCCTGCCCTGGTACTACCTACCGGTCTGGCGAGATTTCCCCGAGTTCTGGGAGTACGGCGCCCAGTGGGACCAATATCTCTGCGCCGACGGTGCGGTATTCAGCAACAACAATTCCTGCCTCGCCATCTACAGCCAAAAGGCTGACCCGACACAGGAGCGCACCGCAAAGGAGATCGCCCGTTTCTCGGAGAAGGATGCTGAGAAGTGGCTCAAACTGTGGAAGGTATTCCTGAGTGACGAGTACCAGAGGGTGAACGCGGATACGATCTTCAGCCCTTGGGAGTGGAAGGTTGCACCCGAGTACATGGAAAGGCAAGTGGCGGTATATCCGCTTGCTCTGGAAGCCGGCTTTGATCCGGACTCACTGATTATGGCGGCTACACCTTTGCGTGCGGTGCGGGAATGGTTCGACAGCCCAGAACTACAGTACTGCATTCTGAGGACCATGGTCTCATTTGCCTGCGATGTCAGCGACCAATCGCTTGGGACCTATACATTGGGGATGTCCGGGACGATACCGACCATAGGCTACGCCAGGGGTGGAACCCACCAGATAGCCCACGCCGCGCACCAGATCCTGGTGCAGAACGGATGCAAGTTCTTCACTCACGCGGAGGTGGCGAAAGTTATTATCGAGAACGGCACAGCTACCGGAATTCGGCTCACCGATGGCAGTGAGATCAAGGCAAATAAGATCGTGGTCACCGCTGGCCTGAGCCCGTGGCAGCTAGTCGATTTGGTGGGCAGAGATGTCATCGGCGAGAAAATAGCGCGGCGTGTGGACAACCTGTCAACCAACAATATAGGTAACCTCATGTGGTACAGCTTTGCCCTGCACGAAGCCCCCAGGTACAAGGCTGAGGAGTTCAATCCCGACATACATGAGACCATGTGGCTCGGCCTGGCAGAGGATTCCGACCCCGAGCACGTCGTCAGGGAGTGCAAATGGGCCAAGATGGGGAGGTTACCTCCCGTCGAGGAATATAACCCCGTCGTCTGGTGTCACAGCCTTGTTGACCCCGCGTACGCACCTCCGGGCAAGCATGTTGCGCAGAACGAAATGCAGGGGCCGCGCGCCAGTGACCTCACTGAGCGTGAATGGCTGAAACTGAAGAGGAAGTTTGCTGAGGACGTGGTCAGCGTCTGGGGGAAGCACGCCCCTAACATGACATGGGAGAATATCATCGGCGTCGATACCAACAGCCCCTACGACTGCCTGCGGATGAAAAACCTTGCTCCCCATGGCAACTTCTCCGGGATCGATCATTCTTCCTGGCAGTTTTTCGAGAACAGGCCGACGCCCGAGCTAGCTAACCACAGGACCCCGGTGAAGAATCTCTACTGCACAGGTGGCTGCTGGCATGTGGGGGGTGAGGCCAGCGCAAATCAGTCCTACAACTGCTATAAAATCATAGCCGGCGACATGGGGCTGGGAAAGCCGTGGGAGGAGCCAGGGAAGGAAGAGCCCGATTCCCTGGTCCAGGAAGTTCGCAACGCGATTCAGAGGGCGCGGGATTCATTTAGGCGGAACCCGTAGAGTGGCCCGGGGAAACCCTTGCTACCTGAACTGGAGTAGCAGCAGATATAGATGACAAAGCACAGTGAAGTCCTTGGAGGTAGAAAACAGCTAGCAAAAGGAGGCTGAAATGGCCAAGGAATACGATGTGATCATCATAGGCAGCGGCCCGAATGGGCTGGAGATCGGCGCCTATCTGACTAAGGCGGGACAGAAGGTCTTGTTGCTGGAGAAGAGGTATGAAGCGGGAGGCGGCCTGGCCACCGAACAGATAACCCTCCCCGACTACTTCCATAATACACACGCGATATTCCACATGATGGTGGATTACGCGCCCATTTACCAGGACTTCAAGCTGGAAGAAGAGTACGACGTCAGGCATATTTATCCTGAGCTTCAGTGGGCCATGCCTCTGCCCGACGGCAAGTGCATCTGCGTCTACACGGATGTGGAGAAGACATGCGCTTCAATAGCCAAGTTCTCCCAGAAGGACGCTGATGCCTTTCGCGATACGTACTACGAGTGCGACGAGCTGATGAAAGGCATTGTTGGCCCGCAAACCTTCGTCAAACCGGAGCCGGCCCCGCTTATGGCTGCGAGGGCGGACGCGTCGGAACTGGGCAGGAAGCTGACCGCCTTCTCCGAGATGACCCCTGACGACTTTATCAAGGATAGGTTTGAAAACGACCACGTAAGAACCCTGATGCTTTACACATGCTGTCACTGGGGCCTGGACTACAGCCAGTCGGGAGTCGGCTATCTCATTCCCCTGTATTTCAACCGGATGTCCAATTACCGGCTTACCGCGGGAGGGTCCCACAGGGTTTCCAATGCCCTGCTCAAAGCCATCTTCGAGAATCAGGGGCAGATAAGGACCAGCGCCCAGATCAAGCGGATCATTGTCGAGAACGGGACCGCCAAGGGGGTGGAACTCGACGACGGCACTCAGTTCATGGCTAACAAGGCGGTGGTCAGCACCATCGATATACACCAGACGTTCCTGAGATACGTTGGTGAGGACAAGTTGGATAACGACTTCGTGGCCATGCTCAAAGCCTGGCAGTGGGAGAAGTGGAGCCTGTGCGACCTGCACCTGGCCCTGGAAGAACCGCCTCACTTCAAGGCGGCCGAGTCCAATCCGGACGTTGATAAGGCCTTCATGTACGTCCTGGGTTATGAAAGCTCCGACGAACTGAGACACGAATGGGATCTGATGGATCCAGGGGAGCTGCCGGAGAGGGCAGGTTACATTGCCTCGTTCCCCAGCGTCCACGATCCCTACCAGGCGCCTCCGGGAAGAGCTTCCGGCCTCCTTACACAAATGGCGCCCTTCGAACTCAAGGACGGTGGCTCGGAGAAATGGTTGCGTTTCAGATTCAGGGAGCAGATCGCCGACTACCAGTTGGCCACGCTGGAGAAGTATGCTCCTAATATCACCAAAGACAAGGTGCTGTGGTGGAACATAACTACCCCGGCTGACATCCAGAACAAGTTCGCCAACATGGTGCGGGGCTCTTACAAACAAGGAATGTATCATCCGCTGCAGATGGGATACCTGAGGCCTAACCAGGAGTGTTCCCACAACGTGACACCGGTAAAGAACCTCTTCGTGGGAGGAGCGGGGGTTTGGCCCGGCGGCTGTGTAATCTGGGGCCCCGGCTATGTCTGTGCCAACACTGTGGCTGAGGAATGTGGCATAGAGAAATGGTGGAAAGAGCCGGCCATGCTCACTGTAGCACGCGAAAAGGGTTACATACCCTGAGGTGGTAACTAAAGCAGGCAAAGAGGATGCACATAAGTTTCAGGAGGTCAATACAAGATGTACTTCAGGTCAACCGGGCTGGGAAAGACTGAGCTGACAGGAAAGGTCGATGATCTAAAGCGTCAAGGTGACTACATAGTTATGTTCGTAGATATCATTGACCCTGTCAAGTGGAGGGTTCGAGCAGCTTTTAGCTTCAGCGACCTGGCGACGATCATGGGGAAGATGGCCAAAGCTGCCATTCTTCGCCTCGTACTCTCGCCCAAACAATGGCGCAACAAGGAGCCCAAGCATCCCGGAGACTTCTAGCTCGACTTCGTATTCCCGAGGAGGAGAATGAGGGCCAGATCTGAATATGATGTTGTCGTGGTAGGAGCCGGGTTTGGCGGCAGTACCTGTGCTGCCCTGCTGGCAAGGCGAGGACTGAAGGTACTGCTCCTGGATAAGAATGCCAAGGCTGGCGGCAAGGCCATGGCCCTCTCCAAGAAAGGGTTCACCTATACCGCCTGGGTAGTTATCACTGCCCCCATCCAGGGAAACATGTTTGAGGTCGTCCTGAAGGAGCTGGGGATGGAGAACAGGGTCGAGCTGGTGGCACCAGATCCTTCAGGCGGGACGATATTCAAGAACTCCAAAGGGAAATACGTGCCAATGCCTGCAATGCCACCGGACTCCGTCATGGACCCCAACGTCATCTTCGACTGGCTGGAGATCAAGGAGGAGGACAGAGCCGATGCCCTGAACGCTCTGACGGAAATAACGCTGATGACGCCGCAGGCCATCGATGCGCTGGATGACATCAGTTTCCACGAATTCTTGGGTCGCTACAGACTGCCGAAGGCTGCCTATAGCTTCCTTGTCAGCGTAATGACGGACCCATGCTTTGTCGCGCCTGCGGACGCAGTTGCCGCCTCGGAGGCAGTCAGAACCCTGCAGATGATCTTCCTGCGGAGTGGCGGGCTTTTCTGCAAGGGCGGTATCGGCCGGGTGGCTGAGACCTTTGCCCATGCGGTAGCCGAGAATGGCGGCAAGGTAATCATGCGCGCCAGGGTGGAGAAGATCGCAGTTGACCATGGCAAGGTCACAGGCGCTGTCACCGACAAGGGAAGCTTCAGCGCTCCCATCGTGGTGAGCAACGCCGGCATTCAGCCCACCGTGCTCAAGCTGGTGGGCGAAGAGCATTTTGATCGGTCTTATGTAAACTACGTGAAGGACCTTGTCCCCTCCTGGGGACTGCCCGGTGTCCGCTACTTCCTGAACAAGGAAGTGGTCAAGACTGCCTTCGGCAACATCATCTCTGCTGACAGCTACTGGTCTACGGAGCGCTTTCTCAAGGCCAAGGCAGGCGATATGCCCCAGGACATAGGCGTCCTGTATGAAGTGCCCTCGAACTACGACCCGGATGCCGCACCGAAGGGCAAGCAGATCGTCCTGGCGGCGGTATCGGGTCCTTCCGAACCGCGGACGACGGCCAAAGAGAACAAGCTATGGTGGGACAAGATTGACGAAATCATGTTCAAGGTCTTCCCCGATCTGCCAAAGCACATCGAGTCTAAGGAGTGCTATTCTGCACGCGACGTCTCGGCGCTCACCCGCGATCAGGTGATGCCGGGCCAGGGCGGCGAATGCATCGGCCTGGGGCAGGTGGTGGGTCAGGGTGGCCGCCGCAAGCCCTCGGTCAAGGCCCCGGTGCAGGGGCTGTTCTACGTGGGCTGTGACGCTGGTGGCTACGGCGTCGGCACCCAACAGGCGGTGGAGTCCGGCATCAACGTTGCCAACGTAGTGCAGAGGTACCATCTCATGCACCAGGCAATGAAAAAGGCACAACCAAGCGGCGCAACCCAGAAGGCATAAATGAGGTAAGGGGGGGGAAATGGCAAGAGGATCATACGACGTCATTGTAGTTGGGGCCGGGTTTGGTGGCAGCTCCTGCGCCGGCCTGCTGGCGAAGCGGGGACTTAAAGTGCTTCTCCTCGAGAAGAACGCCCGCGCTGGCGGCAAAGCTATGACACTGTCCAAGAAAGGGTTCACCTATACGGCTTGGGTAGTTATCAGCGCCCCCACACAGGGGACACTGCTTGAGGTTGTGCTGAAGGAACTGGGCTTGGAGAACAGGGTGGAGTTGGTAGCACCCGGGGTCAACGGGAGTACATACAAGACTTCCTCAGGAAAGTGGGTTGTGGGCCCGCAGCCGGCTCCCGGCGAAGTACTGGACCCCAATAAGATGTTCGACTGGCTTGAGGTGAAGAAGGAAGAGGAAAGGGCGGAGGCTCTCAGGGTTATGACCGAGTTAACCATGATGAGCCCCCAGGATATCGACACCTTGAACAATATCAGCTTCGCTGATTGGCTCAACCGCTACAAGGTGCCCAAAGGCGTGTATGGCTTCCTTCTCGGCCCGGTGTCTGACGGCTGCTTTATGGTCCCTGCGGACGCCCTGGCAGCCTCGGAGGGAATAAGAACCCTGCAGGACGTGTTTCTGCGCAGCGGTGGGGTTTTCTGCAAGGGCGGCTTCGGCAAGCTAGCGGATACCTACGCCGAGGCGGTGGAAGCGAACGGCGGCAAGGTCATGATGCGAGCCAGGGTGGAGAGGATCACTGTAGACCAGGGCAAAGTCACCGGCGCAGTCACCGACAAGGGCAGCTTCCAGGCACCCATTGTGGTAAGCAACGCCGGCATTCAGCCGACTGTTCTCAAACTGGTGGGTGAGGAGCACTTCGACAAGAGCTATGTGAACTATGTGAAGGAGTTAGTACCATCGTGGGGTATGATGGGTACCCGCTACTTCCTGAACAAGAAAGTGACCGACTACCCATACGGCACCATATTCACCTCTGATAGCCCTTATACTCTTGAGAAATGGCTCAGGGCCAGGTCTGGCGACCTCCCTGAGGATATAACTGTCTGGTATGAGGTTCCTTCCAACTACGACCCCGACGCGGCGCCACCGGGCAAGCAGATCCTGATGACAGGTTACTGGTGTCCCTGTGACCCTCAGATGACGGCCAAAGAGAAGAAGAGGTGGTGGGATAAGGGAGAAGAAATGCTGTTCAAGGTCTTCCCTGATATGCCCAAGTACATCGAGGCCAAGGAGGGTTACTCCACGCGCGACGTCTCGGCGCTTACCCGTGATCAGGTGCTGCCAGGTCAAGGGGGTGAGTGTATTGGCCTGGGACAAGTGGTGGGGCAAGCTGGTTCTCATAAGCCTTCAGCCGGGGCTCCCATCCAAGGATTGTTCTATGTGGGCTGTGATGCTGGCGGCTATGGAATCGGCATCCACCAGGCAGTGGACTCCGGGATCAACGTTGCCAACATGGTGCTCCGGTACCACCTCATGCACCAGGCAATGCAATAGGCATATGAGAGATAGCCATTACACGAAAGGGCGTGGCCGGTGGCCGGCTGCAGAATCTGAGGTCCCAGTGGTACGGCGAAGGGCCCCAGCGCCCTGGCCAGGTGTACGGGAGGTCACCTCGCTATCACCAAGCCGCACTAGTCTATCGAAGTATTTCGTCAAAGGAGATCTGGATGACCATAGATTACGAGAAAAGAGATCATGTCCGTATCATGACTTTCAACAACCCCGAGAAGAGGAACGCCCTAACGACTAAAGACTTCCTGAGGATGGAGGAGATAGAAGAGGAATTCAAGGCCGACCCCGATGCGTGGGTTCTGATTATGACCGGTGCGGGGGATAAGTCTTTTTCCGCCGGGGCAGACCTTGACGAAGCTATTGGTGCGGTGACCAGCGCCGAGGTCAAACTGGAGCCAAGAGCCAAGCGATGGTTCAGCCATTGCTATAAGCCTGTTCTCGCTGCCATCAACGGCTACGCGGTGGCCGGAGGTACGGAATTCATTCTGCTGACGGACATTCGGATCGCTGCCGAGCATGCCATGTTAGGTATTCAGGAAGTGCGCTGGGGGCTGGTACCGCTCGGCGGCTCCCTGGTGAACCTGCCGCGCCAGATACCCTGGTGCAAGGCTATGGAGATACTCCTTATCGGTGACCGGATCACCGCTCAACAGGCCCTTGATATCGGGCTCATCAACATGGTTGTCCCCAAAGAGGAACTCATGCCCGCTGCAATGAAAGTGGCAGAGCGTATCTGCGAAAACGGGCCGCTAGCCGTGAGGCTGGTCAAAGAAATAGTCATGAAGGCGATTAGCCAGCCCAGAGAGCTGGGCTTCATAACAGAGATGGAATTAGGTGCAACAGCGTTCAAGAGTGAGGATGCCAAGGAAGGGCCAATGGCGTTCTTCGAGAAGCGCAAGCCAAACTTCAAAGGCGTCTAGCAGCTGGGGCGCTGGTGGACAGATGGTGGTACAGGAAGGAGGTATGTATGGCTGAAAGAGTAGGTGTGGTGGCAGTAGGGCAGACAAAGTACCATCCGAATAGGGCTGACGTAAATGAGGGGGAACTGGCCTATGAGGCAATAGTGCAAGTTCTGGAGGCGACAGGACTCACTTTGTCCGACATCGATTCCGCCGTGACTTGCTCCCAGGATTTCTGGGATGGCAGGACGATATCGAACATGAATATCCAGCACGTCGTGGGCGCACACCTGGGGCATGAGGATAAGGTGGCTGAGGACGGAATCAATGCTGTTTACGTTGGTATGTCACAGGTTCTCTCAGGCCACCAGGATATCATTCTGGTTGTGGCACATACGAAGGAATCACAGGCTGAGAAGAGCCTGGTCGAGAATGCTGCGTTCGATCCTGCTCTGATGAGGCAATTGGGACTGGATTTCGTCTCAGCGGCTGCCATGCAGGCCAAACGCTACATGTATAAGTATGGCATAACGGCCCAGCAGTGCGCCAGGGTAGCAGTCAAGAACCGCGGCAATGCCAGCAACAATCCATATGCCCAGGAGCCTCTGGATATTACGGTGGAGGATGTCCTTGGCTCGAAGATGCTCTCATCTCCCATCAGGGTTCTCGATACCAAGCCGACATCAGATGGCGCCTGCGCCATGATTCTGGCTCCTGAGGATAAAGCCAGGAAGCTCACGAATAAGCCAGTCTGGATACTGGGAGTGTCCAACTGCTATGAGACACACTACCTGGGGGACAGGGATTTGGCCGACTGTGACGCCTTGGTGAAGGCTGCCAGGAAGGCCTACAGCATGGCCGGTATCAACAATCCTTTGAAGCAGATAGACGTGGCTGAGGTATCGGAGGAATACTCCTACCAGGAGCTTCTGTGGATGGAAGGGCTTGGTTTCTGTGGCCGAGGGGAGGGAGGCAGGCTTATTGATTCTGGATTGACCAAGATGGGCGGCAAGCTCCCGGTGAACCCCTCTGGTGGAGTACTGGCTGGCAATCCGGTAGGCGTGGCGGGGATGACACGCGTGGCCGAGGCAGTGCTGCAGCTTCGTGGTGAGGCGGGCGACAGACAGGTAAAGGGGGCCCAGGTGGCACTGGCCCACGGCGTAACAGGCATCTGTGGACAGCATCAAGGTGTCATGATTCTGGGCAGCAGGTAGTTGGAGGTGAGACATGCCTAACAGAGTAGCTATAGTAGGAATCGGACAGACCCACCATACTGCCAGGCGTCCCGACGTTAACCAGCCGGAGATGGTGGCAGAGGCGGTTAGGGCGGCTCTGGCCGATGCCCAGTTGAGCATAAAGGACATCGAGGCTGTGTTCTTCAGCAATATGGAAACCTTCGAAGGGATCTTTCTCCCCGACCACGGAATGACCGCCGAGGTGGGAGCCTTTGGCAAACCAGGTCTGAAGGTATGCACAGGTGGTACCAGCGGCGGCTCAGTGGTGTGCGAAGGCTTCTTCTTTGTCGGCTCGGGCCTCTACGATCTGGTCATGGTCATCGGCTTTGAGAAGCAGGATTGTGGTGATACCACGGCTGCTATTACCGCTGCTGCTACACCAGTGTGGGGCAAAGGCGCAGCGACAGGTGCCATAGGAGAGTTCGCCAAGCAGGCACTGTCCTATATGGAGACATCCGGGGCTAAAGAAGAGCATGCAGCCATGGCCCGGCTGAAAGCGGACCGGAATGCCTGCAGAAACCCCTACGCGCATCTGAGGCTTGGGCTGAAGAGTGTGGACGAGGTACTGCAGTCGGCATACCTTGTGTGGCCGCTAAGAATACTGGACTTCTGTCCTCAGTCCTGCGGGGCTTGTGCCCTCATCTTCGCGTCGGAGCAGAGAGCCAGGAAGATCACCAAGAAACCAGTCTGGATAGCTGATGTCGAGACCGTGCACCAGGAGCCGTTCCGTGCTGGGGTATTCGGCGACCCCACGGGCACAGAAACCTACACTCAGCACGTGGCTTGCGAGAGGCTCTATGGAAGAAACGGCATAACCAATCCTCGAAAAGACATAGACATGGCCGAGATATACGAGCCTTCGAACTGGGAGGAAATGAATCTCTATGAGCATTTGCACTTCTGTGAAAAGGGCGAGGGTTGGAAGCTGATTGAGAAGGGCATAACCGAAATGGAGGGAGAGTTCCCCGTGAACTGCTCTGGTGGTGTCATAGCTACCAATCCCATCGGGGCTACGCCTGTCATCCGCGTTGCCGAAGCTGCTCTCCAGATTCGCGGAGATGCTGGCGAGCACCAGGCCACAAAGGACATAAAGACGGCTATTGCCACCGCTCTCGGCGGGCCCAACTGGACAATCCTGACCTTGCTCAAGAGGTCGTTGTAGGAGGCAACAAGATGGCGAAAGCATCCCCTAAGAAGAAGGCGGAAGAGTCGGGGCCGGAGTATATTCATGTGAAGTTCCAAATGCCTCGCCGCTACGACTGGTCTACGGGCAAACACCTGGGGCATTTCTACGCAGAGGCGAAGGAAAACAAGAAGATCGTGGGCAACCGGTGTCCCCAATGCAAGGAGATCTGGGTGCCGCCGACCCCGGTCTGCCCCAAGTGCAAGGTCGAAATGGGCTGGGACTTGGTGGAGTTGCCTCAAACAGGCGAGGTATACCAGTATACCTATCTTGTCATGCCTCTATGGGACCCGCACTACGGCGAGAAGTGGGCGAACCCCTATCCCAGCGCCATTATTCTCCTGGACAATGGTGTCTTCTACCGGCACCGCCTTGAGGAGACGGACAAGGACAAGCTGAAGGTGGGAACGCGGGTACAGGCCGTCTGGAAAGAGGATTATGAGGAGCGGGGCGAGGGTCCGGCAGACATCCTGTACTTCAAAGAGATCGGTAAGTAGGAGGTCATGATATGTCGCCAGTAGCCGAGAAGCTGGAAGGAATGGATGTTTGGATTTATCATGGGCAGATATATATCCCCAACCGGTATTCAGCCGGCGCTGTGGGGAGCCGGTTTCTCATTGAAATAAGGGACAGGAAGAGGATCATGGGTACGAGATGCCCTGCCTGCAATCGCGTCTATGTCCCGGCGAGGTCTATCTGCAAAGATTGCTTTGGGCAACTCGATGAGCTGGTTGAGGTGAGCGACAAGGGCACAGTGCTTACCTACACTGTTTGCCACCAGCCGAATCCGGTCCAGCCGGTTGAGACCCCTCTGGTATACGGGATAATTCAACTGGATGGAGCCGACACGGGCTTTGTTCATATGCTGGGCGAGGTCGATCCCGAACAACTGAGAATTGGAATGAGGGTTCAGGCAGTATTCAAGGAACAGCGTGAAGCCAGCATCTTGGATATTAAGTACTTCAAACCACTGGCGTAGTGCATGGAGGGAAAGGTTCTCCGGAGACTACGCTGCGCCGCCCCATTGCACGTAGATGAGACACGGAGTAACAGAATGGAATTTGCGCTGACACACGAGCAGGAGCAGTTTGCCGGGGAGTTTCGCGATTACCTAAAAAGTCACATACCCCCCGAGGTAAAGGCCGAGATAGAATCCAAACGTGGCATGGGGAAATCACCCGCCTATAAGGAATTCATCCGCCAGATGGGCCGTGATGGCTGGCTTGGAGTAGGCTGGCCCAAGGAGTACGGGGGACAGGGCCGCACGCCAATGGAGCAGCACATCTTCTATGAGATTGTGGCTTATGAGAGGATCATGCTCCCATTGATGGCCTTGAACGCAGTGGGGCCCGCGGTGATGCGCTTTGGCAGCGAGGAGATGAAAAGGCAGATTCTGCCCCCCATTCTGAGAGGGGAACTGGAAGTTGCTATTGGATACAGCGAGCCCGAGGCTGGCACCGATCTGGCCTCGCTCAAGACCACCGCTGTTAAGGACGGCGATGATTACATTATCAACGGCCAGAAGGTCTTCACCAGCTGCGCGGACTACGCCGACTATCTTTGGATTGCCGCCAGGACCGATCCTCAGGCTCCAAAGAAGCACCACGGAATCTCGGTGTTCCTGCTTCCGATGGATACCCCGGGCATTACCATCGAGCCTATGTGGCTCCTGGGTGGGGAGAGAAACAACACCACCTTCTACGACAACGTAAGGGTGCCCAAAGAGTGCCTCGTCGGCGAGGAGAATAAAGGCTGGAAATGCATCACCACCCAGCTGGACTTTGAGCGCATAGCGCTAAATCCTTCCTCACCTATGAGAAGGAACATTGACGACACGGTCCAATGGGCTAAGGAGACCAAAGTCGACGGGGCGCCGGTCATAGAGCAGCCCTGGGTCAGGACCAGGCTCGCCGAGCTGACAGTGGACGTGGAAGTTCTCAAGATGATTAACTACTACCTGGCCTGGCTGATAACAAATGGGGTTGTCCCCTATGCCGAGGCATCAGTGGTCAAAGTGTTTGGATCGGAGCTGTATCAGCGAGTTAACCACTCTTTGTTGGAGATCATGGGGCAGTTCGGGCAGTTGCAAACGGGCTCCAAGTGGGCCCCACTGAAGGGTAGGGTGGAGCAGGATTTGAGGAGTGACGTTATCTTCATCTTCGGGGGCGGTGCCATCGAGGTCCAAAGGAATATCATAGCAATGGCCGGCCTGGGCATGCCTCGTTCTATGTAATACTGCTGTGGGTACACTTGACGATTGGAGGCGAATCATATGAGCCAAGATGTCTATGAAAAAGTACAGGCGATGGTAGGGGAGGAGGCTGGTCCCTTCGAGGCCCCGAATGCGGTGAATGAGGCGATGATCCGGCACTGGTGCGAAGCGATGCAGGACGGCAACCCGCTCTACAGTGACGAGGAGTATGCCAGGAAAAGCAAGTACGGCGGTATCATCGCTCCACCTCAGATGGTGCAGGCTTATTGTATGGCTCCCCTGTGGCCCAAGAGAGAGAGGCACGATCCGCTGGGAAAGGCCGTGCAGATGATGATTGATGCCGGCTACAGCGGCGTGGTAGCCACCACCACTTCGCATGAATACTTCCGCCCGATGCATTTGGGCGACTGGCTAAGCTTCATGATAAAGTTCCTCAGTGTATCGCCTGAGAAGACCACACGACTTGGAACAGGGCATTTCCTGACTTCTGAATACACCTACAGGAACCAGGACGGTGAGGTGGTCTGTATTCAGCCCTTTACTGTGCTGATGTTCAAGCCGCAAGTATAGGGAAAAAGAAAGGGGCTTCAAATGGCTTGGAAATCGGTTTGCTGGGACGATATCAAGGAAGGTGACGAGCTTCCCGTCCAGGCGCGTGACATTACCGCCACCACTATTGTCTCTACGGCCATCGCCAGCCGGGACTTCCAGGACGTGCACCACGATTACGCGGCCGCCCGAAGCAAGGGCGTCAAGGACATATTCCTGAACATACTGAGCACAGGTGGGCTTGTGGGCAAGTATCTAACTGACTGGAGTGGCCCTGAAGGCGAACTGAAGAAGATCACGATCAGGCTGGGCGCTACCGTTTTTCCCGGGGACACCCTGACAAGCACCGGCAAGATAGCCAGGAAATACACAGAGGGAGATCAGCATCTGGTAGACGTCGACTTCAATCTTTCGGTGGCTATGGGGCCGCATGCCTGGGGAACCGCTACCATGGCTTTGCCTACCAAGGGCTAAGGAGGCGTGCATATGTTCGACCAGTACCTCGCCAGAAGATACAGGACGACGGTAAGGCCGAGAGTCGAGGATTACAAGATCAGGAACAATGTTGCCCTTGTAGGCATAGGGGCAACCGAGTTCTCCAAGGATTCCGCGAGAAGCGAGTGTCAGATGGCCTGTGAAGCCATAAGGGACGCAGTTGAGGATGCGGGGCTGAAGATAGAGGATATCGATGGCCTGGTTAAGTTTGCCATGGACTACACCGATGAGATGCACATTGTCAGCGCTCTGGGCATCCCCGACCTGAATTACTTTGGTGAGTGCGGCTGGGGCGGTGGGGCTTCCTGCGCCACAATCCTGCATGCAGCAACGGCAGTAGCCACAGGTGCAGCCAGCTATGTAGTTTGCTACCGGGGTATGAACGAGCGCTCAGGGCGCCGCTATGGCCGCGTCCCAGGGGTCGAGCAGGTCATGGTTTCCCCCAATGACCACTTCGGGTCCATCATGCCCTACGGCTTCGCGACCCCGCCATCCTGGGTAGCCATGTTCACCACCAGGTATATGCACGAGTTTGGAGCTACCAGCGAGCAGCTGGGATGGGTCGCCATTGTCTGCAGAGAACATGCGTGCCGGAACCCGAAGGCGATGTTCTACGGCAGGCCATTGACAATGGAAGACTATCACAATGCCAGGATGATTGTTGAACCTCTTCGCCTGTTCGATTGCTGCCTCGATACCGATGGTGCAGTGGCAATAATCGTAACCAGCACAGAAAGGGCCAAAGACCTCAAGCAGACGCCCGCCATCATCCTCGGGGCGACGCAGGGTATAGCCACCCAGGGTGAACTGATGACAAGCGTCTACCGCCCCCGAATCTCAGGGCTTCCAGAGTCATGGTATGCCGCCGAGGAGCTGTGGCGGGTATCGGGGGTATCACCCAAGGACATCGATGTAGCCCAGTTCTACGATGCCTTTACCCCCCTGATTCCCATGCAGCTTGAGGAGTACGATTTCTGCGGAGTCGGTGAAGGGGCAGCTTTCTGTGAGGGAGGCGACCGCATCAGGTTGGGAGGTGATATTCCGTGCAATACCTCGGGCGGTCACCTGTCGGAGGCCTACATCCACGGCATGAATCTAATCGCAGAGGGAGTGCGACAGATAAGGGGTACCTCCACATCCCAGGTAGAAGACGCTGAACTGAGTCTGGTAACGGGAGGGCTGGGTGTTCCCACCAGCGCCATCCTTCTGAGGAGGTAAGAGATGGTTATGGAATACATTCCGGGAATTCCATTGCTGCGCCCCCGTGTCGATTTGGACAACCAGGGATTCTGGGAGGCCGCAAAGCAGCACAAGCTCGTCTTCCAGAGGTGTAAAGACTGCGGCTTGCTCGTGCACCGGCCACGGCCAATGTGCCCCAGGTGCAACTCCATGGAAAAAGAGTGGGTCCCTTCCATGGGTAAGGGGATAGTATATAGCTGGGTCAACTTCGTCTACGCCAATGCTGCATACCCGGGGATAAAGGTCCCCTACACTGTGGTGGTCGTGGAGATGTCGGAGGGGGTGCGAATGATCAGCAATCTGCACGATGTGAAGCCGGAGGAGGTATACGTCGGGATGCCGGTGGAAGTGGTCTTTGACGACGTAGCCGATGACTTGACCCTTCCCAAGTTCAAGAGAAGAGAGGTCTAACCGAGGTGAGAGGACTGCAATGAATAGCACCAAGAACAGGGCGGCCATCGTCGGTATCGGAATCACCGACTTCTCCAAGGATTCCCAGCGCACTGAGCTGTACATGGCTTGCCAGTGTATAGGAGCAGCCCTGGATGACGCTGGATTGACGCCGGAGGATGTCGATGGCCTGGTGAAGCAGACCGATGATGCCACCGATGAGCATGCCGTTACAAGCTCAATGGGAATGGGCAATCTGACCTATTTCGGCGAATGCCGGTGGGGAGCAGCGCCCAGCGCGATGATCATGCGTGCCGCCATGGGAGTGGCTGCGGGGGCAGCCAACTACATCGTCGTTTACAGGGCCGTAAACGGATCGTCCAAACGGCGGATGATAGCTAGCATGCGCGGCTCGGGGCAGATGTCCACATCCGATTTGCTGCAGTGGACCTTCCATGCCCCTTTCGGCCACATGTCAGACGCAGGACGGGTTGCCATGATTGTGCGCAGGTATATCCATGAGTTCGGGGTGAACGGCGACCAGTTCGGTTGGGTGCCGATAGTATGCAGGGAACACGGCGCGAGGAACCCCAACGGCATGTTCCACGACAAGCCGATAACCTTGGAAGACTACCTGAAATCTGAGATGGTTGTCGAGCCGCTTCGGCGTATGGACTACTATGAGGAAGCTGACGCTGCTGCCGCACTGGTCGTCACCACCACGGAGAGAGCCAAGGACCTCAGGCAGCGACCGGCCTACGTGCTCGGTGCTGCCCAACACATGCTCGCTGAAACCGAGGAATTGACCAGCTACTATCGGCCGTTGCTCTCTGGGCTTCCCGAAATGGGCAAGGTGGGAAGTAGAACCTTCGCCATGGCTGGTGTTGCCCCCAAGGATATCAACTGTGTTCAACTCGACGACTCCTACGGTCCTTTCGTTCCCATGCAATTGGAGGAACTGGGCTTCTGCGAACGAGGCGGAGGCACTGACTTCTGTAAAGGGGGAGACCGCATCAGGTTGGGAGGCGAGCTACCCCTCAACACCTCCGGTGGTTCACTTGGCGAGGGACACCTTCACGGCATGAACCATCTCATTGAAGCCGTGCGCCAGATAAGGGGCACGTCCACAGCGCAGGTGAAGGATGCCGAGCTTGTGTTCGTTGCCTCCGGGGCAGGTGGCCCGGCAAGTGGTCTCATTCTGGGAGGTAAGTCATGAGCATGGTCTATGATAGCGAACATCCGGTACCCATGCCTCCCCTCCTTTGGGACAATATGGGTTTCTGGGAAGGCATCGGGAGGCACGAACTGGTTTTCCAGAGATGCAAGGAATGCGGCACCTGGCTTCACCCACCAAGGCCGGTTTGCCCCAAGTGCCGTTCCCTGGAAAAGGAGTGGGCTCGCTCCACGGGGAAGGGAACCGTGTATAGCTGGGTCACCTATTTGGAGTCACCGCATCCTAGCTTCAAAGCGCCCTATTCCGTGGTGCTGGTGGAAATGGACGAAGGGGTGCGGCTTGTCAGCAACATGGTTGATATAAAGCCCCATGAGATATCCATCGGTATGCCGGTCGAGGTGGTCTTCGACGATATAGCCGAAGGCCTGACCCTTCCCAAGTTCAGAAAGGTGGGCTAGACATGGACTTCGCCCTCAGTGAAGAGCAGGAGATGCTGCGGAAGTCAGCGCGTGATTTCCTGAGCTCAGAATGCCCAAAGTCGCTGGTCAGAGAGATCGAGGCCGGTGACTTAGGCTATTCCCCTGGACTATGGAAGAGGATGGCAGAGCTAGGGTGGATGGGGCTGGCACTGCCAGAGGAGTATGGCGGAGCCGGGTTCAGCCTGCTCGACATGGCGGTGCTATTCGAGGAGTTTGGCCGTGCAGCAGTGCCAGGCCCCATGTTTAGCACTATGGCTCTGGGAGCACTCCCCATCCTCGAATTTGGTACCGATGGACAGAGAGAGGCGCTGCTGCCCAGGGTTGCGGCCGGCGAACT
This sequence comes from uncultured Dehalococcoidia bacterium, assembly GCA_964502665.1. GTDB lineage: Bacteria > Chloroflexota > Dehalococcoidia > SZUA-161 > SZUA-161 > SOKG01. Next base: position 7,977 of record CAZCXP010000008.1, on the reverse strand, counting down.
GATAATGACGATGGCGATGGCTGAGCCGGAGGTAAACGAGGGACCGGCGTTCATCGCTACCCGCGCCGAGTCACAAGATGGCGGATATGTGATCACCGGCACCAAGCTTTTCGTCCCTTACGCCCACATCGCTGACTATATGCTGGTGGTGGCGAGAACGGAGGGAGCCCCCGGCGAGGATAAGAGCCTTACCGTATTCATAGTTGACGCCAAGACCGCAGGCACAAACCTAACCCCGCTCGTTACGATCGCCGCCGACAAACAGTTCGAGGTGGTGTTGGACAAGGTCTCTGTTTCAGACAGTGACATCCTGGGAAGCCTGCACGAGGGCTTGCCCATGGTCAAAGCCATTCTGAGAAAGGCCACCGCGATTCAATGTGCGGTGATGGTCGGCGGGGCGCAGCAAGAGCTGGAATTGACAGCCGAACATACCAAGACACGGATACAGTTCGACCGACCCATCGGTGCGTTTCAGGCCGTACAGCATCGACTGGCCGACATGTTCGTCGATGTCCAGGGCGCTCGCTGGACCACATATCAAGCGGTGTGGCGCTTGAGCGAAGGCCTCTCTGCCGGCCGCGAAGTGGCAATCGCCAAGGCTTTCAGCAACATCGCCTGCCAGCGGGTTGCAGCCAGCGCCCAGCAACTACACGGCGGTGTCGGGGTCGACAGGGACTACGACCTTCATTTCTACTTCCGGCGGGCCAAAGCCTTCGAGCTGAGCCTTGGTAGCACACCCTTTCACCTGAGAACCCTCGAAGCTGAACTGGAGTCATAGAATTCGTTAGTCCAACGCGTAGGGTAATTGGTTACTCGAATATATAGTATAATAAAACTAGAGTACCCATTTGCAGCTTCACGTAAACACGTCTCAGGGTAGACACCGAAACGGGAAAACTGGATAGCGAACCCCAAGCGGAATCTCCTGAAGGGAGGTATGAGCATTGGAGACCAAGATAAAGTCCGTGGCATTTCAACGGTTTAGCGAAGCGGCCAAGACGCTCGTTAACCCGGTGCTGCAGAGCTGGAAGGACAAAGGGGGCAAGGTCGTGGGATACTTCTGTTCCACTGTGCCGGAGGAGATGGTCACGGCTGCCGGTATGGTTCCCTTCCGGATGAGGGCGACGGGCAGCACCAGCACTGAGGAGTCGGACGCCTTCTACAGCAGCATCAACTGCAGCTTCCCCCGCCACTGCTTCAATCTGGCGCTTATCGGGGAATTCAAGTTCCTTGATGGAGTTATATGCGTCAATAGCTGCGACCACGTGCGCCGCATCTACGACAACTGGAAACGCTTCGTACCCGTAGATTTCCTTGAGGTCATGAGCCTTCCCCGAAAGACGGGCCCAGACCAGGTGGGTTGGTACACCGACGAACTGGCCATGCTCAAGGAAAAGGTCGAGAAGCACTTCGGCGTGGAGATCACAGATGATGGCCTGTGGAAAGCGATAAAGCTCCACAACGAAACACGGCGGCTGCAGAAGCAACTCTACGAGCTGAGGAAGCAGGAGAAACCGCCGATTACGGGGGCCGAGACGCTGGCCGTCATGGTTGCCGGGACCGCCATGCCCAAGGAGCAGTACAACGAGATGCTGCGGGAACTGCTGGACGAACTGAGCGGATCAGAGGGTCCGGGGACTCACCGGGCGCGCCTGCTGATAGTGGGCGGCATCCTCGACGACCCGGCCTATATAAAAGTCATCGAGGACCAGGGAGGTCTCGTCGTCACCGATTCGACCTGCTTCGGCAGCAGGCTCATGTGGGTCGAGGTTGACGAAAACGCAAGCGATCCCATTGCGGCCCTAGCCCAGTACTACTTGGCAGACCGTCCCTCGTGTCCCCGAATGTATGGCGAGCACGACAACCGGGCGCAGTACGTGATCGACATGTGCCGCGAGTTCAACTGCGACGGCGTTATCGGTGAGAGGCTGATGTTCTGCGACTCATGGCTGGTGGAACACTACATGCTGGGCCAGGACCTCAAGGCAGTCAACATCCCCTTCTTGAAGCTGGACAGGGAGTACCTCACAAGCGGCATCGGCCAGTTGAGAACACGCGTCCAGGCGTTCCTAGAAACGATGGGGAGGTAAGCAGTGGCACTGGTAGACAAGCACCCCGAGTTGGCACGCTACATATCGGAGCAGCAGTGGTTCGAGTTTCTCCGCGAGCAGACTCTGGCGATGAGCGAGATCCCGGAAATGCAGCTTCAGACGAAGACGCTTGACTCCCTCCTGAACATGTATGGCAGAATACTCGATGCCGTTGAAAACAACAAGCCGTTCCTAGCCAGCTACTACTGTCTGGCACCTGAGATATACACGGCAATGGACCTGCCCTACTATATGGTCATGCAGACTCCGTTCCTGGCATCCTCGGTGCCATATATCCTCGATGATGTTGACGCTGCCGAGGAGATGGGCCTGGGAAGCGACCTTTGCACTGCCATCAGGCTGTCAATATACTACGTCGAGGCCAACCTGTCGCCCCTGCCCACCTGCGCCCTCAACTTGCTCTTCCCCTGCGACGGCGCCCCATTGCTTCACGAAGTAATCGTGCGTAATGAACGCTGGCGCAATATCCCGATGTTCGGCTGCGACCCGCCGTACTACATGGACGAGCGGAGCCTGAGCTACTTCGGCGCCGAGCTGCGGAAGATGGTGAAGTTCATTGAGAAGCATACCGGCAGGAAGCTGGACATTGACAGGCTGAAGGAGTCCCTGAAATACTCCAATCAGATGTTTGCGCTGTGGGACGAGTACAACCAGTTGCGACGCAACGTGCCCAGTCCTCACGGCTGGGGCATTGGAGCTCCGCAGTGCTTCTCCCAAGCCTGGGTCTACGAGGCAGGCACGGCGCGGGGCGTCGATTGGTTCAAGAAGCTGGTTGAGATGGCCGAGCAAAACGTGAAGAATGGGGTGGGCCCTGTGCCTGAGGAGAAGATAAGGCTGTTCTGGTTTGACCTTCTGCCCTATGGCTGGGTCTTCGAGTTCCTGCCGTGGCTGGAGGAGGAGTGGGGGGCGGTCTTGGTCATGGACATGTTCGGCAACTATCCCTATACCATGATCGATACCTCCAACGAAGAGCAGATGTGGAAGGACCTGGCTAAGAGGAACCTTTTCGACTCGCCGATGGTACGACAGGCACGAGGCGTGGCCGACAACTTTGCCGGCGACATCGCTCGAGTAGTCAAAGACTACAAGATAGACGTCGTCATCTGGCCCGGCCACATGGGACACAAGGACGGGTCTGCAAGCGTTGGCATCATGAGGGAGACCTGCCGAGACCTCAATGTGCCGTTCGTGCATCTGGGGCTTGACCTGTTCGACAAGAGATACTCGACGCCCGACCAGGTCAAGGACAAGCTTTCCCAGTTCTTCAGAGCCATGGGGCTCGGCTAGAGGCGGGCATCGGCGTTGTGAGTAGGCGCAGTGACAAAACAGAGGAAGGCGCTAACGTGATTGTCGGAGGCTGTGACGTAGGTTCTGCCACCGGCAAGGCAGTCGTAATGAAAGACGGAGAAATCGTCTCCTACGTCATAATACCATCTACTACCAAGCCTGAGGTGACGGCGCGGTTGGTCATGGATGAGGCCATAGAGAAGGCGAGCCTGTCGTCGATCGAGGACCTTGATTACATTGTGGGCACGGGCTATGGTCGGCTCAAGGTGCCTTTCGCCAACGAGAATATTTCGGAGATAACCTGTCATGCCCATGGTGCTCACTGGATGTCGCCCACGGTGAGGACGGTGGTCGACATCGGCGGACAGGACTGCAAGGTCATGTCCTTGGACGATAAGGGCAAGGTTCTCGAGTTTGTTATGAACGACAGATGTGCTGCGGGGACGGGAAGGTTTTTCGAGGCTATGGCCAGGGCGCTCGACTGTGGTCTTGAAGGGCTCTCATCGCTGTCCCTTCAGGCAAATCATCCTGCCACGATTACAAGCCAGTGCAGCGTGTTTGCCGAATCGGAAGTCATAACCCTGGTCAACGAGGGCGTGGACTTGGTCGATATTGCTGCCGGCCTCCACAACTCAATAGCGGGTAGGTTGAATTCCATGGTGAGGAAGGTAGGCCTTGTGGAGGACGTGGCTCTGACGGGCGGATGTGCCAAAAACGGGGGCCTGGCCAAAGCACTGGAGGAGAAACTAGGGGTGAGCGTAAGCAAGCTGCCCCAGGATCCCCAAATCGCAGGGGCAGTAGGCGCGGCGCTCATAGCTGAGGAGAGAGTAAACGCACAACCCTGAGTCGATTCGCTCGCGGGACGGGCTAGGCCCCGAGGCCTGATTGAACTGAGAGCCTGTACTCTTCTGTCGCCCTCAGCGATGGTAAGGGGCCTTGGGCGTCATTGCGAGGAGCCCTGAGCCAGCCGAAGGGGCGACGAAGCAATCTCCAAAACAGCTATGGGATTGAGATTGCTTCGCTTCGCTCGCAACGACACGGACTTGCTCCTTCGCTCTAGTCGGGTCTTCCGCTCAGAATGACAGACAAGATCACCAAACAACCTGGATAACCCCGAGCTTTTGGGAAGGAAGCGGATTGTGTCGGTCTTTGATGCATATGTGAAAAAGGTGGCCGAATACGTGGAGGAAATACGGGAAAGGGGCGGGCAATTCAGAGAGTTCGATAGCCCGGCGGCGGTCAGCGAACTGCTGCAAGGACTGCCCGTTCGGGTGGGGCCCCGGGCCAGCTCAGGTATAATACTCCGCGGAGATACCTTCGTCGAGCTTGGGAGCCCTGACGCGGGTTCCTGCGCCTTTCTCCTGTGGACAGATAACCCGTCACTGATCAGAGACGGCAAAATTACCCTTATCGGCCCAGATATTCAGGAGACGCCCGGAGCCAGCCTGCCGTTCGGCCAGGTCTTGATGGTGGCAGGAAAAGAGCTCGGCGAGCAAGAGCATTCGGCGCTCGAACAGAGCCAATACATCTCCGACCAGGTGGAAGGGTATATGATCAAGAGCACACCTGAGCGCATGTGGGGCAGGGTGGGCAAGGACGCTGCGGGTAAAGGTTTCGACTTCTACATCCTGGGCAAAGCGCTGATGGCCATCTTCAAATCGGAGGTGCCCAAGGTGCAGGCTATGGAAGTCCTCTTTGTCACCTCGAGCAAAGAAGACGTGCAACGTCTGGATGAGATCGCCCAGCAGGTTCGGAAGATAGACAGGGATATTGTGAGGGAAACATGGCTGGCTAGAGGCTATGACGTTCTCGAGTGCACCCTGGGCTGGGACTGCAACTCTTGCGCCGATAAGGCTGTATGTGACCAAATCAGGGAAGTGATCACCGTTCGTAAGAAGAAGACCAGAAAGGCCGAAGGGGTCGATAACTAGCAACAAAGATATGCCGACTGGAGCTACTGATGCCTGAATCTGCTACCCCCGGCAAGAGGCTGCTCGCTGTATGTGGCAAGGGGGGCGTGGGTAAGACCACGTTCACAGCTATGATGACCAGGGTTCTTCTTGAGGGCGGCAAGGCTGGCAAGCTGCTGCTGATTGACGCTGATCCGGCTATGGGCCTGCCCAGCGCCCTTGGCGTAAACGTCAGACGGACCATGGGCCAGGTTCGCGAGGAGATAATCAAGACCGCCAGAAGGGGCAGAAAGGAAGAGAGGATTCAGCTAGTTGACATGCTTGACTATATGGCTTTGGAGGCCCTCAATGAGATGGATGACTTCGCCCTGCTGGCCATGGGACGCACCGAAACACTGGGCTGCTATTGCCCGGTCAACGACCTTCTGCGGGGGACGATAGAAACACTCTCCAAGAGCTTTGATACTATCCTCATTG